>JAQBNN010000280.1 GCA_028288505.1 Segetibacter sp. | reverse complement strand
GGCTGATTAATTGAAATGCAAAAGCTGGTAACATAATTCCTTTCTTAAGAATGGTAACGATTAACCATTTCCGGGGGCAAATGGAAAACTTAAGCTTTTATAATACTCAAGAGTTTGATTGGGCTGCTCGTAACCGCCAGGAATAGGCATTTTGGAATGGGTCTGGAAATAAAGTAAACAGGCATTTCTCCACCAGACTGCTTCTTTTTCCTGGACCGCTAAGAGCATCTTTACGTGTTCAAACCTTTCCTTATCAACCATTGGCTTAACGGTTTCCCATGCTTTCTGCATGCTACGAACACTATCAACTCCTGAATAATATTTGTGACACAATTCTTCCCAGAGCGTTCTTCCGGATTTCATTTTGTGGTCCCAGGCCACGTGGTGGAACCAAAGCAAATACGGTTCAGGACAAGTGTTCACATCTTCGAATTGCTTTTGAACTTCGGGTGCATATTGTGCCAGCGCGTTGCTGCCTTTATTGGTTCTATCGAAGCCAATACCCTTTTCATCAGCTTTGTGATAGTAAACAGGATTCCAGTCTGCCCGTCCAACATTACTAACCCAGGGAGCAGGACCATAGTGATGGCCCGTACCCATGATATGATGAAGGCCGAGCGGCGTCATATAATTAACCAATGCTTCGTGGGAGCCGAGCATTATTCTTTTTGCTGTATTTATAAAAGATGGATTTGTATTAAAGGTTTGCTTCAACCATTCGTCTGCTATTTGTTCGGAGGTTAATGTATGATCCCATGCAAGTCTTCCTAATGCATACCAATTTGACTGGCCAAACAAATGCCCGGTCCAATTAATATCGCTTCCAATGTTGGCGACCCCAGCAAGCCCTGAAGTGGAGTAGTCATGAAGTGTTCCATCAATTACTTTAGCTACTGTTGATCCTTTGCCTTTTTGATAGGTGTCGGCATCGAGTACTTCCTTAAACATGGGGGCTTCATAAACAAGGTTGGTGCCTTGCCCGAGGTATTCTTGTGTAACCTGGAATTCCATCATTAAAGGTGTTTGCGGCATGGCGCCGAAGAGAGGAGAGAACGGTTCTCTCGGTTGAAAATCTATAGGGCCGTTTTTTACTTGTATTAATACGTTCTTTTTAAACTTACCATCTAACGGCTTGAACTCGTTGTAAGCTTGTTTAAAGCGATCTTCAGGCGTTTCGTTGCTGTAAACAAATGCCCGCCACATAACTATGCCTCCATGAGGAGCAACAGCATCAGCAAGCGTATTAGCGCCGTCAGCGTGATTTCTATTATAGTTTTGCGGGCCAGGCTGGCCTTCAGAGTTTGCTTTAACTAAGAAGCCTCCGAAGTCGGGGACATAAGTATAGATCTCATTCACTTTATCCTTCCACCATTGCTGAACCTGCGGATCTAATGGGTCTGCTGTTTTAAGTTTACCTATTTCTATTGGTGCGCTAAACCTTGCGGTTAGGTACACTTTGATGCCATAGGGACGGAAAACTTTCGCTAAGGCAGCCACTTTTTCGAGGTATTGTTTGGTTAATACCAATGCGTTTGCGTTTACATTGGTCAGTACGGTTCCGTTGATGCCTATTGATGCATTTGCTCTTGCATAATCTATATACCGCTGATCGATATAGCCGGGTAATTTGTGCCAATCCCAAATGGAAGCACCGGCATATCCACGTTCAACGTGACGGTTTAAATTGTCCCAATGGTTCAGTACACGTAGTTTTATTTTAGGCGCACTTGCAATATTTAGGGCTTTAATAGACTGCTGCGTTTGTAATAGTCTTAAGAAGTGGAAGATGCCATACATTACTCCCACATCATTGTTAGCGGCGATTGCAATTATATTCTTGCCATTACTTTTAGTAGTTACAATTACAAATCCTTCATTACCTGCTGTTGCCAACTGCTGTTGCAAGGCAAGGGATGAAATTATGTTAGATGAAGTTGGAGTGCCTGCAACAATTGAATTATTTATAACCGCAGTTGTCGCAACTACTTTTCTACCAAGCATTCCCTGCAGCCCGTTTATCAACTCTTCTTTTGCAACAGAAATTGTTCCTGATGTGCCACTGAGGGTAATTCCACTTATACTATTGTTGTAGCTTGTAACCAATTGACGATTTGGAATTGGATCGTACCGGAGCCATAAGCGATACCCGCTTTCAGTCTTTCCTGAAAAAGAAAGAGTTAACATCAAAATAATTAATAAGGCTTTTTTCATATGTAGCAAGTTGGTCTTAAGAAAATCGTGAGAGGATTATAGTGCAGGCTCTTCTGTTAAAAAGGATAAGCCGCATTTTTTAAATGAAACCGGATTTATTTAATAATACAATCCCTTACAAGCTTAAAACAGTGCTAAAATATACTTTTTCTAAAATAATTACTGCAATCGGTTGCAAATAAAGAAAACTTTTCGATATTTAGTGCTTTAATAGCTGCAAAGCTGTAGCTATTTCTCTTGCTTTTATCGATTGTTTAAAAACATTATGAAAATGGTTAGACTTCCCCTGTTCTTTTATTCAGCTACTCTTTTATTTGTTGCTGCTATTATTTTTCCTGGTTGTAAAAGTGGTAAGGTTGGATCGCAGAACAGTAAGCCCGGTGATTCGAAATTTCTTTCTAAACCACTAGTAAGTCATATTTATACAGCTGATCCCTCAGCTCATGTTTTTGGTGGGAAGATTTATATTTATCCATCGCACGATATAGAAACAGGGACACCGGAGAATGACTTCGGGGATCATTTCGATATGAAGGATTACCATATTCTCTCCATGGATGGAATAAAGGGAAAAGTAAAAGACAATGGTGTTGCGTTAAGCATAAAAGATATTGCCTGGGCAAAGAGGCAGCTTTGGGCTCCTGATGCTGCTTATAAGAATGGCAAATATTATTTGTACTTCCCCGCTAAAGATCCAAGTGACATTTTTAGAATTGGCGTAGCTACCAGCACTTCTCCAACAGGACCATTTAAGCCAGAGCCTAAACCGATTGAGGGCAGTTTTAGTATTGACCCTGCTGTTTTTACTGACACAGATGGTAACTCCTACATGTATTTTGGAGGAATTTGGGGTGGACAACTGCAGAAATGGCAAACAGGAAAATTCGATGCTTCTTATGGACAGGAACCCGCTAATAAAGAACTGGCTTTGAGCCCTAAAGTTGCTAAGATGAGCAAGGATATGCTGCGCTTCGAAGGTGCAGTAGGCGATATAAAAATATTGGATAAAGACGGTAAGCCTTTAATGGCAGGTGACCACGATAGGCGCTTTTTTGAAGCTTCCTGGATGCATAAGTATAACGGCAAGTATTACTTTTCTTACTCCACAGGCGACACACATTTTATTGCTTATGCTATTGGTAATAGTCCTTATGGACCTTTTACTTACCAAGGGGTAGTATTAAATCCTGTTCTTGGTTGGACTAACCACCATTCAATAGTGGAAATTAAAGGGAGATGGTACATTTTCTATCATGATACTGAGTTAAGCGGTAAGACTCACTTAAGGAATGTGAAGGTGACCGAGCTTAAGCATAGACCGGATGGAACAATAGAAACGATAACGGCTTATACAAAATAAATTATATAATAGTCTACTTTTGTCCCCGTTCAATTTCTAGAAGAATGTTGAACTGAGCGTAGCAACGATGATGCTATGGAAAGCTACAGTTGGTCAACAAAAATAACTTACGAATAATTTGCTGTTGAAAACTAAGGAAACACTTCTCAAGAAAATATAAAAACTAAAGTCATGTCTGTCTTACTAGGCGAAAAAGAGTATTTCAAAGGAATAGATCAGGTAAAGTATGAAGGGCCAGGAAGTGATAACCCGCTTGCCTTTCGTTGGTACGATGAAAATAAGGTGGTAGCAGGAAAAACTTTAAAGGATCACTTCAAGTTTTCGTGTGCATACTGGCATTCGTTTGTTAATGATGGTGCGGATCCCTTTGGAGGTCCAACTCATGTATTTGAGTGGAATAAAAAAGATGATGCAATAGAAAGAGCAAAAGATAAAATGGATGCGGCTTTTGAATTTATCACCAAAATGAACCTGCCTTACTATTGTTTTCACGATGTAGATGTAGTGGATTACACCAATGATATAAAAGAGAACGACAGGAGGTTGCAGGCAATGGTTGAATACGCCAAACAAAAGCAACAGGCAAGCGGAGTAAAACTGTTGTGGGGAACGGCCAATTTGTTTTCTCATTTAAGATACATGAATGGCGCTTCTACCAACCCCGACTTTCATGTATTAACTCATGGAGCGGCGCAGGTGAAAGCGGCATTAGATGCAACGATTGCCTTAGATGGTGAGAACTATGTTTTTTGGGGTGGTAGAGAAGGTTACATGAGCTTGCTTAATACTGATATGAAAAAGGAGAAGGAGCACTTTGCCCGCTTCTTACATACGGCGAAAGATTATGCAAGAAGGAATGGTTTTAAAGGAACCTTCTTCATAGAACCAAAGCCAATGGAGCCAACTAAGCATCAATACGATTATGATTGTGAAACAGTAATTGGTTTCTTAAGACAATATGATTTGTTAGGTGATTTTAAAATAAACATCGAAGTAAATCATGCTACTTTGGCTGGTCACACGTTTGCACACGAATTACAAGTGGCAGGTGATGCTGGTGTATTAGGTTCATTAGATGCGAACAGGGGTGACTATCAAAACGGTTGGGATACGGACCAGTTTCCTAATAATATACAGGAAGTTACTGAAGCCATGCTGGTGTTTTTAGAGGCAGGTGGATTGCAGGGTGGTGGTGTAAACTTCGACTCAAAAATCAGGCGAAATTCTACCGATCTCGTTGACTTGTTTTATGCGCATGTTGGCGGTATGGACACTTTTGCAAGGGCTTTAATTACCGCCGATGCAATTTTGACGAAATCTGATTATAAGAAGTTCCGCCAGGAACGTTATGCATCTTTTGATAGTGGAAAAGGACAGGAATTTGTAGCAGGTAAATTAACACTGGAAGACTTGCGGGCTTATGCCGTTGAGAGTGGTGAACCAGCTACAATAAGCGGAAGACAGGAATATCTTGAGAATATTATCAACCGCTTTATCTAATATCAAATAAAAAGGAAGGCTCGTTTCATCCAGCTAAATTGTCCTCTATCATACTGGCTGCCTTGTACCCATATTCTGGTAACAGTTTTTGTAATAATTAAAACGTAGTAAAATGAAATTTTTTATAGATACAGCCAACCTTTCTCAAATTGAAGAGGCACATGCATTAGGTATTTTAGATGGCGTAACTACCAACCCATCGTTAATGGCAAAAGAGGGCATTAAAGGTGAAGAAGCTATTAGCAAGCACTACCTTACTATCTGCGAAATGGTAGATGGCGATATAAGTGCCGAAGTTCTTTCAACTGATGTAAATACCATTATTGAAGAAGGCAAAAAACTTGCTGCCATTCATCCGAACATAGTGGTAAAGGTGCCGATGATCAAAGATGGCATTAAAGCCATCAAGTGGTTTACTGACAATGGTATTCGCACTAATTGTACGCTTATATTTTCTGCAGGGCAGGCCATTCTTGCTGCTAAGGCCGGTGCTGCTTATGTGTCACCGTTTATCGGAAGGATTGACGATAGCGGTTGGGATGGGATGATCCTGATTGAACAGATCGCTAACATTTTTGCCGTGCAAGGTTATAAAACCGAGATCCTTGCTGCATCTATTCGCAATGCAAATCATATTATTCGCGCAGCCGAATTAGGGGCGCATGTTTGTACTTCACCGCTCGAGTCAATTCTTGCGCTTCTCAAACACCCGCTTACTGATTTGGGTCTTGCAAAGTTTTTGGAGGACTCCAAAAAGATGGCTGCCGTGGTTGAAGATATTAAGGCATAACATAACGGTGCTCATTATCAAATAAAAGTACAGTGAGTGACACAACGATGGTTAATAGAATTACTGATGCTTGAATCCAAAATAGAATAACTAAAAGACTTGTTGTTAACACGCTGGTTTTCCTAAGTATTTTTTTTGTTACAGGCATTAGTTCTTACAGCATCATTGTTGCGTCGCACTCTTGTACTGGTTGTTCTTTACGCAGCTAACCATAACATTTCTTCAGCAACACAAGCTGCACAAAAAATAAATTATGCTATTACTTGGGATTGATTTGGGTACATCTTCTATCAAGGTTTCAGTGGTTGATGCTGCAACACAACAAACACTCGCGTCTGCACAATACCCTGAGACAGAAAGAGAGATCATTTCTCTGCAATCAGGTTGGGCCGAACAATCACCCGAGCGATGGTGGGACGATGTAAAGCAAGCGATTAAAAAAGTAAATAGTCTAGGCTTTTATACTCATGGTGACATCGGTGCAATAGGGATTTCTTACCAAATGCACGGCCTTGTATTATTAGATAAAGAAGGAAATGTTTTGCGGAACAGCATTATATGGTGCGACAACCGTGCAGTACCTTATGGTGAAAATGCGTTTAAGAATATAGGCGAAGAAAAAGCGTTAAGTACGCTGCTTAATTCGCCCGGTAATTTTACTGCAGCCAAACTCGCCTGGGTCAAAGAAAATGAACCAACCCTTTTTGAACAGATAGATAAAGTAATGTTGCCCGGCGATTTTATAGCGCAACGATTAACCGGCTCCATTACTACCACACCCTCTGCATTATCTGAAGGCATTTTTTGGGATTTTAAGAAGAATGAACTATCTGAAGATGTTTTGAAGGAGTTTGGTTTCGAGAAGAGTATAATTCCGACTATAAAAGATGTTTTTGCAGCGCACGGAGAACTTTCGAAAGCAGTAGCTGAAGAGTTATCATTAAAAGCAGGCATACCAGTAACATATAAAGCAGGAGATCAGCCTAACAATGCTTTATCTCTTAATGTATTGCAACCGGGTGAAGTAGCTGCTACTGCAGGAACTTCTGGTGTTATCTATGGTGTAAGTAATCAGCCAACGCACGATCCCCAATCTAGAGTTAATAGTTTCGCTCATGTTAACCATAATAGCAATAACGCAAGCATAGGCGTATTGCTTTGCATTAATGGAACAGGTATTTTAAATAGATGGGTAAGAACACTTACCAGTGGTACTTTGTCTTACCCCGAAATAAATGAACTGGCTTCATCAATAAAGCCTGGGAGTGAAGGCTTATCCATTTTACCTTTTGGAAACGGCGCAGAGCGTATTTTGAATAACAGAATTGTAGGAGCCCATATGCATAATATTGATTTCAATAAGCATACACCTGCTCATATTTACCACGCCGCCCAGGAAGGGATAGCATTCGCTTTCAGGTATGGTCTTGATATTATGAGAGAAAATGCCATAACTCCAAAAGTAATAAGAGCGGGTAAAGCAAATATGTTTTTAAGCAGCATATTCGCTAATGCTTTTGTAAATGCAACAGGGGTGCCTATTGAGTTGTATGAGTGTGATGGAAGTGTAGGTGCCGCTTTAGGTGCCGGTATTGGTGTGGGTTATTACAAAGAGGCGAAAGAAGCTTTTCAAAATAGAGAAATACTAAGTGTAATTGCTCCCACACAAACAATATTATATAATCAACTTTACTTCTCCTGGAAGCAGCGCTTAGAAAGTGAATTACGTAAATAGAACATCGTACCCCAACCGGTTCAATTTTTAGTTTCGCAATCAGTTATACAATCAAGAAAACTTTAAAAGTTAGGTAATAGCCAGATGAATAAATATAAAAAAGAAATATTTTTAGAAATATATTGCAATCGGTTGCATTTATTAAAATTTTATCTTTAATTTAGTTTTCTCTTATTGATTTTTATTTTAAGTATTTATAAACGATTTGCCATGCAACCCTACTACTGCCATTATACCTGTACCCATCATTTTAGACTTTTTCGCAATAATGCTGAAAAAACACCGTGAGGTTTGAACTCTACGTTATAAATAAATCTCAGTGTACTTAATACCTATCGCTTCAATTATCTAAATCAAAAAAACAACTATTATGAAATGTACGGCTACCAAAAGCCTGCAAAAGCTGTTGATTGCATTTTGCTGTATTTTATTTTCAGGCTTGCCTCAACTATCGTTCGGCCAAAACATTATGGTAAGTGGTAGAGTTGCCAACGATAGTGGTCAGGTAATACCGGGAGTTTCAGTAACTGTTGTTGGCGCCACTACCGGAACCAGTACAAATGCTGCCGGATCATTTACCCTTTCAGTACCAAATAATGGGTCAATTTCAGTTTCAGCTGTGGGTTATGAAACGAGAACATTCAGAATAACTTCTGCTGCGCCATTAGACATTCGTTTAACTTCATCCCAAAGGCAATTGGAGCAAGTTGTTGTAGTAGGTTATGGTACACAAAGAAAGCGTGACGTAACAGGTTCTGTAGCTTCAGTTAGTGAGACTGCTTTACGTGAAGTTCCTGTGGCCAATATCCAAGGGGCGTTACAGGGTAGGGCTGCAGGACTGGAGGTTCAAACTGTAGGTTCAAATCCAGGTTCTGGGGCGCAAATTAGAATAAGGGGTATAAGATCAATTAGCGGTTCAAATGATCCATTAATAGTATTAGATGGTATTCCTTACGACGGAAGTCTGAATGATATTAATCCCTCTGATGTATCTTCTGTAGATGTATTAAAAGACGCTTCGGCTACTGCTATATATGGTTCAAGAGGTGCAAATGGTGTTATTATTGTAACCACCAAACGGGGGCGAGCAGGTGAAACAAGAGTTTCCTATAACGGTTATTACGGAGTAGGCTCTGTTGCAAACAAGTATCCTGTTTTTAACTCGCAGGAATATATTGCAATGCGAAACATTTCAACCTTTGCGCAGGGTTTTCAACCTTTAGAGTTAGTTGGTATGGCTAAAGGAACGAATACTGACTGGCAGGATTTATTGTACGAAAATTCGCTAAAAACTGAACATAACATAAGCGTAAGTGGTGGTGGTGGTGGAAGTAATTTTTCATTGGGAGGAGGTTATTTTAAAGAGACATCTGTTCTTCCTGGTCAGGATTTTACTCGTTTTTCTTTAAGAGCAACGATTGATGCAAGGGTAGGTAAAAGGATTCGCATAGGACTAAATACGATAAATAATCTCAATATTACTAACGGCTCTCAATTTGTATATCCAACTTTTCCCCTTTTATCCTTAAGTCCTTTAATGACACCTTATGACAGTGCAGGAAACCTTATTCTTGCGCCAGTGGGTAATAACGATGATAAGCTTACTCAATATAACCCTCTGTTACTTAAGAATAATAATAATAGCTGGTCAGATAAAATTAGAAGGTTGCGCACTTTTAATAGCATATATGCAGAGCTGCAAATTTTAGGTGGACTTAAGTATCGATTAAATTTAGGTTTAAGTTATGCCCAACAACAAGCAGCACAGTTCCAGGCTTCTGATGATGCGTTAAAGGCTCCCAGTTATTTTAGACCATTACAAGGTAATACTGCTTCCGTAAATAATGCAGAAGACTGGGGCTACACAATTGAGAACTTACTTACTTACGATAAAACGTATAAAAAACATAAATTCAATTTTGTTGCGTTGTATTCCCTTCAAGAATCTCAGGGTTTTAGTACTTCTGTTAGTAAACAAAATATCACCGAAAACTTTATTCAATGGTATAATTTAGGACAATCAGATCCTAACCCAGTTGCTGTATTAGGAGGGGGTGAATCTAGATCGGCTCTGTTATCCTATATGGGCAGATTAAATTATTCTTTTAACGATCGTTACCTGTTAACTCTTACCGGAAGGGCTGATGGTTCTTCAAGATTAGCTCCTGGAAACAAATGGCATAATTATCCTGCTATTTCCGCTGGTTGGAACGTTAGTAGTGAGGATTTTATGAGTAGATTGGACGTTATTTCTAACCTTAAAATCCGTGCAGGTTATGGGCAAACATCAAACCAATCCATAGCCCCGTATGGTTCCTTAGGTTTAGTAAATAACTCAAATGGTGTAGGAGGTCCGGCAGGAGTAATAAGATATAACTACGGCCCAACAATAGTTCAGGGATATAATGTAGTTACCCTTCCTAATGCTAATCTTGATTGGGAGTATACAAAAACTATAAACATTGGTATCGACTTTGGTATTTTTAAAAACAGGATATCAGGTTCCCTTGACTATTACAATTCACAAACCGACAAAATATTATATGGGATAAACTTGCCTGTTACTTCTGGAGTGGCTGGGTCATACACTACCAATGTAGGTAAAATGGAAAATTATGGTGTAGAATTTTCTCTTTCTACTCAGAACATCCTTTCTCCAAAAGGTTTTAATTGGACGACCGACCTAAACCTCTTTTTTAACAGAAATAAACTAGTGCAACTAAGTGGAAAAATTGAAAGAAATGTAGGAAGCCAGTTATTTGTCGGGTCATCTATGACTTCTATATATGATTTGAAAAAATTAGGTATATGGCAAATTAATGAGGCAGCAGATGCTGCAAAATATGGTTCTGTGCCAGGCCAAATAAAATTTGCAGATGTTAATGGTGTTGATGCAACTGGCAAACTAACCGGGGTGCCCGATGGTAAAATAGATGACAACGATCGTCATGTAATTGGAAACAGCGATGCAAAACTACAAGGAGGAATGACGAACCGGTTTACTTATAAAAATTGGGATCTTTCTGCAGTTGCTTATGCACGCTTTGGTGGATTATTAATCAGCCAAATTCATCAGCCACTTTCATCTTACCTAACTATTCTTAACGGAGTAAGAAGTGGTGTGAAAGTTGATTACTGGACTCCAGACAATCCTACTAATTGGTTCCCAATGCCCTCTGCATCTATAAGCCCTCAATCTACTGCATGGACATCCCTCGGTTATTATAATGCTTCATTTGTAAAGATCAGAAGCATTAACCTTGGCTACACTTTTAACAATGCACAGCTTAGAAGGTTAAATGCACAATCAATCAGGTTCTATGCTACAGTCGATAACGTTGCTACTTTGTTCTCCCCTTACAGAAATCAAACAGGTATTGATCCCGAAGGTACCCAAACAGGCGCTGGAGGTGTAGTCAATCCCGGCAACCTCAGAGGTGGGAATAATGGTGTCATAACTATAAGTGCTACTACTCCTCAAAGAAGGAGTTTTATAATAGGTGCTAACATAAATCTTTAATTTTTAAAATATCAATAAATGAAATCGAAGTATAAACGCCATCATGCAAGCATTGTTTTGATTGCAGGGATGTTATTCTTCCAAAACTGTAATAAAAAACTAGAAGAAAAGCCCTTTACAACTTTTACACCTGAATATTTCAAAACTATTTCAGGAGCTCAAAATGCTGTAAATGCCCTTTATTCTGGTATGAGATGGATTTATGGGCCTGAAGGTGCAGTAGCTGTTTCAACGGCAGGCACTGATGAATTTACCGCAGCAGACCAAACGCGTACAGGTGCTGCCGGTGATCTTCTCACGATATGTAACTATACACTTGGCCCTGCAAACGGTGCTATTCTTACTCCCTGGAATCGAAGTTTTAATAATATTAATCTTGCTAATGCAGTAGTTAGTTTTGCACCTGAAGTGCCTATTAATGCAACCTCACGAGCAGTTTTGGTAGCAGAAGCTCGTTTCCTTAGAGGCTTGTATTATTTAGGTCTTGTAACACAATTTGGTGCTGTGCCTTTAGATCTTGGTACTGGCGATTTACAATTTAATCAAAATCCTTTTCAGGGTTTTAACCGGTTGCCTACTGCCGAACTATTAGTTAAAAATTATAATGCAATGATTGATGATTTCATCTTTGCTACTCAAAATTTACCAGATAAAAGACCCGCGAATGCTTTTAAGTTATCAAAGGCAGCAGCATTTTTAATGTTAGCAAGAACTTATACTTATAGGGCATATTCAGCAGCTAAAGATCCTGCTGATTTCGCAAAAGCGTACGCCGCTTCTATGGAAGTTATCAATAACCCAAGTAAATATGGAGTTACTTTAATGCAAGATTATGGCGACGTGCATAGAGAAGGCAACGATTATAACAATGAGATCTTATATTCTGTAGAAAGAATTCCGGGAGATATCAATAGTAACGAAGCTCTTTCTGGTGCGATTGGTGGAGGTAAAGGCGTAGATGCAGCAAATGACTTTACCCCAGATTATACAACAGTGAGGTCTCCTACATCTGGTTCAGCATTTACACCCGCAAATACGAGGACAGCCCAATACGGCCGTCCTATAAGACGATTTTGTCCTACTGCATGGTTATTCAATACAGCCTTTGCTGATAAGAACAATGATAGCAGGTATGATAACAGCTTCCGTACTGTATGGCTAGCAACTATAGCCTCTGGAACTTTTGCTCTTGGTGATACTGCATTTATATTGGCTAAAACAAATGCCCAGGCAGATTCAATGAACTCTATTCCTAAAAGGTATAGGGTGATTGCGCCGAGAGAATTTTATTTAATTGGAGGATCACTTACTAATAACATTTATCCATCACTTAGCAAATATGAAGATAGTAAAAAGGCTATTCCAAACGATCCGGGTGGAAGACCCTTTGTTGCGGCCAAACTTTCAGAGCTGTATTTGCTGGCTGCCGAAGCTGCAATACAAGGTGCAGGTGGTGGTACAGGAGAGGCTGCAACATTAATCAACGTTTTAAGAAATCGAGCGGCTTACAGGCCCGGTTTATCTGCTACTCAATTGTCTGCAAGAAGAGCAGCTTTAGCAGTAAGTTCTTCCCAAATGACAATTGATTTTATTCTTGACGAACGTACAAGAGAGCTCTGTGGTGAAAGTATTCGTTGGCCCGACCTAGCAAGGAGAAACAAACTTGTGGAAAGAGTTAAAGCTTTTAATCCTGATGGTGCGCCTAACATAAAAGACTTTCACGTTTTTAGACCTATTCCTCGGTCTCAGTTAGAAAACACGGCAGTTGATAATAAGCAGCAATTTCAAAACGCTGGTTATTGATTTATTTAATTATAAGGGTATTAAGTACTATCCTTATTGTAAAAACGTCATAAATGAAAAATATATTAAAGTATGTTGTACCTGCTGTACTCGTCTCATCTGCCTTGGTTTCGTGCAAAAAGGATATTGATAATATCGGTATCCTAAATACAACAAACTACAGTGATACTAGCAGCCCTCTTAAATCTGCCGCAACATTTCCTGTAGGTTTTGCAATTGAGAGTAACCTTTTTATGAATAACAGTGCATATCGCGCTACAGTTCTTAGAGAAGCTAACAGCGTCACGTTCGGTAATGAAATGAAACAAAGTTCAATTCTCCAAGGTAATGGTACATATAATTTTACTACTGCTGATGCACTCTTCAATGCAGTTAATCCTGCGGGGATAACAGTTTTTGGGCATGTTTTGGGGTGGCACCAGCAACAAAGTGCTGGATACCTAAAAAGCTTTGCCGGGATAACAGTTTCAGCCGCTACAGAATTACTTACTAATAATGCGGGGTTCGAAGCCGGGTTAAATGGCTGGTCAGTATTTAATACCACGGGAGGTGCGACAGTTACTGCAAATACAGGGGCAGCTGATGCCCATTCCGGCACAGGAACTATGAAGGTGGTTAACCCCGTTGCCAATCCTGGCAATCAATGGAGAGTGCAAGTGTCAAGTGCAGCTTTTTCAACTACTCCTGGTAAGCAGTATGCTATTTCTTATTGGGTAAAAGCTACAGCGCCCGGGGGTTCTATCAGGCTTTCGTCAGGCCCTACAAGCCCTCAATACCAGGGAGACCAAACTATAGGTACCTCTTATCAGCAAGTAACCTGGACGATTACCGCTAGTTTATCTTCTACTACGATTTTATTTGATTTAGGCCAGGCAGCAAACACATACTTTATTGACGATGTAAGCGTGAAAGAGGTAGTAGCTGCTCCATCAGGTACACAAATAGCTACCAAGGTTGATCAGGCTTTAAGTAGTTGGATTACTACTATTGTACAACGATATGCGGGTAAAATAAAAGCATGGGATGTAATAAACGAATTGTTCACAGAAAGTGGCGCTATTAGAAACAATGTGAATACCGTGCCTGCTGTTGCTCCTGCTGATATGTTTGTTTGGTCCGAATACCTGGGAAGAGATTATGCGTTAAAGGCGTTCAACTATGCTAAGGCTGCTGATCCAAGTGCCTTGCTTTTTATCAACGATTATAATTTAGAATCAAATAGCATTAAATTAGACTCACTTATAGCCTACGTCAAAGAATTGCAGGCCAGGGGTGCTAAAGTAGATGGTATCGGAACACAAATGCACATGAGTATAAATACTACCTACAATGGTATTGATGCAATGTTTCAGAAGCTTGCAGCAAGCGGATTATTGGTTCGGGTATCGGAATTAGATGTAAGAGTTAACCCGGGAGATAAGACCGCATTCTCGACTATTCCAACAACTCTATCTTACCAGGCCGACATGTACAAATACGTTGTTAATTCTTATCTTAAGAATGTTCCTGCAGCACAGCGTCACGGTATCACGATCTGGGGTGTTGATGATCCTACAAGCTGGCTGTATAAAAACGGAAATGACTATCCGCTTTTATTTGACAGGAACTTTGCTAAAAAGCCAGCCTATGGGGCAGTCCTCCAAGCGTTAAGAGGCCAGTAAAAGAATAGTATCATAGGTAACTCCAAAAAAATAAATTTAAGATCTTAAGAAAACGGCAAGTTTTGTTTATACAATTCTTGCCGTTTTGTTTTCACCTTACACTTTTGTAATAAGTGTTAAACATATAATTAGATTTTATGTACCAGGCACCACTCTTCTATTAAACATCGTTGCGTCGCACTCTTGTACCGCAAACCATTATTTAGCAATTACAAACATTTAAATTATTAGCTCAACAAAAAGAATGAAAGGTTTTCTCTTATCCATCTTAATCATTTTATTATTCCTTACTTCTGCTTGTGCAGAAGTAAGGCTGCCTCAGCTTATAAGAGATAGCATGGTCTTACAAAGAGATACTAAAGTAAGCATCTGGGGCTGGGCTTCAATTGGTGAAAAGATAACGGTAAGTTTTGCAAATAAGAAATATAAAACAACCGCAGGTTCAGGGGGTAAGTGGGGCATTCAACTTTCGCCGCTTAAAGCGGGTGGTCCTTACACTATGGTTATTAATGCAAGCAACCACATCACCCTCAAAGATATTTTGATAGGTGATGTGTGGTTTTGTTCCGGGCAATCAAACATGGTGCATCAAATGGAATTACACAGCATACGATACGCGGACGATATTGCAAAAGCAAACTATCCGGAGATAAGACATTTCTGGGTTCCAAATGTTGCTAGCCTGCAAGCGCCTCAAGCAGATCTTCCAGGTGGCAGTTGGAAGTCGGCTAACCCTACTGATATTAGACAATTTTCTGCTGTTGCCTATTTCTTTGCCAGGAAATTATATGAGAAATATCATGTGCCTATTGGTTTAATTAATGCAAGCTGGGGAGGCGTTCCAATAGAAGCATGGATGAGTGAAGAAGGTTTTAAAGAATTTCCTAATATCCTAAGTACACTTCAAAAAAACAAAGACACTGCTTACGTAAACAGCCTTAATAGAAGAGCATTTACAGGTGTCATGCCGCCACGGCCGGAAGACAAAGGATTAACTGCATCAACCCCTTGGTTCAATCCTTCTTATGTTCCTAAAGGTTGGCGTACAATCAACATTCCTGGGTATTGGGAAGACCAGGGAATAAGAGACCTCGATGGTGTAGTATGGTACAGAAGAGAATTTGACGTACCAGCATCAATGACAACTGTTCCTGCTAAAGTGTTTTTAGGAAGAATTGTAGATGCAGATGCTCTATATGTAAATGGTAAACTAATAGGCACTACAGGTTATATGTATCCTCAAAGAAGATATGCTTTACCTGTCGGCTCATTAAAGCCGGGTAAAAATCTTTTTGTTATCCGTGTTACAAACAACGCTGGTAAAGGCGGCTTTGTTCCAGATAAGCCTTACCAGCTAATTGCAGGTAAGGATACTATTGATTTAAAAGGTTACTGGGATTACAACGTAGGCCAGGTGAATATACCTCAACGAGGTATTGGTGGGGGAGGTGGAATAGATGCACAAAACCAACCCGCAGCGCTATATAATGCAATGGCTGCGCCCTTGGTTAACTATGCTGTCAAAGGTTTTCTTTGGTACCAGGGAGAATCTAATACAGGAAGTGCGGATGAGTATGCAAGGCTTCAACCTGCATTGATAGCTGATTGGAGAAATAAATGGCAACAACCAAATGCTCCTTTTTTATATGTTCAGCTTCCCGGTTTTATGGAGTTTAGTTACTTGCCAACTGAAAGCCAATGGGCTGCATTTAGAGAGGCACAACTAAAGTCTTTGTCTGTTCCAAATACTGCTATGGCTGTAGCAATTGATTTAGGCGAATGGAACGACATTCATCCGGATCGCAAAAAAGAAGTGGGTGAACGTTTAGCGGCGGCAGCAATGAATGTTTCTTATGGTGAAAAAGATGTTGTTCCAACAGGTCCGGTTTATCAATCATCAATAATCAACGGTAGTAAGATAACGCTAACATTCACTAATGTGGGCAGAGGATTAATAACAAATGATGATGAAGAGCCTGCTGAGTTTGCAATAGCTGGTGCTAATAAAAAATTTGTATGGGCTAAAACAAAGATTGAAGGAGACAAAGTGATTGTATGGAATAACGAAGTAACAAATCCCATGTATGTAAGATATGCGTGGGGCGATAATCCTGTTAATCCAAATCTTTATAACAAGGAGGGATTACCAGCATCACCTTTCAGAACTGATGCCACAACTAAGTAATGCTATCCAAAAACAATTAAGGATCTAATGAAAAAAATCACAATCATACTTATCACCTGTGCTGCTTTTGTATTCCAAGTTAATGGTCAGTTTGGAAGACTTTCACCTGCTGATAGCCTTAGACGTGATAGCATAAACAAAGCCACACAGAAGGATTACAATTTCATGTTGAAGCAATTAGGAATCACTTCAACAAGACCAGGTCCATCAGGTAATCCACAAGCACCAAATGCTGCGAACGTTGACGAATCAAAAGCTTCTCCTTACACCTTACTTCCTGATCAGTTGTTATTGAAAAATGGTAAGAAAGTTACTAATGCAAAAATTTGGTGGTCACAACGAAGGCCTGAAATAGTAGAAGACTTTGACAGGGAAGTTTACGGTCGAACACCTAAAAATTTACCCAAGGTAAATTGGGAAGTTACCAGTACAACCGATACAACGATTGCCGATATAAAAGCTGTAAGCAAGAAGATAATCGGTCACGTGGATAATTCATCTTATCCTGACATAAAAGTTGATATACAACTTTCACTTATTACTCCCGCTAATGCTAAAGGCCCTGTTCCTGTTATACTTGAGTTTGGTTTTATATTTCCTCCTGGTTTTAGAATGCCTGCTCCACCTGCCGGTACACCTGTTGAAAAAGGTTGGCAACAGCAATTGCTTGAGCAAGGTTGGGGCACCGCTGTCATTGTTCCTACGAGCTTCCAGGCAGATAATGGTGCAGGATTATCACAAGGAATAATTGGATTAGTAAACAAAGGACAACTACGTAAACCAGATGATTGGGGTACGCTAAAAGCATGGGCCTGGGGAGCAAGTCGTGCTATAGATTATTTGGAAACAGATAAAGCAGTTGATACAAAAAGATTAGGCATTGAAGGCCTGTCACGTTATGGTAAAGCTGCGTTAGTTGCTATGGCTTATGAACCTCGTTTTGCAATTGGCTTTATTGGTTCATCTGGTGCAGGCGGTGCAAAAATTCTACGCAGAGTTTATGGCGAGCAGGTTGAAAACTTGGCATCGTCAGGAGAGTACCATTGGTTCGCAGGAAATTTTATTAAGTATGCCGGTCCTTTAACACCAAATGATTTTCCTGTTGATGCACATCAATTGATAGCATTGTGCGCTCCACGTCCGGTGTTTATAAGTTCAGGTTCGCCTACTGTTGAGGGAAGATGGGTTGATGCGCAAGGGATGTTTTTAGGTGGTGTACATGCAGGACCGGTATATAAACTTTTAGGTAAAAAAGATTTAGGTACAACCAAATTTCCTGCTATTGAAACAGCGTTGGTAGATGGAGAAGTTGCGTGGAGGCAACATAGTGGCGGACATACAACTGGCCCTAACTGGCCTACATTTATTCAGTATGCACAAAAGTATTTTAAGTGAGAATTTATCGTTGTTCAGTTAGCATACTTCAGTTGAAGTGAGTGACACAACGATGTTTAATAGTAGCACAAAAGCTAAGTACATAATAAATAAAATAGAGTGCTTTAGTTGTGAAATAAAATAAGGGATAAATAAAATTTTTTGTGAGCCCACAGTTGAATAGCTATTAAGCATTGTTGTGTCACTCACTTGTACTTACATAACTTTTATGAGCAGAAGGATCTCTGCTTGTTGTTAGTAAAATTCTATAATTGAATAATAGTTTAACCATGAATTGTAAAAGCATCAAGGTAAAAAGCTGGATAAGTTATGCCATTGTTTTTGTTGTTATAACTACTTCTTCTTATGCCCAAACAACTAAGAAGTACGAACATAACTTTCAAAACACTTCTTTATCATTTGAAGCACGTGTAAATGATTTGGTAAGCAAGTTAACGTTGGAAGAAAAAGTAGCGCAAATGTTGAATGCTGCGCCGGCTATTCAACGACTTGGCATACCTGCATATGATTGGTGGAACGAAGTGTTGCATGGTGTTGCACGTACTCCTTATAAGGTTACTGTTTATCCGCAGGCTATTGCAATGGCTGCAACCTTCGATACGAATTCTTTAAAAACAATGGCTGATTATTCTGCCTTGGAAGGAAGGGCGATTTATAGCAAAGCAATTGAAGAAGGTAAGAGCGGACAGCGTTATGTAGGCCTTACTTACTGGACGCCTAACATCAATATCTTTCGCGATCCAAGATGGGGGAGGGGACAAGAAACTTATGGTGAAGATCCTTTTCTAACGGCTATGTTAGGTAATGCATTTGTTCGTGGCTTGCAGGGAACAGATCCAAAATATTTAAAGGCTGCTGCATGTGCTAAACACTATGCAGTACACAGTGGCCCTGAACCATCACGGCACGTATTTAATGCAACACCTTCTGATCATGATCTTTGGAATACTTACTTACCAGCTTTTAAAGAACTAATAGTTAATGCAAATGTTGCTGGTGTTATGTGTGCCTACAATGCGTTTCGTTCACAGCCTTGTTGTGGTAGCGATTTATTGATGGTGGACATACTTCGCAATCAATGGAAGTTTAATGGTTATGTAACTTCAGATTGCTGGGCAATTGATGACTTCTTTAAAAATCATAAAACACATCCTGATGCTGCCCATGCTTCTGCGGATGCAGTTATGCATGGAACTGATATTGATTGCGGAACTGATGCTTACAAAGCGTTGGTACAAGCAGTACAAAGTGGGTTGATTACAGAGAAGCAAATCGATGTATCAATAAAGCGTTTGTTTATGATACGTTTTCGATTAGGCATGTTTGATCCTGCATCAATGGTTAGGTATGCGCAAACACCATCTAGTGTTTTAGAAAGTGCACCACACAAAGCACACACATTAAAGATGGCAAGGCAATCAATCGTGCTACTAAAAAATGAAAACAATACCCTGCCGTTAAGAAAGAATATAAAGAAGATAGCTGTGCTAGGTCCTAACGCTGATAATTCCATTGCTGTATTGGGTAATTATAATGGTGTTCCTTCTGAAATTGTAACTGCACTGCAAGGCATAAAAAATAAGCTAGGAAAAGATGTTGAAGTGGTCTACGAAAGAGCAATAAATTTTACCAACGATACTTTACTTGCTTATGCAGATTTAAGCAACCAATATTCGTTGGAAGGCAAGCAGGGTTTTAAAGCAGAGTATTTCAACAATATAGAATTAAGCGGACAACCGATTCTTACAAGAATGGAAAAGAGCATAGACAACTTTTGGCAGGAAGGGGAAATTGTTACAGGAACACTGAAAGCGTATAACTTTTCGGCACGTTACACAACTGATTTTGCCACTAATACTACCGGTCATATAACATTTGAAGTAGAGGCTGATGATGGCTATCGTGTGCTGGTTGATGGAAAGGAGCAATTAAATGCATGGACAAGAAACAGGTGGGGTGCAAGAACATTTAAACTTCAAAGCGAGAAGAATAAAATTTACCGAATCGTGGTTGAATACTATCAGGGCCATGGTAAAGCATCTGTAAGATTACGGGCAGGCAGTTTTGAACCAACTGATTTTAGCGCACTGGCAAATCGCATTAAAGATGCTGATGCAATTGTTTATGTTGGTGGTATTTCTCCCCAATTGGAAGGTGAAGAAATGAAAGTGGATTTTCCTGGTTTCAACGGTGGAGATCGTACTTCTATATTACTACCCCCGGTTCAAACAAAGTTGATGAAGTCTTTACAATCAACTGGTAAACCTGTAGTATTTGTAATGATGACAGGCAGTGCAATTGCTATCCCCTGGGAAGCTGAAAATATATCGGCAATAGTTAATGCATGGTATGGTGGCCAATCAGCAGGTACTGCAATTGCCGATGTTTTGTTTGGTGATTATAATCCTGCAGGCCGCCTACCAGTTACCTTTTATAAAGCAGATGCTGACCTTCCTGACTTTAATGATTACTCGATGGTAAACAGAACCTACCGATATTTTAAAGGACAACCGTTATATGGTTTTGGGCATGGACTTAGTTATACTACTTACAAATATGCTGATTTAAAGATCCCTGCTACTGCCGGCTTAGGCAAGAGCGTTCCAATAAGTGTACGGGTAACTAACACTGGTAAAATGGGTGGTGAAGAGGTCATTCAAGTATATATTTCTCATACCAATCAAGCAACACAAGCACCAGTAAGAACATTGAAGGGCTTTAAACGAATAGCATTAAAAGCTGGTGAAAGTAAAGTGGTTCAGTTTATATTAACAGCCAACGACCTTTCCTTAAACGATAACAAGGGTAAGCCAAATCAACTCCCCGGAAAAATAACAGTGTCTGTAGGAGGCAGCCAACCAGGTGCACAAACTATAAAAAATAAAACGACCGTTTCAGCCACTGTAAGTTTCACTAAGTAATATCATTGTAAATATTGCGGAATAGCTAGCTGTTATACTTTAATAATAGCTAGCTTTATTTTTACAGAAGTTCTCAAATTAAAGTCACCTCTAAAAAAATCACCACGATGAAAATAGGTGTTGCTGCAGACCATGCAGGATTCGATCAAAAGCAGGGATTAATTAACCAGCTAAGGCAAACCGGGCACCTAGTAAACGATTATGGCGCTTTCGAATTTAATGCTAACGACGATTATCCTGACATCATTGTTCCACTGGCAAAAGCCGTATCAGCAGGTGAAGTAGATCGGGGTATTGCCGTCTGTGGAAGCGGTGTTGGCGTTTCTATTGCAGCCAATAAGTTTGTGGGTGTAAGAGCCGCATTAATTACCGAAAGTTATTCTGCTCACCAGGGTGTTGAGCACGATGCGATGAACTTGATTTGCCTAGGTGGAAGAGTAATTGGTCCCATGCTCATTTGGGAAATTATACAAGCTTTTCTAAAAGCTGAATACAAAGGCGAAGAACGTTTTCAAAGACGCTTAAACAAGTTAATTGCTCTAGAAAAAAAGTCGATGCCCCGTTACGATTTAGGGGTGTAGAATTCATTTTTTACATGCTTTGGTTTTTCAATTAAGCATCGTTGTGTCACTCACTTGTACTAATTGTACTTCCTTCAACAACTCTCCCCACCTCACACAACCGAGCCATGTAAAACGAGGGGCTGGTCTAATTTTTAGTTATCTTTTACTAGTTATTACCTCTTCACATAACATAGCAGAGGATGATGTTTTTATAAATTTAGTTTCCTTATTCAATCAGTTAAAGAATGAACGATACGCAATACAATTTTGGAGTAGTTGGCTTAGGCGTGATGGGTAGAAACCTACTCCTCAATATCTCCGATCATAATTTTTCAGTAGCAGGCTTAGATCTCGATCCTCTTAAAATTGATTTCCTCAAAGCCGAAACTACTCCTGGTCAACCTGTTTTTGGAACCACCTCTGCTGAAGATTTTGTACGCGCCTTAAGTAAGCCAAGAGCTATTATGCTTCTTGTGCCAGCAGGCAAAGCTGTAGATGCGGTAATAAAAAACCTGTTGCCCTACCTAGAAGCCGGAGACATTGTTATTGATGGCGGCAACTCTTACTTTCCTGATACAGACCGGCGGGTAGCAGAACTCGCAGCAAGCAAGATCCACTTTTTTGGAATGGGTATTTCTGGTGGCGAAAAGGGAGCAAGATATGGCCCCAGTATGATGCCGGGAGGAGATAAGGCCGCGTATGAAAGACTACGTCCTGTGTTTGAAGCTGTGGCCGCAAAAGTAAATGGTGAGCCATGTGTTACTTATTTAGGTAATGGCTCCGCAGGCAACTACGTAAAAATGGTGCACAACGGAATTGAGTACGGAATCATGCAGCTCATTTCGGAGTCGTACGATTTAATGAAACGTGGTCTCAGTTTAACTGATGATGAATTACAACAAACGTTTGAACAGTGGAATCAATCTGAAATACAATCGTACCTGGTTGAAATAACTGCAGAGGTACTTAAGAAAAACGACGAGGTAACCGGCAAGAAACTGGTTAATATGATCCTGGATAAAGCTGGCCAAAAAGGTACAGGCAAGTGGACATCGCAAAACGCAATGGACTTACATGTGCCTATCCCCACGATTGATATGGCAGTCTCCATGCGTGATATTTCTGCTTATAAAGCTCAACGGGTACAGGCATCAAAACAATTAGTTCATTCTCCTGTTAATACAAATGCAACTGATAAGCAAAAGGTGTTGGATGAGCTTAAGAACGCTCTCTACTTTGCTATGCTAACTACCTATGCGCAGGGCATGGTTCAATTAGGGGCTGCTTCTAAAGCTTATAACTACAACCTTACTTTACAAGATGTAGCCAAAATATGGAGAGGTGGCTGCATTATTCGTGCGGCCTGCCTGGAAGATATAAGAAAAGCGTACGAGAACAACGGAGAACTGGCTAATCTTTTACTCGACGAGAAAATAGGTGAAGAGTTACTTAAACGACAAATGGCAACTCGTTCAATAATAAAGCTGGCTATTGATGAAGGAATTCCTATGCCGGCCTTAATGTCTTCCCTGTCGTACTTTGATGCTTATCGCAGTGAACGACTACCAACAAATATCATACAAGCACAACGTGATTATTTTGGCGCGCATACTTATGAACGTACAGACCAGGAAGGGGTTTTTCATACCGAATGGGATTAATACAAAATGAACAACTATTAATTTGCCATGCTGAATAAAGAACAAAAAAGTACAAGAGTGCGACGCAAGTAAAGCTTAATAGTAGTGGGAAACCCTGGCCCAAGAAAACTTCCTTGTCTTTCATTTAAAAGGTAGACACTGCTTTTAAAAAGAAAATCATCTCTTAAATATTTTATATGAAAACAGGCAAAAGTCCTGCTCCTGTTGTAATAGTAATTTTTGGTGGCACGGGCGACCTAACGAAACGAAAGTTGATCCCCGCCTTTTATCACTTGTATCTTGAAGGATGGCTTTCAGGAAAGTTTGCCATAATAGGACTCGGCCGTACCGAGTTAAACGATAGCGACTATCGTGATCGATTAGGTGAAGGCTTAGAAGAATTTTCTCGCTCCGGCAAACCTGAAGATCATAAATGGAACGACTTTAAAACTTCAATCAGTTACTTAAAGTCTGACATAAATAACGAAGCATCGTACGCCGACCTTTCGAGGAAATTAGATGACTTTGATGAAAGTATTGGCGTTCGTGCCAACAGGTTATTTTACCTGTCCGTCGCGCCACAGTTTATTGAATCTGCTACTGTTCATCTTCATAAGGCTGGCATTGCAAATATTCCGGCACAAGACAGAATTGTAGTTGAAAAACCCTTCGGCCATAATTTAGAAACGGCCCGTGAATTAAACAAGCTGCTTACAAATACTTTTCATGAAAGCCAGATTTACAGGATAGACCATTACCTGGGAAAAGAGACAGTGCAAAATATATTGGCTTTCAGGTTTGCCAATGCTTTATTCGAGCCACTTTGGAACCGCAATTATGTAGACTTTGTACAAATAACTGTAGCAGAAGAAGTAGGTGTAGAAGATCGCGGAGGCTACTACGAAGGCGCGGGTGCCCTTAGAGATATGATACAAAACCACCTGTTGCAATTGATGTGTATGGTAGCAATGGAGCCACCTATTTCTTTCCAGGCAGAAGAGATTAGAAACAGGAAAGTGGATGTATTACATGCCATCCGCAGGTTTAAACCTGAAGATGTAAATAAAGATGCTGTTCGGGGACAATATGCAGGCGGTTGGCTACAAGGAAAAAAGGTGCCGGGCTACCGGGAAGAGCAAGGCGTCGCACCAAACTCAAACACTGAAACGTATGCAGCGGTTAAATTTTACCTTGACAATTGGCGCTGGCAGGGCGTACCATTTTACTTAAGAACCGGCAAGCGCATGCAGGAGAAAGTGTCCTCTATAACTGTTCAGTTTCGCCCTGTACCTCACCTAACTTTTCCTACTGCCTACTCTGAAGGTATGTCGCCCAACAGGCTTACCATAAATATTCAACCAGAAATGGATATCAGGCTTCGGTTTACAGCAAAACAACCAGGGCTTGAGATGGCATTAAACCCGGTTGAAATGGTCTTCGATTATAACTGCTCGAAGCAAGCACCTGAAGCTTATGAAACATTGCTTTTAGATGCTATGCAGGGCGACCCAACTTTGTTTATGCGGTCAGACCAGGTAGAGTTAGCGTGGGAAGTTATCACACCCATTTTAGAAGCCTGGCAATCGCGACCATCGCTTGAATTTCCAAATTATGCATCAGGCATGTGGGGGCCAGAAAATGCGGAAGCATTAATTGCCCGTGAAGGACATACGTGGGCAGTACATACACTTAAAAATAACAATCATTAAAAGTGCGGAAATGGTACAGGTGTTTGAAGATCTGGAAAGCTTAAGTAAAAAAGCCGCCGAAATATTTCTGCAGACAGCCATCGATGCTGTAAATATTAATAGCCGGTTTACTGTTGCATTCACAGGCGGCTCTTCTCCAAAAAGATTGTACGAATTGTTAGCCCAGCCGCCTTACAAAGAACAAATGCCCTGGAGTAAAACCTATGTTTTTTGGGGTGACGAGCGCTGGGTGCCATTAACCGATAAAGACAGCAACGCAAAAATGGCTTTTGAATCACTCTTAAATCATGTGCCGGTTCCCGAAGACCATATTTTTCCCATGTGGGCCCACGAGGAACCTGCAGAATTTGCCATAAAGTATGAAGCCCAGTTAATACAGCATTTCAATAACACAACTCCCAGCTTCGATTTAATTTTATTAGGCATGGGAGACGATGGCCACACCGCTTCTCTTTTCCCGGGTACCGATGTTCTAAACGAACAACAGCGTTTGGTGCAGGCCTACTATTTGGCGCCCCAATCTATGTATCGCATCACCCTTACTGCACCGTGTATAAATGCTGCTAAAAAAATTCTTTTCTCAGTATCCGGAGAAAAAAAATCACACGCCTTACACCACGTGCTTGAGGGTGCTTACAACCCCTATAAATATCCTTCACAGCTTATTAAGCCTAAAATTGGTGAAGTAATATGGCTAGTTGATAAAGCAGCTTCAAACAAACTTAGTAGTGTAGGCAGTAACTGAAATATTTTGTTGTAAGCATTTTGTACTTCTCCCAACATCGTTGTGTCACTCACTGTACTTTTGTATTCTTTACGCAGCTTTTTCTAGCATGGTTTTAATATAGCAAAAGCTTCTCACCCCTGTGCCCTGCATTGATAGTTTTGTTCAAAAAGCAACAGGAAGACAAGTAACCACTTCTTCAGCCCACAGGGCAATGCTAATTATTTTAACCTTCAAGAGAACGAAAAATCATTTTCTTTACGCTACCCAGTTAAACGTGAGGGAAAGACAATGAAAAATACTTTCAGATTTTTATGTAGCCTTTTTATTCTTGCTTGCATTACTCCTGCCGGCAACTTGTATAGCCAGCCTGGCATTCGTACAAACATCAATTTATCCAGCAACTGGCGCACAGTAAGTGCAGAAACCAATACTGGTAATTATGCCAGTTTTCATACCGCTGCTTTTAACGATAAAAACTGGAAGCAAGTAACCGTACCTCACAACTGGGATCAATACGAAGGCTATCGAAGGTTACGCCATGGTAACAAACATGGCTATGCGTGGTATCGTAAAAACTTCAAGTTAACCAGCCAAAATAAAGGAAAGCAATACTTTCTACTTTTCGAAGGCGTCGGTTCTTACGCCACCGTGTGGTTAAATGGAAAGCAGGTTGGCAAGCATGCTGGTGGCCGTACAACTTTTACCCTCAATGTTACAAATGCTATTCACTTAAACGGGTTAAATATTCTAGCTGTTCGTGCAGATCATCCTTCAATGATCAATGATCTTCCCTGGCTGTGCGGAGGCTGTTCAGACGATCGTGGCTGGAGTGAAGGTTCTCAACCCCTCGGCATTTTCCGCCCGGTTCATTTAATAGCAACAGACCCGGTACGCATAGAACCCTTCGGTGTTCACATCTGGAATGACGAAAAAATTTCTTCAGCCTCTGCTCAATTAAATGTAGAAACTGAGTTACGAAACTATAAGGGAACGCCTCGTATCGTTTCTGTTATAAATAAGCTGGTTGATGCTAAAGGTTCAACTGTTGCCCAGGTAAAAAATATAATTACGGTTGCCCCTAACACCACGTTACAAACGAAACAAAGGTTCCCTTCCATTACCAACCCACACCTTTGGTCGTTGGAAGATCCTTATCTCTATACGGTTGTTACAGATCTTGTAGAAAACGGAAAAGTAATTGATCAACTTAAAACGCCTTACGGTATACGTTGGGTTACCTGGCCTTCCGCTAGCTCTGCTTCAAAACAATTTCTATTAAACGGCAAGCCGGTTTTTATAAATGGTACCTGCGAGTATGAGCACATGATGGGCAAGAGCCATGCTTTTGACAAAGAACAAATCAAAACAAGGGTGATGCAAATAAAAGCAGCAGGTTATAATGCTTTTCGCGATGCACACCAACCACATAATCTTTTGTACCACGACTACTGGGATAAGCTGGGCATATTAAACTGGACCCAGTTTTCTGCTCACGCATGGTATGATAACGCTGAGTTTCGTACAAACTTTAAAGCGCTTATTGCAGAGTGGGTAAAGGAGCGCCGAAATAACCCTTCAGTAGTAATGTGGGGGCTGCAAAATGAAAGTAAGATACCCGAAGATTTCGCTAAAGAATGTACAGAGTTTATCAGGCAACTCGATCCTACTGCTTCCATTCAGCGCCCTGTTACAACCTGCAATGGTGGCGAAGGAACTGACTGGAATGTACCGCAAAACTGGACAGGTACTTACGGCGGTAATCCTGCTACTTATGGAGAAGATTTAAAGCGGCAGTTGTTGGTAGGAGAGTATGGAGCATGGCGAAGCCTGGATCTACACACTTCGGGTCCCTTCCAGCAAAACGGCATATTAAGCGAAGACCGGATGACACAACTAATGGAAATGAAAGTTCGATTAGCAGAGTCTGTTAAAGATAGTACTGCAGGTCATTTTCACTGGCTCTTTACTTCACACGAAAATCCGGGTAGGGTACAAGGGGGCGAGGGTTTTAGAGAACTTGACAGGATAGGGCCTGTTAATTACAAAGGCTTGCTAACTCCATGGGGAGAACCACTTGACGTCTTCTACATGTTCCGTGCTAATTATGCACCAAAAGACAAAGAGCCTATGGTGTACATAGTGTCACACACATGGCCAAGTAGGTGGATGGCTCCTGGAATAAAAGATAGTATTACGGTCTATTCAAATTGCGATGAAGTAGAACTGTTTAATGACGTGAGATCCGTTTCACTCGGCAAGAGAACAAGAGGCAGCATTGGTACCCATTTCCAGTGGGATAAAGTGCCGGTTAATTACAATGTTTTATATGCCGAAGGAAGGGTTGGAGGCAAAGTTGTGGCAACCGATTATATTGTTTTAAATCATCTACCCGCCGCTCCGGGTTATAGTACTTTACAGCAAGATGCAAAGCCATTACTAAAGCCACAAAGCGGCTACAATTATTGGTACCGGGTAAACTGCGGTGGCCCTGATTACAAAGATGAAAATGGCAACCTTTGGATGGCTGACGGCAAAGCCAATAAAAATACATGGGGATCAAAGTCGTGGACGGATGAGTATAATTTCCCTGCCTTCTATGCCAGCCAGCGAAGTACGAATGACCCCATAAGTGGGACAAAGGATTCCCCTCTTTTTCAAACCTTTCGTTATGGAATGGATAAGCTTACTTATGATTTTCCTGTTGCCGACGGTAATTATATGATCGATCTCTTTTTTACCGAACCATGGTACGGCACAGGAGGAGGAATGGATTGTACAGGGTGGCGTTTGTTTGATGTAGCCGTTAATGGAAAAACGGTATTACAAGACGTTGATATCTGGAAAGAAGTGGGCCATGATAAAGCACTAAAGAAGACGGTAACAGCAAATGTAACGGGCGGAAAGCTTACTATTTCTTTTCCAAGAATTGCTTCGGGCCAAGCTATTATTTCTGCAATTGCCATTGCATCACTTAATCAAAAATTAAAACCTGCTCCAGGCCCTCAAAGGCTTATTGCAAACCTTAATAGTAGCGATTCTAAAAGCTTTCATGCTAAAACATGGCTCAGCACTGGCGATAAAATTTACGCTGATGACCCGTCCACCTTCAGCAGCTTACCAGCCGAGCTCTACGGTGCTGAATGGATTCAGCCATCCCTTAACAAACCTGTTGAGGCTTTAAGTTTTACATTAAACGAAGAAGCTGATATATATGTAGGAACAGGATCTTCTGTTTCAGCAAAGCCTAACTGGCTTACACCCTTTGCAGAATCAACAAAGTATTTTGAAACGGACAAGAATGGCGGAACCCGTTATCGCCTGTTTACGAAGCGGTTTACTAAAGGTGCTGTTTTAAATATAGGTAGTTTGTCTGCTGGCGACAAATCAATCTCGCCTTACTCTGTATTTGTTAACCCCGTTTCTTCTATAGAGCCACCCTACGATCTTAAACCAACTATTCGTTACGAGGCCGAAAAGGCAGTTTTAAAAGGGGGCCGTGTTGCTAAAGATTCATTTGGTGGCAAGGCTTATGTACAAATAAATAAAAACAACGACGCAGTCCAATGGTCCATCTCTCCGGGTGTTGCCGATATGTATTCGCTTCACTTCAGGTACATTAACCAATCGGGTAAGGCTTCCCAAATGGTTATGAAAATACTTGCTGCCGATGGTACAATTATGAAAGAAGAAAGGCTTGAGTTTCCGCCTACTACAACTAAGTGGGCCACGGTTTCAAGTAACACCGGCTCGTATATAAATGCAGGTAATTACACGATTGTATTGCAGGCCCTAAGTGCTAGGCCGGTAGGGCTTGATTACTTCGAGGTGCAATAGCGTTTTAATTAGTATGCAACACATGGCTGCCATAGGCACAAAAGTACAAGAGTGCGACGCAAGTAAAGCATAACGTTGTGGTGCAGCCTGGCACATCACTGCCAGCGATTTGGTTACAGCCATTATACCGTTATTCAACATCGTTGTGTCACTCACTTGTACTTTTAGTTTTATAAGTAGCTTTAAAGTTGTGCAATTACTAAACACTTAACAGTAATTGTTGTTACAAAATAATCCATCATTATAGTCAGATATTGTATTCTCCAAAAAATGCGCATCAAGTAGCTTTACTAACATTAGGGCAGTATTAAAATTACGCCTTGCATTAGCAAGTGAAGTAGTACAGAAACTGCTGATGCTTTAACGATTACCTATAAAATTGCCGTATGGAATTTAGAAATCTTCACCCCAGCCAGTGCTCATTTTATCACTTCTCTCTTTCTTTTCTGCGAACGGAACTCTTTTACTAATTACTAAAAACTTTCTTTACTGAAGTAAAGTTTAGTACCCTAAATTACTTTTTATCCACACAATGTTTATGAAACGTTTGAAGAATTGCTTGTTCGTTTTAATGTTATTATTAAGTTCTGTTGCATATGCGCAAAGGACGGTATCTGGAAAAGTGACAAACCAACAAACCCGTGAAGGTCTTCCCGGGGTAAGTATTAATGTAAAAGGAAGCCAAACCACAACTACATCTGGTAATGACGGGGGGTTTAAAATAACCGTTCAGAACGATCAGGCCGTATTAGTTTTTACCTACGTAGGTTTTGCAGCACAGGAAGTGTCTGTTAACAATAATACAAATCTATCGGTAGTAATGAGTGCCGGAACAAATAACCTTGATGAAGTAGTAGTAATAGGCTATGGGCAGGTTAAAAGGCGTGATCTTACTGGTTCCGTTGTATCTATTAAATCTGATGTGATTACACAAACGCCAACACATAATGCTCTTGAAGCAATACAGGGCAGGGCTGCAGGGGTTGATATTACAAGAAGTTCCGGATCTGCTGGTTCGGGAGTAAACATCAACATACGTGGATTTAAGTCTATCGCTAACAGAGATGATATTAATTCGCGTAATGCGCCTCTAATTATTATTGATGGTTTCCAGGGGGGCGACTTAAGCTCTTTGAATTCTAACGATATAGAATCAATGGAGATTTTAAAGGACGCCTCTTCAACTGCTATTTACGGTGCCCAGGGTGGCAACGGGGTTATTATAGTAACAACTAAAAGAGGCGCAGCAGGAAAACTTAAAGTTAATTACAACGGCTTTTATGGCGTAAATACGTTTATGTTTCCCAAAGGCCGAACAGGTGAGGATTACCTTAATTTAAGGAGAGAGGCCTGGAGAAATAGCCTTGTAAATGGAGTGCCTGAATGGCAAAGTACAGCTGATGATGCTAAAATATTCACTAATCTACCTGGGGAATATGCTGCCTACCAGGCCGGCCAATGGGTAGATTGGGTTGACTTGGTAAGCCAGCAAGGAAGTACCCAGCAAAGTCATAATATATCTGTTTCAAGTGGTACAGAAAAGACAAAGGTTTACCTGTCTACCGGCTACTTTAAGGAAGAAGGTTTACTGCGTAACAATGATTTTAACCGTTACAACCTTCGTTTAAATTTAGATCATAACCTAGGCAGATTTGCTAAAGCCGGTGTTACCAGCCAGGTAACCTATACCAACCAGAATATAAGAAGAGATCCTTTAGGAAATGCTATTTCACTTTCGCCTTTCGGGGAGCCTTTCGACACAAATGGGTTGGTTAAACGATTCCCTATTTTAAATGATTCAAGGGTAAATCCGCTGCTTGATGAACGAAATGAATTTGTCTCTCAGGATAATCTTATTAGAACAAATATTCTTGCCGGGGGATACGTTGAGATCACCCCATTTAAAGGATTGTCCCTACGTTCCAATTTTAGCACCACATTTAATGTTAGCCGCAGAGGAACATATAATGATAAGACTTCTCTGGCACAGGTAAATCCGCAAACTTCAGTAGCTTCTATTACAAATGGTTTTGGCAGGTATATAAACTGGGATAATATTTTGTCTTATACAAAGGCGGTAAATGAGCATTCATTAACTGTATCAGCCATTAGCAGTTATATTCAAAGTGATGATGAGCAGACAATTGCTACTGGTACTGGCCAGGTAGTAGCTTCACAAATTTATTATGGTCTTGGTAGTGCAGGTGTTCAAAGAGTGTCTTCCCCGTTTAGTCGCTCCAATAATTTAGCTTATGCCGGAAGATTGAGCTACAGTTTCAAAGGACGTTATGTTCTTTATGCATCAGGGAGGTTTGATGGTGCTTCTCGTTTATCTGATGGTCATAAATGGGATTTCTTTCCAGCTTCAGGTCTTGCCTGGAACATTAGTGATGAGAAGTTTTTGGAGAATGTTGAACCGATAACAAACCTCAAGTTAAGGGCTACATACGGAGTATCGGGTAACTATAATATTACCCCTTATTCTACACAAAGCACCCTTATTTACTCTAGTAGAATGTCATTTGGAGAAGTGTCGGCACCAGCTTATCTATTCAGTGGAACAATAGGAAACCCTGACGTAGGCTGGGAAAAAACAGCCACTACAAATATTGGTTTAGATTTCGGCTTACTTAAAAACCGGATAACAGGTGCTGTTGATGTATTTAGTGCAAAAACAACGGGCATTCTTTACAGAAGGGTACTTCCACAATCTACAGGCGTTACGGAGGTTGTAGAGAACATTGCATCCACTCTTAATAAAGGGTTAGAGATTGCTGTTAACACGCAAAATATTCGAGGAAGGGATTTCAGGTGGTCTTCTGCCATAACCTTTACCAAAACAAATCAAAAGGTTTTAGATGTAGTTAACGGAAAGGATATTATTGCCGCAACAGCCTCAGAACGTGAGTCGTTGTTAATTGGTCGTCCTCTTCTTGCTTTCTACTCCTTTGTAAAAGAAGGTATATGGCAGCAGAATGAAGCTGCAGAAGCTGCCACCTTTAAGTATGGCAGTGCCACTGGAAATACTTTTAAACCTGGCGATATAAAATTAAGAGACATTTCAGGACCCTCTGGCAAACCTGATGGAATTATTGATGCAACCTACGATCGTGCTTTTCTTGGTTCCTCTGTTCCAAAGTGGATCGGCGGCTTGCAAAATACCTTCAACTATAAAAACTTTGATCTGGGTGTTTTCTTATTCTTCCGCTATGGCCAAATGATAGATGCAGAATTCTTAGGAAGGTACAATCCTGCAGGTACTGGTAATAGTCCGGCTTTTATTGACTATTGGACACCTGAAAATCCTACGAATGATTTTCCTCGTCCTGTTAAAAACGGACAACTAATTAACTATGCGGGTTATCAAACGCTTAATTTTATTGATGGCTCTTTCTTTAAAATAAAGAACATCACCCTTGGATACACACTTCCTAAATCCATTTCTAACAAGATTGCAAGCGACAACATAAGATTTTACGCTACAGGTTCTAACGTGTTAACAGTTGCTAAAAGCCACCTAGTTAAAGATTACGATCCCGAACGCGGAGGCGCTGAGTCTTCACCCATAGGACGGCAATTTGTATTTGGGGTAAATGTTGGGTTCTAGTAACAAAAATAATTTATCAATAATGAAAAGTTTTAAATATATACTCTCGGCTGGTATTATCCTTTCTCTCGTTACCTCTTTTTCGTCTTGTACTAAAAAGTTAGATGAATACAATCCATCCTACGCAACTGCAGATGCAACGTGGTCCACTCCAGAAGGCTTTATTACGGCTGTAAATGCAGCTTATTCTGAGCAACGGTCGTGGTATGGTAAAGAAGATGGCTTCTTTATGTCGGAGGCCGGAACAGATTTATGGTATAATCGTGATAAAAATACTTATGCTCGTCAACTTACTCAATACGACGGGATAACTGCTGCTGATGGTAACCCACATAAAGCGGCGTGGTCGCTTTTATGGAAGGCGATTAACCAGGCCAATGCAGCTATAAACAGGATTGACCTTGCCGGCTTTACCGATGTAAACGAAAAGAACCGGAGATTGGGCGAAGTGCGTTTTTTAAGGGCATTTTATTATTGGCACATTGTAGAAACCTGGGGAGGTGTAATGTTACGTACTACAGAAACGAAAGCTACTTTATTAACAGCTGCAAGAAGTTCTGTTGACGATTTTTATAAACTCATTATTTCTGATCTTGAATTCGCTATACAAAACCTTCCTGTAGATTGGGGTAACGAATATAGCCGTGCTTCTAAAAAATCAGCATTAGGTTTTTTGGCCAGGGCCTATTTATCGAGGGCTTATTATACAACTGGAACAGAGGCACAAACTTATTTTACAAAAGCAAGAGATGTAGCTAATGATGTTTTAAACCGAAGAGCAGAACTAAAGGTTAGTCTTTGGAATAATTATGCTGATTTGTTTAATCCTGCGAGAAACAAAGAGATGGGCAAAGCAAATGGAGAAGCTTTGTATGTGGTAAGTAATTCTGTAGTGCCCAGTTTAAATTATGATGATCTGGGTAACCGTTCTTTTCACGTCTTTACCGGGAACTATGTTGGTAAGCCAGGTCTTATTCAAAGCCTTGCTTACGGGTTTGAAAGTAACAGGCGTTTAATGCCTTCATTGGCTTTGCTCGACTTTTACAATGAAGCTATAGATGCACGTTACGATGCTTCTTTCCAGGAAGTATGGTTAGCAAATGCTACTACTAACTTTACATGGACTGCAGCCCTGGCGGCCACTTATAATAAAGATGCAAGTGTAGTTGGAAAGATCATTCGACCGGGAGATACAGCTATGGTAATTACCAAAAAAGTGATAGCTGATAAAAGAACACGTAATTATGTTGTTTACGATAGAAATGATGTTTATAATGCCAATGGTACAATTGTCAATGGTAATAATTATGTGGCCTTAAAAAAGTTCGTCGATCCTGATCGTTCTGCTCCTAGCGTACAAGCCGGATCTAAAGATGTAATTGTAATGCGCCTGGCCGAAATGTATCTTATAGTTGCAGAAGCAGAACACCAGTTAGGCAACAATGGTTCTGCAGCTACTGCCATAAATGTTTTAAGAACAAGAGCAGCTAAAGCGGGTCAAACAGCTGCTATGCAGGTTACAGCTTCTAATATTAATATTGATTTTATATTGGCAGAAAGAGCAAGAGAATTAGCTGGTGAATATTTAAGATGGTTCGATGTAAAACGAATTAAGAATGGCCAAAATGGGGCAGAGGCGTACTCAACGTATATAAAAAGAATGAACCCTGATGTTAACAAGGTTCAGGATTTTCACCGTTTAAGGCCAATCCCAATTGCTGAAATGCAAGGATTGCAAAATGCAGCAGAATTCGGACAAAATGCAGGATATCAGTAATATTATTAATGCCAGCAGTATAGCTTACCAGGTGGCCTTGTGCAAAAAGTGTTTAACATGACAAGCAATCAAACGGGGCGGGGTTCTCTACTTCAGCCCCTCTTTTTAAATGCTTAGTTATTGCTATTAGGGAACAGGAATTAGAATCACAGATTAAGCATCGTTGCGTCGCATTACGTTCATCTACCGTTATTATTGGCAGCATTGCCGTATGTTTTGGTAGTAGCGGTTGAAACTAAAGATGCCAAACGATATACAGATAAAGTGATTGCGACGCAAGGATGATGCTATGAAAAACTAGTGTGGGTATTTAAATGAAAATAATTGATTAACAGGTTTTAAAAGCGCATAAACATAATATATGTTCGAGAACATTATAACGAATGTAAAGTTTAGAAACAGTGTGGCAAAAGCTTTAGCCTTTGTTGTAACAATATGCTTTTGTAATACTGTTAAGGCGCAACAAATTGCTTTTCCGGGGGCAGAAGGTTTTGGCAAATACGCCACCGGCGGAAGAGGCGGGCAAGTGGTAGAAGTTACCAATGTTACCGATGACGGAGAAGGAAGCTTGCGCTATGCACTTACTCAACATCCTGACGAGCCTATTACTGTTGTCTTTCGCACATCAGGTATTATCGACCTGAAAACGGCGCTTGTTATTAAACGTGGTAATGTAACCATTGCAGGACAAACAGCTCCCGGCGATGGTATCTGCCTAAAAGGCCATTCTTTTATATTGAGTGGTGCCGGTAAAGGCGGTAACAAGGGCAATGTTATAATTCGATATATCCGATCGCGCCCCGGGGGTACTTTAAAAAGCGGTTTATACGGCTTTGATATGGAGAACTGCCACGATGTAATTATTGATCATTGTTCTTTTAGTTGGGCAAACGAAGAATGTGCAGCTATGTATGACATGAAGAACACAACCGTACAATATTGTATAGTTAGCGAAGGCTTATACGAAGCTGGTCACCAGAAAGGGCATCGCTCTTATGCCGGCGTTTGGGGTGGGCAGTATGCTTCTTATCATCACAATTTAATTGCTCACCAAAACAGTCGTACTGTTCGCTTTAATGGATCAAGGGCGCATGATACTATTGCCTTAATTGATTATCGTAACAATGTAATTTATAACTGGGGCAGTTCTAACGCAGCCTATGGTGGTGATATGAAAATTAATGGTGGCGTTTCACAGGTAAATATGGTTAACAACTATTATATACCCGGGCCTGCGACTTCCGCTAGGCTAAAATTTATGCAGGCTTTACATGCAGGTGCAGCTTCAACAGGAACAGGAGAATGGTACTTATCGGGCAACACAATGGAAGGAGATAGAAGACTGACAAAAGATAATTACAAAGGCTTAGATCTTGAAAATATACCAGAAGCAGACAGGCCTAAAGCAATAGCAAATAAAGCTTTTGAAGTAAGTGCTGTACTGCCTGAACAAACTGCCAAGGATGCTTTTAAAGATGTATTAGCTAATGCAGGTGCAACACTTCCCAAACGCGATGCAGTTGATGCACGTATTGTTAAGGAGACAAAAACAAAAACGGCTACCGGAATGGGTGCATTCGGGAAGCCGGGAATTATTGATAGCCCGGCAGCACTTGGTGGATGGCCTGTTTATAATACAATAGCTGCTCCGGCTGATACTGATCATGATGGAATGCCGGATGCATGGGAAAAGAAAAATGGCTTGAATGCAAATGATGCGAATGACAGAAATAAGATTGGTAAGGATGGTTATACTTTGCTTGAGCAATATTTGAACAGCCTGGTTAGTGGAAAGTAATACCATGGATTTTTTAAAGGTTATTAAACAAGGATTATGAATGTGAAAAGGTTCTTTTTTTTCTTTTTATCGATTTTATTTGGTTCGCTCTTGCAGCTATCTGCGCAAAGCAATAGTGCCGGAAGCCCGAAGATTGTTACAATCATACTCGCTGAACAACCGCATGCACGCTTAATTTTCGGTGTTGATAAATTATCTAAAAGCTTAGTGGATGCAGGTTATACAGTTAAGAAAGCACATGAAAGTAAAATTGCTTCAGCATCTAAACCATTAATAATTGTTGGAACTCTTGGAGATAAGCTATTAAGAAGCTTTCAGGCAGGTTATAGTACATTTCCAGGCAAGGAAGGATTTAAAATTAATTCTGATAAAGGGAATATCATTATAATAGGTTCTGATAATTCAGGTGCCTTATATGGTTGTATTGAGTTGGCAGAAAGGATTAAAGAGAATAAGCAATTACCTAAGAACATATCGTTTACTGATAAACCTGAGATGGTGTTGCGAGGTACAGCAATAGGTATGTCAAAGCCCGTTTATTTACCGGGCAGACATGTATACGAATACCCTTACACTCCTGAAAACTTTCCATGGTTTTATGATAAGGCGTTATGGACGAAGTACCTTGATTCATTGGTTGAAAACCGAATGAATTCTTTGTACTTATGGAACGGACATCCTTTTGCTTCATTGGTAAAATTGAAAGATTATCCTTATGCTGTTGAAGTAAATGATTCAACGTTCAAAGCGAATGAAGAGATGTTTACGTTTCTCACGCAGGAAGCCGATAAGCGTGGAATATGGGTTATCCAGATGTTTTACAACATCATCGTATCACAACCATTTGCTGAAAAGCACAACATCAAAACACAGGACCGCAATCGTCCTATCATTCCTTTAATTGCAGATTATACCCGTAAATCAATAGCAGCCTTTGTTGAAAAATACCCGAATGTTGGTTTGATGGTAGCCTTAGGTGAAGCAATGGAAGGCGTAGGACAAGACGATGTTGATTGGTTTACAAAAACTATTATTCCCGGCGTAAAGGATGGATTGAAAGCACTCGGGAAAACAGGTGAACCCCCGATAGTTTTGCGTGCTCACGATACTGATGCAGAGATGGTAATGAAGGCTGCCCTGCCACTATATAAAAATCTATATACCGAAGCGAAGTATAACGGTGAGGCATTAACTACTTACACGCCTCGTGGTCCCTGGGCGGAGTTGCACCGTAAGCTTGCTGCTATTGGAACAGTTCAAATCGAGAACGTTCACATACTTGCTAATCTCGAGCCTTTCCGTTATGGTTCTGCTGACTTTATCCAAAAGAGTGTACAAGCAATGCATAAAGTGCATCATGGAAATGGTTTACACTTATATCCTGAATCTTCTTATTGGGATTGGCCTTATTCTGCTGACAATGCCAACCCTCGAATCTTACAAATAGACCGCGACTGGATTTGGTATAAGGCGTGGAGCCGTTATGCATGGAATGCGAATCGCAACCGTAATAATGAAGTGAAATATTGGAGTAATATTATTGGAAGCAAATACGGAACAGACTCCACAAATGGCAAGCATATTTTAACCGCTTATGAAGAAACCGGTGAGATAGCGCCAAAGCTTTTGCGTCGTTTTGGAATAACAGATGGTAACCGACAAACGCTTACTTTAGGCATGTTGATGACTCAACTGGTCAACCCTTTCCGCTATGGCCTGTTCACGTTGTTGTATAATTCTGAAGGACCCGAAGGAGAAATGTTGACAGAGTATGCAGAGCGTGAATGGAAGAAAGAAAAGCATGTTGGAGAAACACCTGTTCAAATAATTAATGAAGTAAAAGCGCACGGTCAAAAAGCTGTAGATGCAATTGAATTAGCAGCACCATCTATCAGTAAAAATAATGAAGAGTTCAGACGTATAAAGAATGACATGCATATCTATAACGCCTTAGCCAACAACTTTGCTGAAAAGGCAGAAGCGGCATTAAGGGTTTTACGTTATAAATATTCTAATGATATAAAAGACCTTGAGCAAGCGTTGCCACATTTAGAAAAAAGTGTTGAACACTATAGAATCTTAGCGAACCTAACAAAGGACACTTACTTGTATGCTAACAGTATGCAAACCCAACAACGTAAAATACCAGTAGGAGGCGACAATGGTAAAATGAAAACATGGGTCGAGTTATTGCCCATATACGAGCAAGAGTTAGCCACTTTTAAAATCAAAATTGATTCATTAAAAAGACCTCAAACAAACGTGGCAGTAAATAAGAAGCCAACCTTTAAAAATGCTGATGTTACCTTAATAAAAAAACCTGAATCATTTTATAACGTAAGCACCGGTAAAGACCTTTTCACTGATACAGCAACCTATATTAAAGACTACGCCGAAGAACTAAGAGAGTTGAACGCATTAAAGTTGAGCAAGACGAAGCAGATAGCTGAAGGGACTGTTATTAAATTCAATAATCCTAAACCTGTAAAGGTTTTGGTAGGTTATTTTAATTCAAAAGACAGAAGGTTCTTGCAACCTCCGCAACTCGAGATTGATGCAAGTGCAGATAATTACGGCCAGGCCGAAGCAAAGATTCGCAATGCAATTCTTGTGTCCGGTATGCCGCCTGTTAACATTCACACTTATTCTTTTAAGGCCGGCAACAACACGCTTACACTTGCTAAAGGAACCGCTTTAATTTTAGGATTTGTTAATGATACAGAGCTTATAAAAGGATATGATGCAGGTTTAATTCCGGGCGGAGTAAAGAAAGAGCTCGACTGGTTGTTTGAGTAATCAACTAATAAGAATAATTATGTTACCAGCAGTAGTATTCCATAGCATCATCCTTGCGTCGCACCCTTTTACTGTATCGTCATTGCGAGGATGAACGACGAAGCAATTTGCTGGTGGATTGTAAAGGTGATAAAAATTCAAAAACGGTTATTTTGTTATTGCGTCGCACTCTTGCGCGGATAAAGATAAATTGGAACCGTCATTGCGAGGAGGAACGAAGAAGCAATCTGCTGATAGAATAGAAACATGATAAGAATTTAAAGAGCAGCTCGAAACAAGTGATTGTATTTAGATTAAGAAGTAAAAAAATTATGAAAAGTAGCTCAAGAATTAAACTATCATTTCTGTTAGGGGTTAGCCTTAGTATATTTTCTATTGCTATTGGTCAACCAGGTAATGGCGTCTTAACCAATGATAAGTTGAAAAGCTACGTCACCTACTTCAACTCGATAGACAGCGAATACGTAAGGAACTATGTCCCCAACGACAAAGCATACGATTGGCTTTCACAAAACATTCCACTCTTCGAATGCCCTGATACAACTCTCCAAAAGATCTACTACTACCGCTGGTGGTGCTTCCGTAAACACTTAAAACAAACACCAGATGGCTATGTATTTACTGAGTTTATTACACCAATGAACCACGGAGGTAAATACAATACGATCAGCAGTGGTTTAGGTCATCACATTTACGAAGGCCGCTGGTTACGCGACCCTCAATACATCAACGACTACATAAACTTTTGGTTATATGTTGATCCAAAAACTCCAAAACCTCACTTAAGGAATTTTAGTAGTTGGTTACAAAATGCTGTCTATAATTATTATCTCGTTAAGCACGACAAATCTTTCATCCAAAAGAACATACAAGTCCTCCACCAGGATTACAAGCAATGGGAAGCCGACAAGAAATTACCCAACCAAATGTTTTGGCAGTTCGATGTAAGAGATGCCATGGAAGAATCTATCAGTGGCAGCCGTAAGGATAAGAACATGAGGCCAACCATCAACAGCTATATGTATGGCAATGCAGGCGCACTTACTAAAATGGCAGAGTTAGTTGGAGTAGATAGTCTAAAGAGGATATACAAACCTAAAGCGGCATTATTAAAAAAGCTTGTGCAGGATAGCTTATGGGATAGTAAAGAAAGCTTCTTCAAAGTCCGCCATCCTAATGGCAAATTAAATGAAGCTATGGAAGCCATTGGTTATATTCCGTGGTACTTTAATCTTCCCGATGATAAAAAGAGATACGCCAAACAATGGCAGCAAATAACGGACACAACAGGTTTCAACGCACCATGGGGATTAACAACAGCAGAACGCAGACATCCACTATTTAGAACACATGGCTCTGGCCACGGCTGCGAGTGGGATGGTCCTGTTTGGCCTTACGCTACAACGCAAACATTGAAAGGCTTATCCAACTTGTTGACCAATTACAAGAATAAGGATGGCATGACATCAAAAGTGTTCTATGATGAATTGTATACCTACGCCTGGTCGCACCAAAAAAGAGGCTTGCCTTATTTAGGAGAATACCAGGATGAAAAGAATGGCGAATGGCTAAAAGGTGACAACCCTCGGAGCAGCTATTACAACCACTCATCTTTTGCAGATTTAATTATAAGTGATTTGATAGGGTTAAAGCCAAGACAAGACAATGTATTAGAAGTATATCCATTGATACCCGAAGGCAAATGGGACTGGTTCTGCCTTGATAAAGTGATGTATCATGGTAAGCAAGTGACCATCCTATTCGACAAGGATGGAACAAGGTATAACAAAGGCAAAGGCTTTAGAATATATGCTGATGGTAAAGAGATTTACAAAGGCAGTAAGTTGAAGCAGGTGAAGGTGAGCATTTAAAATAAAGTGTTCGTCATTGCGAGGAGGAACGACGAAGCAATCTGATGATTTAATATAAATCGGATCAAAGTGTAAGAGCAGATTGCTTCGTTCCTCGCAATGACGATCATATGTAAGACGGTGAGCATTAGAATTAACAATGAACAAACAAGAAATGAAGTTTATAAAATCAATAGCAATACTGTTAGTACTAATTGCAAGCTTGCAAGCAGCCGTTGCCCAACAATACTACAACGTACTAACCTACGGTGCAAAAAACGATAGCAGTAAGATTGCTACAAAAGCAATTGCTGCAGCAATTGCAGCAGCATCAAAAAAAGGCGGAGGTACAGTTTACTTTCCTGCAGGTAAATACCTAACTGGTCCTATTCATTTAAAAAGCAACATAACCATCTTCATTGATGCAGGTGCTGAACTGCATTTTAGTGACAACTTTGATGATTACCTGCCAATGGTTGAAAGCAGGTATGAGGGTGTTGATGTTACAAGTTTCTCACCTTTATTCTATGCCTATAAAGCAGAAAATATTTCAATAATAGGAAGAGGTTTGATTAATGGGCACGGTAAAAAGTGGTGGGATTTTGTAGAAGGTTATAAAGAGAACCAGCCACGAAGTAAGTGGCAATACATTTTTGATAGCTTGAATAAAAACATTCTTTTGCCTGACAATCCGGCGCAAATGAAACGCGGGTTTTTAAGGCCGCCTTTTATTCAACCGATGTATTGTAAAAATGTTCTGATAGACGGGATTACAATTATCAATTCACCTTTTTGGACAGTTAACCCTGAATTTTGTGAGAACGTAACTATTAATGCTGTAACCATTAATAATCCTAATTCGCCTAATACGGATGGTATCAATCCTGAAAGTTGTAAGTATGTTCATATTTCCAATTGCCATATTAGTGTGGGTGATGACTGTATAACTATTAAGTCGGGAAAGGATATGCCAGGCAGAACTAAAGCAATGCCTGCCGAAAATTATACCATTACTAACTGTACAATGTTAAGCGGACATGGTGGTGTTGTTATCGGTAGCGAGATGAGTGGTGATGTAAGGAAGATCACAATTTCTAATTGTGTTTTTGATGGAACTGATAGAGGTATACGTATTAAAACAGCAAGAGGTCGTGGTGGAATTGTTGAAGAGATACGAGTCGATAATATTATCATGAAGAACATAAAGGACCAGGCAATTGTGTTGGATATGCAATATGCTAAAACAGATCCTGCACCCGTTTCTGAAAGAACGCCTCAATTTCGTAATATTCACTTTAGTAATATAACTGCTCAAACTAACCAGGCTATTTTTATTAATGGTCTTGCAGAAATGCCAGTAGAAGATATCACGTTTAATGATATGCAGTTTCAAGCAAAGACTGGAGCGACAATTAAAGAAGCAAGAAACATAGAGATTCATAATGTAAGGATAACAACTGAAACAGGCTCTTCATTAAATGCAGAGAATGTTAGTAACCTAACTATTAATAATTTTAAAACCCTTAAGCCTGTTTCGGGTGTTTCTAATATTACTTTGAATAATGTGCAGCAGGTGTTTTTGTATAACAACAATCTGGAGACACCAACACAAGTTTTCCTAACAGTTAAAGGTGATAAGACAAAGGGTGTTACGATGAAGAATAATAATCTTGGTGCAGCGCTTAAGGCTTTGGTGAAAGGGGACGAGGTTGAGGAGAGGATTGAGGTGCAATAAGTTTGTTTGGTATTCGTGACGGCGAGCAGGTACGGACGAAGTAATCTCCTTAATTATAAACAGGATTGCTTGAATTCATGGGAATTGCTTCGTTCCTCCCGATGACGAGCTGGAATAGTTCACGCAAAGAAGCAAAGGAAGCAAAGACGCCAAGTTTTTCTTTGCGTCTTGTTTTAAACTTTGCGCCTTTGCGTGATAGTTTCGATGCAAAATGTAACAACAGTACAAGTGTGCGACGCAATGATGCTTAATAGAATTACCAATGCTTAGTACATAAAAATAAAATAACAGAATATCAATAATGTTGAAAAGAGCCATCATAACAATATCATTTGTATTAGCAATAGTTGCAAGCTTTGCGCAACAAGACTTGAAGCTTTGGTATAACAAGCCTGCAACCAAATGGGTAGAGGCATTACCGATCGGCAACGGAAGATTGGGGGCAATGATATTTGGAGGCGTGGAGAAAGACAGGATACAATTTAACGAAGAAACATTGTGGACAGGCGAACCGAGAAACCACAACAGGGAAGGGGCAGCAAATTACTTAGCCGAAATAAGAAGGTTGGTGTTTGAAGGCAAACAAAAAGAAGCGGAGGCATTGGCAGAAGAGAAGTTTATGGGATTGAAATCAGGCGAAGGCAAAAGAGGGGAATGGTTTAATGCAATGCGTTCGTTGAAAGGTTTGACAGGAAACCCGGCATTGGTAGATTACAATGATAAGGACTGGAAGACAATGATGGTGCCTGCATACGAAGGTTGGGAAACAGTGGGCTTCGAAGGATTGGATGGAGCAGTGTGGTATAGAACAACCTTTGAACTTCCGGCGGCATGGGTTGGTAAAGATCTTGTGCTTGATTTGAACAGGATACGTGACCAGGATTTTACTTACGTAAATGGCAAGCAGGTTGGAACGATGGATAATACCGACGCAAGAAAGTATACCATTAGTAAGGATGTTTTGAAGGCCGGTAAGAACACGATTGCGATACAAGTGCTGAACTATTTTGACAAGGGCGGCATTGCTGGTTATAAAGATACAACGAGGCATATTGGTGTATATCCTGTTGGTGGAGATGAGAAGAGTAAGTTATCGTTGAATGGTTTATGGAAGTATAAAATTCAGAATGATGAGCCGCCTGCAACACCTCGTTACCAGGCCGACTATCAACCTTTTGGTGACGTGTTTCTAAACTTTGCTAATCATACTAATGCTACTAATTATAAGCGTGAGCTTGATATTGAAAAGGCTGTTAGTCGTACAACTTATAGTGTTAATGGAGTTCAGTACACTCGTGAATATTTAGCTAGTCAGCCTAACCAGGCAATTATTATTCACCTTACTTCAAGCAAGCCTGCAAGCATCAGTTTTGATGTTGATTTAAATAGTCCGCATAAATATTCTTCTACACGTAAAGTTGATGCGAATACTTTAGGCCTATCAGTTAAGGTGAAGAATGGCGCATTAAAAGGCGAGAGTTTTTTGAAGGTTGTAATTAATAAAGGCAAGGCAACAATTGAGAACAATAAGATTGTTGTTAGCAATGCGGATGATGTTACTTTATACCTAACTGCAGCTACTAACTATAAAAATTATAAAGATGTTACTGCTGATGCAAACGCTCTTGCAAAGAAAGATTTGCAAGCTTTGAAAGGCAAGACATATACTCAAATTAAAGCTGCTCATACTGCAGAGTACCAAAAGTATTTCAATACGTTTTCTATTAATCTTTCGGGTAATGAAAATGCAAACCTTCCTACTGGTGAGCGACTGCAGAAGTTTGCTACTTCAAAGGATGCATCGTTTGCAGCAATGTATGTTCAGTATGGTCGCTACCTGTTGATATCATCATCACGACCAGGCACAAGACCTGCTAACTTACAAGGTATATGGAATGATTTGCTAACGCCACCATGGGGCAGTAAGTATACTACCAACATTAATGCAGAGATGAATTACTGGCCTGCAGAATTGCTTAATCTCTCACCCATGCACGAGCCTCTCTTTAAGATGATAGAAGAGCTTGCAGAGGCAGGTAAACAAACGGCAAAGGTTCATTACAATGCGCCTGGTTGGGTGCTGCATCATAATACTGATTTATGGCGGGGTACTGCTCCAATCAATGCCTCCAATCATGGTGTATGGGTTACAGGTGCTGCCTGGTTAACCTATCATTTGTGGGAGCATTACCTGTTTACAAAAGATGTAAACTTTTTAAAGAACAAGGCTTATCCTATCATGAAAGATGCTGCTTTGTTCTTCAATACTTTTTTGATAAAAGATCCTAAAACTGGTTGGCTCATCAGTACGCCTTCTAACTCTCCCGAGCATGGTGGTTTGGTTGCCGGACCAAGTATGGATCACCAGATTATCAGGGCTCTTTTTAAAAATGTAATTGCTGCAAGCGAGGTTATAAATACAGATAAGGTATTACGCAATACACTCAAGCAAAAGCTTGCTCAACTTGCTCCCGACCAAATTGGTAAGCGTGGTCAATTGCAGGAATGGTTGCAAGATGTTGATGATCCGAACGATAAGCATAGGCACGTGTCTCATCTTTGGGCTGTTTATCCTGGTGATGAAATTAACTATGATGATAAGCCGGCATTCATTAAAGCCGCACAACAATCTCTTATCGAAAGAGGTGACGCTGCAACAGGTTGGAGCCTTGGTTGGAAGATAAATTTATGGGCTCGTTTTAAAGATGGAGACCATTCATACAAGCTCGTTCAAATGTTGCTAAGCCCTGTTAAAGGTGGTGCCGGTTCTTATCCAAATCTTTTCGATGCGCATCCACCTTTTCAAATCGATGGGAACTTTGGTGGCGCTGCTGGTATCGGTGAAATGCTTGTTCAAAGTCATACTAAATATATTGATTTACTGCCTGCCTTACCAACTGCTTTTGCTGATGGCGAGGTGAAAGGTATCTGCGCAAGAGGTGGCTTTGTATTGAATATAAAATGGCAACAAGGCAAGTTGCAACAGGTAGATGTAACATCGAATGCAGGAGGTGAATGCATCTTACGTTACAATGGTAAGACGATGAATATTAAAACAACAAAGGGTAAGACATATAGCTTGGATGGCTCGTTAAACCTTAAGTGATTTATTATTTACCAGGCGAAAGAAGTCATATAAACATTGTTGCATCGCACTCTTGTACATGTTGTAATTCTATTGAGCAGAGTTTGAACCCATAGCGACAGGGAGGAACACAGAGACTTATCTTAGCTCTTACTTTCCGCCTTCGAGATTTGGTAGCAAAAGCCCTTTGTAAAACTCCTTGTCTCCCCGCCTTAGTTGGTCAAAAAAAAGCTCTACAAAGCGCGATAAAAGATGAACGGATTGCGACGCAACGATGATTAAACAAAGTGACACTGCTGGTACAAAAAAAAATAACAACATGATTGTAAGAATACTTTTTCTATTAGTCATATGCATCGTTTCAAATGAAGCGTTAAGCCAGCAAAAAATTTTGTTTGATAACGATTGGCGTTTCTTCAGGGGCAATGATACAGCAGCAAGGCTCGCAACTTTTGACGACGCCAAATGGAGAAAGGTTGACTTGCCTCATGATTATAGTATTGAAGATTTGCCCGGTACAAACTCCCCTTTCGATTCAAATGCAGTTGGGCAAGTACATGTTGGCTTTACAGTAGGTGGAATAAGCTGGTACAGGAAAACATTTGCAGTTCCAACAATTCAAAAAGGTAAACGAATAGTTATTCAATTTGATGGCGTTTACATGAATGCAAACTTTTGGATCAACGGTGTTCCTTTAGGCAATCATCCTTATGGTTACACTTCTTTCAGTTACGACGTAACTAACAACATCAATTGGAATGGAAAGAATGTAATTAGCGTGCAGGTGAGAAATGAGGGAAGAAATAGTCGCTGGTATTCCGGCTCTGGAATCTATCGTCATGTTTGGTTAAGTGCAATTAATCCTGTTCATGTTGCGCAATGGGGCACTTTTGTTACCACGCCAAAAGTAAGTACTACTGCAGCTACAGCTAATGTAAAAACAAAAGTTCAGAACGAGACTGGAAAAGCTTCATCAATAAATCTTGTAACAAAAATAAAAGATGCATCGGGGGTTGAAAAGGCAAAGGCTTCATCTAAACAAGTGATACAACCTAATGCTACTTTTGAATTCGTTCAGAATGTAAATATTGCGTCACCGAAGCTTTGGTCAGCAGAAGCACCTGCATTATACACTGCAGTTACAGAAGTATTCCAAAACAATAAATTAGTCGATGTTGTTACAACACCTTTCGGTATTCGCTCAATCAGCTTTGATGCGGCTAAAGGTTTTCAATTAAATGGAAAGACCCTAAAGTTAAAAGGTGGGTGTATACATCACGATAACGGACCACTTGGTTCTAAAGCTTACGACAGGGCAGAAGAACGGAAAGTTCAATTGCTTAAAGCAAGCGGATATAATGCTATTCGCACTTCACATAATCCCCCATCTCCTGCTTTTTTAGATGCATGCGATCGATTAGGAATGTTAGTGATAGATGAAGCTTTTGACACTTGGAAAGAAAGAAAGAATCGCAACGATTATAATTTATACTTCAACGACTGGTGGCAAAGGGACATTGAGAGCATGGTTTATAGGGATCGTAATCATCCATCAATTATTATGTGGAGCACAGGTAACGAAATACCTAACCGCGGTAAACCTGAAGTTGCTGCTGTTGCACAAATGCTTACTGACCATATAAAAACTTTAGATACAACCCGGCCAGTTACTGCCGGTGTAAATGGCATCGACCAAAAGCCTGATGCTTTTCTTGCAGCTTTGGATGTTGCAGGATACAATTATGGTGAAGCAAGTTATGAAAGCGACCATGAGCGTTTACAAAACTGGGTAATGTATGGTGCAGAGTCTTTTCCATTAGATGCTTTTGATTATTGGATGGATGTTGAAGATCATCCATGGGTAATAGGAGATTTTGTATGGACGGCCATGGATTATATTGGTGAAGCGAGTATTGGATGGTTAGGCTATCCTCAAAGCAAAAACTTCTTTCCATGGAACCTTGCTTATTGCGGCGATATAGATGTATGCGGATGGAAGCGTCCTCAATCATACTATCGCGACGCTCTTTGGATGAAGGATCAGTTGTCGGTTTTTGTGAAACCTCCTAAGCCAACTTTTCCGGAGTGGAATGCGAAGCTGGAAGCCTGGAGCCGTTGGAATTGGCAGGATGTGGTTGCTGACTGGAGTTGGAAAGGTTATGAAGATAGTACGTTGGAAGTGTCTGTATACTCTTCATGTGAAGCTGTTGAGCTCTTCTTAAATAATAAATCATTGGGTAAGAAACCCACAAATCGTTCTACTAAGTTTATCGCAACGTATAGTGTTCCTTATGCTGCTGGAGAGTTAAGAGCAGTAGGTTATAGCGGAGATAAACAAGTTGCTCTTTCAACTATACAAACGGCTAATGAACCTGCTGCTATAAAACTAATTACAGACAGGAAAACACTTAAGGCAAATGGACAAGACCTAAGTTATGTAACCGTAGAGTTAGTTGATGCAAATGGAGTAAGAAATCCTAAAGCAGAAGAGTTGATAAAATTTACTGTTGAAGGTGCGGCCACAATTGTAGGCGTAGGAAATTCAAATCCAAAGAGCGTGGAAAGCTTCCAGGCCACTGAACGAAATACATGGCAAGGCAAGTGTTTGGTTATACTAAAAACAAAAGCTCTGCCAGGTGCAATCACGCTTTATGCAACAGCTCCCGGTATGCCAAAAGCAAAATTGGTTCTAACAGCAAATAAGTAGAACGAATTTTTTGGTCCGGGCCAATAGCTACTATTAAACATCGTTGCGTCGCACTCTTGTACTTTTTGTTTCATTACTCTTCGTCATTGCGAGGAGGAACGACGAAGCAATCCGATGATTATTCATAAGCCTGCTGCTTTTATAGAAAGCAGATTGCTTCGTGCCTCGCAATCACGAATAAGGGACCAGCAGTACAAGTGAGTGACACAACGATGTTGAATAAAGAACGAATGAACGTCTCCAAAAAGCAATAAAAGATTTTGAAGCGCAGGTTGTAGTTATACTATCAGTAAAATCGTCCATCATTGTAGTAAAAGATGACATTGTTTTCGAAAAGGTTCTAATCTAATTTTAAATTTTAATGTATGTGCAGCTATCAAGTTAGTCGTATGCATTTATTCTTTTTTTCTACGATTGCAAAACGATTCTTTATGGTGCCTCAGTTTCAGCAAAACTGTCTAACTTTCAAAGGCTTTTCCTTCTTTAGTTCAATTCAACGCATAAGGCTTATTTTTCCTAAACAAGATTTTACAAACATCGGATGCAAATAGTAAAGAAGGCTAGCTCTTCAAGACTTTTAATAATCTTATTGCTTTTAAGCAACATTATATGGGCGCAAAAAAAAGACAGCGTTCCTCAAAACATAATGCAATCCATTTACGAGGAAGTGAAGACACCCTATAAATATGGTTTGATTTTAGTACCTGAAAATGACTCGAAAAAAGTAGACTGTCCAACTGTTTTCAGAAAAGGAAATAAATGGTACATGACCTACATTGTTTTTGATGGTAGAGGTTATGAAACTTGGTTATCACAAAGCGATGATTTGTTGAACTGGAAACCATTGGGGAAGATGATGTCGTTTTCAAGTGATACAACCGCGTGGGATGCACATCATAAAGCTGGCTATGTTGCTTTACAGGATAACAAGTGGGGTGGAAATTATAAATGGCAACAATATAAAGACAAGTACTGGATGAGTTATTTTGGTGGAAACACCCCAGGTTATGAAGCAGGGTTACTTTCTTTAGGAATGGCTTTTACAAAAGCAGATCCAACAAAGCCTCATGAAGTTGAGCGTTTACCGAAGCCAATACTTGCATCAACTGATAAAGATGTAAGGTGGTGGGAAAATAAGAAACAGTTTAAAAGCACAGTCATCTGGGATAAAAAGAAAAAGACCGGTTACCCATTTGTAATGTACTATAATGCAAACGGCGATTCGGCGGTAAATAATATTAAGACCAGGTGGTTCGAAAGAATAGGAATGGCTGTGTCAAACGACATGGTTACGTGGAAACGTTTTAAAGAAGAACCTGTAATGCATCATAGAACCGGCATAACCGGCGATGCTGTTATTCAGAAGATTAAGGACGTTTGGGTAATGTTTTATTTCGGTGCCTTTTGGGAACCAAGAAAAGACGCCTTTAATCGCTTTGCCTGCTCTTACGACCTCGTTAACTGGACAGATTGGAACGGTGCTGACCTGATTAATTCTACAGAAGAATATGATGCAAAGTTTGCTCATAAATCTTTTGTCGTAAAGCATAAAGGAGTCGTTTATCATTTTTACAATGCAGTAAACAAAAAAGACCAGCGAGGCATTGCAGTAGCTACTTCAAAAGACCTCGGTAAAAGTAGTGTGACGTTTAATAAAAATAATAAGTGAAGAAATTTTTGATACAAGTGGTGTTCATACTGTTGCTAACAAGCAATGCAATGGCCCAGCCTGAATCAAAACATGATTTAAAGTTTGATACCCTCGCAAAGGTTTGGGATGAAGCAATTCCATTAGGTAATGGAATGGTTGGTGCTTTGGTCTATCAAAAAGACGGTCGTCTTCGTTTTGCATTAGACCGTTCCGATTTATGGGACGAACGACCAATGAAAGGTTTGCATAGAAAAGAGTTTAGTTACCAATGGGTACAGGAACAGGTAAAGAAAAACGATTACGGTATCGTACAACAATACTTTGATGTACCGTATGATAAAGAAGCCGGACCCTCAAAAATTTCAGGCGGTGCATTAGAGTTTGAAAGTAAAGATTGGGGCGACGTACTCTCTGTTCAGTTGTCTTTAAAAGATGCGACCTGTACTGTAAGATGGAGTAACGGTATTGTACTAAAAACGTTTGTTCACGCCACGCAACCAATTGGTTGGTTTCGTTTCGAAAATATAAGTTCCGGTTTTACTCCAATGTTAAAGACACCTAATTATAAAAACATTACAAACAAACCTCTCGATTCATTAAAGAGTAACGATCCCGCAAAACTTGGGTATGCAGATGGAACCATAATAAGCAACAATAACTCCATCAGTTACCATCAACCGGGCTACAACGAGTTTTATTACGATATCAATGTTAGTTGGAAGAACTTAAATGCAAATACAATTGAAGGGGTTTGGAGTGTCTCGTCCAACTTTGATAAGAATAATGTAGCTGCCGAAACGGTACTTAAGCAAGCGTTACAAAGAACATTTACTACAGATCTTACAACACACAACAACTGGTGGAAAAATTTTTGGAGTAAGTCATCTTTACATGTTCCTGATACTTCTTTAGAAAATCAATGGTACCGTGACCAGTATAAGTTCGCTTCTTCTACTCGAAGGGGTGCACCTCCGATATTATTGCAAGGTGTTTGGACAGCAGATAACGGAAGACTTCCTCCATGGAAAGGAGACTATCACCATGACCTCAATACAGAGATGAGTTACTGGCCTGCATACAGCGCTAACCACTTAGAAGAAGGGTTAGCTTTTATTGATCATCTCAATAGCAACAAAGTAAACTATAAGCGTTATACAAAGCTCTACTTTGCTACTGAAGGGATAAACGTTCCGGGCGTAACAACATTAAATGGAACAGAAATGGGCGGTTGGATTCAGTATGCATTGTCTCCAACAGTTTCAGGATGGTTGGCGCACCACTACTACCTGCAATGGAAGTATAGTAATGATGATAATTTTTTAAAAGAAAGCGCTTACCCATGGTTCAAAGAAGTAGCAAAATATTTCGAAGCAATTACTGTAAAAGATAAAAGCGGCTTTAGAGAATTGCCTATAAGTTCAAGCCCTGAGATTAATAATAATTCAATTGGCGCGTGGTTTCCTACAACAACTAACTACGATCTGTCTTTAATAAAATTTGTTCTATCTGCTGCTGCTGAAATGGCAACTAAACAAGGTTTAACTAATGAAGTTGTAAAGTATAAAAAGCTTCATTCAGAGTTTAGAGATTACGCGTTGTCAAAGAACAACGAGTTGATGTACGCCCCTGATTCTGCTTACGATGAATCGCATCGTCACTTCTCTCATTCTATGGCTATTCATCCTCTCGGTTTAATTAAATGGGAGGATGGCGTTAAGAGCCAACAGATAATAAAGAATACAATTAACCAGTTAGATAAGCTTGGACCAGATTATTGGAATGGCTACTCTTATTCGTGGCTTGCAAATTTAAAAGCAAGGGCTAAAGATGGTGAAGGTGCTGCTAAAGCGCTAACTATTTTCAGTAATGCTTTTTGTTCGGTTAATAGTTTTCATGTTAATGGCGACCAGTCAAAACAAGGTTATTCAACGCGTACTTACCGGCCATTTACCCTTGAAGGAAATTTTGCTTCAGCTGCAGCTTTACAGGAAATGTTGTTGCAGAGTTACGCAGGGTTTATTGAAGTTATGCCTGCAATACCTGCAACATGGAAAGATGTTTCGTTTAAAACATTAAGAGCCGAAGGTGCTTATTTAGTAAGCGCTAAGAAAGTACTAGGTGCACTTAATGAAGTGAAAATTGTTTCAGAGAAAGGTGGAACAACAAAGTTGAAATTACCCTTTAATAAATATACTGTTGCTACTTGTAAAGGTGCTACAGTTAAAAAGTTATCAGGTGGCTTTATTGGTTTGACTTTTAAGAAAGGTGGCGAGATTGTGTTGCAGCGTAAGTAGTGATGGTGGTTGAAGATTTTGTTTTCCGACAGTAGTGCAGTAATCAACATCGTTGTGTCACTCACTTGTACGGTTTGTTCTTTATTGAACAAGTAGTGGTCGTTCCTCCTCGCAATGACGTTGATTGGTTATCGAGGTTCAGAAAAAGTACAATAAAAAAAATGAGGTCGAAGAGTGCGACGCAACGATGATGCTATAAAAAATCAATGCCGGGCTCATAAAAAGAAAAAATGATTGAGAAAAAATACTTTGAAGAATTTGAAATTGGAGACGTAAGAGAAACGTTGGGACGTACTATTACCGAGACCGACATTGTAATACACGCCGGGCAAACGGGAGATTTTTTTCCACATCATATGGATGAAGAATGGTGTAAAACGCAGCCTTTTAAAAAGCGCATTGCTCACGGTACATTAATATTTAGTGTAAGTGTAGGCATGACTGCCAACGTGATTAATGAAGTTGCGATGACGTATGGCTATGAACGCTTACGTTTTATTAAACCAGTTTTTATTGGCGACACCATTAAGGTGAAGGTGACCATACAAAATAAGAAAGACCATAAGAAACCGGCATATGGGTTGATTACCGAATTGGTAGAAACGTTTAACCAAAACGGTGAGTTGGTGATGTTGTGTGAACATATTTTATTGTCGGAAAGAAAGGGAGAGCAAAATAGATAAACGATGGCTTCAACAATTTTAAAAGGTATAACGTGGGGACATAGCCGTGGCATTACGCCACTGCTTGCTGCTTCGCAGCGTTTTAGTGAGTTGTACCCGGATGTTGAAATTAATTGGAAGAAAAGAACGTTGCAGGAATTTGCCGATTTTCCAATTGAAAAGCTAACGGAAGAGTATGATCTTTTAATTATAGACCATCCATGGGTTGGTTGCGCTGCTGCAACAAACTGTGTATTACCGTTAGAGCAATATTTATCAGAAGATTATTTGCAGGACCAGTTAGAGAATTCTGTTGGCGGTTCTCACGAGAGTTATAATTACAAGGGCCATCAATGGGCTTTAGCAATTGATGCTGCTACACCAGCAGCAAGTTATCGCGCAGATCTTTTTGTCAAGCATAATGCAGACGTTCCAACAACATGGGACGAAGTGATTGCACTTGCCAAAAAAGGAAAGGTTGCAGTACCGGCAATCCCAATCGACCTGCTGATGAACTTTTATATGTTCTGCATTGCACACGGAACACAACCTTTTGCAAATGAGGACGAAGTAATTGATGAAGAAATAGGTTTGCTTGCATTAGAAACAATGCGTGAATTATGGGGTGCAGTAGATAAGAAGATGTTTGGTTATAACCCGATAGCAGTAGCAGAACAAATGACGACTACCAACGACTACTGGTATTGCCCATTTGCTTATTGCTATTCCAATTATTCAAGGGTGGGATATACTAATAACATTCTTACTTATACTGACCTTGTATATTTTGATGAAGGAGGAAAATTAAGAAGTACCATTGGTGGAACTGGTTTAGCTATTTCTGCTTTTAGTAAAAACAAAGACGCCGCATTAGTATTTGCAGAAATGGTTGTAGGTGGTAGCTGCCAATCTACTTTTTACGTAGAACACGGCGGACAACCTGGTCATGCTTGGGCATGGAAAAGCAGTAAGGCAAACACGCTTACAAATAATTTCTTTACCAATGTACTGCCGATCATGGAAAGAGGTTATATCAGGCCCAGGTATAATGGGTACTTATTATTTCAGGATCATGCCGGTGACTGCATACAACAGTACCTGTTAAATGAAGGGAACCAAAGAGATGTTTTAAATGAAATAAATCAATTGTATAAGCAAAGCTTATCAAAAAAAAATTAAGTGTACCGTCATGAGTAAACTACCACTAGAGGGATTGATAGTGCTTGAGTTCAGTCAATACTTGTCTGGCCCATCGGCAGGACTGCGATTGGCAGATTTTGGGGCAAGGGTAATAAAAATTGAACGTCCTGGTACAGGAGATGCAGGTAGAAAGCTTGCCATTAAAAACCTTTGGTCAGACGACAGCAGTTTGTTGTTTCATACTATTAACAGGAATAAGGAAAGCTTTACCGCTAATCTTAAAAGCACAGAAGATATTATTATTGTAAAAAAATTAATTGAAAAGGCAGATGTTTTAATACATAATTTTCGTCCCGGCATAATGGAGAAAGTAGGCCTTGATTTTAATAAGGTGCACGCTATTAACCCTCGCATGGTTTATGCAGAAATAAGCGGCTTCGGAAAAGAAGGGCCATGGAAAGACAGGCCCGGACAAGATTTGTTATTACAATCGATGACGGGGCTTACTTATACGAGCGGAAATGAAAACGATGCACCTGTTCCGTTTGGTTTAGCAATAGCAGACAGCCTGTGTGGCGCTCAGCTAGTACAAGGTATACTGGGTGCTTTAATAAGAAGGCAAAAAACAAGCAAAGGCGCATTAATAGAATTGAGCCTGATGGAAAGTTTATTAGACTTCCAGTTCGAACTGTTGACCACTTATCATTCCAGTGGACAGCTCCCCAAGCGTAGCGGTATCAGTAATGGACACCCCTTGTTAAGTGCACCTTATGGGATTTATAAAACTTTGGACGGATACATTGCAATCGCCATGGGCAAAATACAGCAATTAGCCAAGGCCTTGAACTGTGAGGCATTAGGAGCCTTTACGCAGGAAGATACATTTGGTTTGAGAGATGAGATAAAAGGGGTCCTCTCTGCGCACGTTGAGCATAATACCTCTGTCCACTGGATTAGTAAATTGCACGAAGAAGGCTTGTGGGCAATGGAAGTATTAGACTGGAAGAGGCTAACCGAACATGAAGCTTATAGATGCCTTGAAATGGAACAGACATTGAATACCTTACATGGGAAGAAGATAGTAACAACACGCTGTCCGATACGTGTAAACGGTGAAAAAATATTTTCAAGTACCCCCGCTCCCCAGCTGGGAGAACACAACAAAAAAGTTTTGGAAGAAATTTTAAACATTAGCTAATGAAACCTTTGCAGGATGTTGTAGTTATAGACTTTAGCCAGTTCCTATCAGGCCCTTCGGCGGCACTTCGAATGGCTGACATGGGGGCTCAGGTTATAAAAATTGAAAAACCAGGTAGCGGTGATATTTGCAGGGAGCTGTATGTATCAGACATAAAAATTGAAGGCGAATCTACAATTTTTCACGCTATCAATCGCAATAAGCAAAGTTATGCTGCCGATTTTAAAAATCCAGCTGACCTGGCCAGGATTAAGCAATTGCTTGCAAAAGCAGATGTAATGCTTCATAATTTTAGACCAGGAGTAATGGACAGAATTGGCCTGGACTATGAAACAGTGAAAGCAATCAATCCACTGATAGTATATGGCGAAGTAAGTGGGTATGGCAATGAAGGACCGTGGAAAGATTTGCCAGGACAAGATCTACTATTGCAAGCTGTTTCTGGCTTAACATGGCTAACTAAAAATGAAAGCGATAACCCTACACCAATGGGTGTGGCTGTTGTTGATATATTAGCAGGTACTCACATTGCACAAGGTATTCTTGCTGCATTATATCAGCGTGGTATTACTGGTAAAGGTGCATTAATACAGGTTAGTATGCTGGAAAGTATTTTGGATTTTCAATTTGAAGTGTTGACCTGCTTTTATAACGACGGACACCAGCTACCTGTGCGTAGTTCTGTAAATAATGGTCATGCTTACATTTCAGCTCCATATGGAATATATAAAACGATGAGTGGATACCTTGCCCTTGCTATGGGAAACATCACTGCACTAGCAAAGCTGCTCTCATGCGGCGGCTTATTAGTGTATGCCGACAGTACCGACTGGTTTGTAAAGCGTGATGAAATAAAAGCAGTTCTTGCAAAGCATCTCGAAACAAAAAGCACCGAGTATTGGCTTTCTATTTTAGACCCCGCTGATATATGGTGCGCCAAAGTGATGGATTACGATACCCTGGTGAAAGAGAAAGGCTACAAGAGTCTTAACATGGAGATCAAAGTAAAAACGAGTAATGGCCTTTCTATAAAAACAACCCGTTGTCCTATAAGGATTGACGGTGAAATTTTTACTTCAGATGTTGGAGCTCCTTTGCTGGGTGAGCACAACAAACAAATTGAAAAACAATTTGGATTAATTGCGTAAGAATAAATAAAATTAGAATTTAAAAAGACATCAGAGACCTGATAATTTATTGCTTGCATGCCCCATAAGATAATTGACACACACATACACGTTTGGGATCTGGCTAAGGCGGAGTATAGCTGGCTTAATGGAGATACAACGATCTTAAATCGCACTTATAAAGTTGATGAATTAAGTGAAGCCCGACTTACAGCAGGAATCACTGAAGGCGTTCTTGTGCAATCCGCTAATAATTTTGAGGATACTGATTGTATGCTCGAAGCAGCAGCAAACAGCAATTGGATAACCGGCGTAGTAGGGTGGCTGCCACTTCTAAAACCAAAAGAAACGGAGGATATATTATCCTCAAAGTATTTATTAAATAAATATTTTAAAGGCATTCGTCATTTAATACATATTGAAGCAGACGACAAATGGTTATTGCAAGCTGAAGTGATTGAAAGCCTTAAACTGCTTGCAGGCCACAATCTTTCTTTCGATCTCGTTGGTATCTTACCACAGCACATAGAAACTGCTTTAAAAGTAGCTTCAAAGGTGCCTGGATTAAGGATGGTTTTTGATCATATTAACCAACCTCCCATTGCTACAAGAGAAAAGTTCGGAGTGTGGGGAACACTAATGAGTGAAGCAGCACAACATCCTAATTTTTTCATTAAAATATCAGGGCTAGGTACTGCCTCAAAGAATTTCGAAGGTTGGTCAACGGAAGATCTAAAGCCTTACATCGAATTTGCCCTTGATCGTTTTGGAACTGACAGGTGTTTTTGCGGAAGCGATTGGCCCGTCTCGCTTCTTGCAGGGTCTTACACAAAAACATGGAAGGCTTACCAAACTATAATTACAGAACTATTAGATGATAACGAGCAGGAAAAAATCTTTTATCAAAATGCAAAAAGATTTTATAACCTGCCATAAACGATTGCACAACCTATGGATGTTATAACAGGAGTCTTGTTTCACGCGGTCGGAGCTTCGTCTGCTGCATTATGTTACACACCTCAAAAAAAAGTAGTTAAATGGTCGTGGCAAACCTATTGGTTAGCACAGGCATTTGTCTGCTGGTTCCTGCTGCCGCTTGTTATTGCATGGCTGACTATTCCAAATCTTGCACAGGTATTAAGTGAAGCTCCACCAGGTGTAATGTTTAAGACATTTGCATTAGGTGCTGCGTACGGCATTGGTGGAACTGCTTTTGGTATCGCTATTCGTTATGTTGGTTTTTCGTTAACCTATGCTATTTCTGTTGGCATCTCTTGCGTGCTTGGTACGCTCTTGCCACCATTAGTAAAAGGCCAGCTTGGTAAAGTACTTCAAAGTGCTGGTTCCGATTGGTTGATGTATGGAATAGCAATGGGTGCGCTCGGTATCATTCTTTGTGGCATGGCGGGCAGATTTAAAGAGCTCGACTTGCAAAAAAATAAAGTTGATACTTCCTTCTCCCTTGCCAAAGGTTTACCTATCTGCATACTCGCGGGCATACTATCAGCCGTGTACGGTTTCTCTATCGATCAGGGCCAGCCGATTGCTGCTATTGCGGCCAAACATGGCGCTGGCAATTTACAGAGCAACGTCATTTATATTTTTTCAAACACTGGTGCCTTTATTACTACAATGCTTTATTGTTTGTACCTGCATAAAAAGCACAACACCTTCAAAGAATATTCAGGTATTGTCAGTAATCAAAATGGCGGCGGCTTGTCCCTCAATTTTGCTATGGCCATACTAACAGGTTTCCTTTGGTACGGTCAGTTCTTCTTTTATGGCTTAGGACATGTTCGCATGGGAAATTATAAGTTTAGTAGTTGGGCAATTCACATGATCATGCTTGTGCTTTTTAGCGCCATCGCAGGTCTTGTTTTAAAAGAATGGATCAAGAGTACTACGCGAACAACACGATTGCTAGCGGTTGCACTGTTTGTACTAATCACCGCTGTTGTTATAATAACTTACGGTAATTATTTGGGTACTGTCAATGCTTCTTAATAGGTAAGAAATTTTTTGTACCAGTCTTAAGTACTACTATTAAGCTTTACTTGCGTCGCACTCTTGTACAATAAGTAATACTACGCAGCGCTCAGCTGCTTTTTACAGGTATATTGCAATCAATAATAGTATAGCCAGTAAGATGCCATCCATTTCTTATCATCAACAAATGCCTCTTCATCCCCACGATATTTACATCATTGGAGCAGGCGGAATTGTGAACGATGCACACTTACCAGCATATAAAATCGAAGGTTTTAATGTTGCAGGCATCTACGATATTAATATTGAAAAAGCTACCACTACAGCCGAGCGGTTTAATATTCCCAAAGTTTATGAAAGTCTCGCTGGTATGCTTGATGAAGCAAAAGGAGATGTTGTTTTTGATATAGCATTACCAGGTTCTGCAATTATACATGTGCTAAAGCAACTACCCGACGGAGCGGCAGTCTTAATGCAAAAACCGATGGGTGACGATTTAAATGAAGCAAAAAAAATACTTACGTTAACAAGAGAAAAAAAATTCATTGCAGCGGTAAACTTCCAACTTCGTTATGCGCCTTTTATAAATGCCGCCAGGAATATTATTGATCAGGGTTTAGTAGGCGACCTATGCGATGTAGAAGTAAATGTAAATGTGTTTACTCCCTGGAATATGTGGACCTTTTTAAACGACCTTCCCCGTGTTGAAATCTTATACCACAGCATCCATTACATTGATCTTGTCAGAAGCTTTTTAGGAAATCCAGCAGGTGTTTATGCAAAAACGGTAAAGCACCCCTCGATGAAGGAGCTAGCCTCTGTTCGTTCAAACATTATTATGGATTATGGAGAAATGATACGGGCAAGTATACATACAAACCATTGCCACCAGTATGGATTACAGAACCAACATTCGTACATAAAATTTGAAGGAACAAAAGGCGCTATTAAAATAAAGCTCGGCGTTCTTATGAATTATCCAACTGGCGTACCAGACGAATTTGAATATGTGATCTTAGAAGAAGGTAAGGAGCCAGAATGGAAAATTTTAAACATCAAAGGCACGTGGTTTCCTGATGCATTTATTGGCAGTATGGCACAGGTAATGTTGGCTAAAGAAGGAACAATTCTACATGCTAACAATTCGGTAGAAGATTGTATTTATACAATGGCTTGTGTTGAAGCTGCTTACAGTTCAAGCTCGGCTGGGGGCATTGTCGTACAAGACCTGTTAAGATGATTAAAAAAGGTTACGCTTTATAGCTGAATAAAGAACTAATAGTACAAGAGTGCGACGCAAGAAAAGCTTAACCGGAGTTTCTACTTTCTGCTCAATAGAAATCATACATATTGTTGCATAGATCTAATAATGGTTGTGAGGGGTACTTCAATAAGCCTCATCGTTAATCTTTATTAATCGCACGGTATTTAGTTGGTGACATGCCGGTAACTTTCGAAAACCTCCTGGAGAAATAATAGGGATCATCGAAGCCAAGGTTTAAAGCAACTTCTTTTATTGACTTATCAGTAAAGTCTAATTGCTGGCTGGCCTTCTGCATTTTCATTTGTATAAAATAATCTATAGGAGCGTAGCCTGTCTTCTGTTTAAATAAGCTTGAAAAACGGGAAGGTGAATAGTTGTAATGTTTGCTTAACTCGTTAAGGGTAATGTTGTGATCTATTCTTTCCTGCATGTAAAGAATAGCGCTTTCCACGCAATCAATTCTATCAGTAGCGTTAACCACATAGTGCCTGCTATTGTAAATAAACAGGGTTAGAAAATGCGAGAGGCACATGTTAGCAAACATTAGGTTGTCGTTACTGTAACCTAACTCAAGGGTTTTATAAATTTTAGAAAAGCAGAAAGGGATATCGTTTGTGCTTTTTACGTGGTAAGGTTTGAAGTGGTTTTGAACAGTTTGGGAAGCGTTTAGTTCTGGTAAGATGTCGCCTCCAAAGTGGATCCAATAAATGCTCCATGGGTCGTTTTTAGAACTGCCGTAAGCATGTGCAGTATGAGGCGGAAGAATAAAGAACTCGTTCGATTTTACCTCGTACTGCTTGTCTCCGATCTTGTACCATCCACTCCCGTCTACACAGTAAAAAAGAAAGCTCTCGGCTAAACCTTTTTTTCGTGAAGTAAAGTGCCCCGAAGCTTTGGGGTAATAGCCCAGGCTGCAAATATAAAGCTGCTTTAGTATTGTATTATTTAGCACCCGTGATTTTAAAACTGGTTTAGGGATTTCAATTCGTTGCCGCCCTAAGCCGTACCAGATATTTTTATGCGATCGTCCTTTGTTTTCCATATGACCATTGTTGCTTGGTAAAATCAATCGTTTTTGAATGTGGCTGTTGTAGTAAAAAAGCACATTTCCAGCACAAGCTATAATATTAAATGCTTGTGCTGCAATTGCTATACTATTCTTTTTTATAAATAGAATATGAGGGTTTTAAGTTAGATAATCGGTTGAATTAAAGTTGATTATTTCTTGTTTTCTATTCGTTAAAAATAGTAAAATCATCCATCATCTTAGTAAAAGATGACATTGTTTTCAAGTATAGGTAAATCTATTTTTATGTTGAATTAGTGAGAGACTGCTTAAGTAGCTTTTCTTATTAGTTAAACGATTGATAGTTCAGCATTAGGTTATTTGCTTGCCAGGTCTCTTGAAAAAAATACTCCTGTTATTGTAGCATCAGCTCTCGCAAGTAAACACCACAAACTATTTAAAGGGTATCAAACATTCATCAGGTTTCGCTTAAAAGTTTAATTGCGTGAAGAAGTATTGCTTACTATTTGTTCTTATGTTTTCACTTTTACAGCCAGTAATTTCGCAACAGAAAAAAATAACAGCCGAAGAAGAAGCGGCTTACACTAAAACGGTTACCCAAAGGGCTGCAAAAATTGCTACTTCTCTGGCCATTCCTGATTCTTTGAAGGCAATTAAAGTACGGGATATTATTGCCGATCAGTACCGTAATCTTAATAAAATTTATACAAAAAGAGATAACGAAATAAGTACCGCTAAGAAGCAGCTAAGTGCTGATAAATCTGCTCTTAACTCGAAAGTGAAAGAATTAGAAGATAAAGCTTCTAACGATCTTAAAAAGCTGCACAAAAAGTACCTTTCAAAACTATCAAAGAAGTTAACTGCCGAACAAGTGGATAAGGTTAAAGACGGAATGACTTACGGTGTTTTGCATGTAACCTACAACGGCTATAATAACATGATACCAAATCTTACGGCTGAGCAAAAGAAACAGATTATGGCGTGGTTGATTGAAGCCCGCGAGTTAGCTATTAACGCTGAGTCGTCAGAAAAGAAACATGCCTGGTTTGGTAAGTACAAAGGCAGGATCAACAATTACCTTTCTGCCGCCGGATATAACTTAAAAAAGGAAGGTGAAGATTGGCAGAAAAGAATCCAGGCTACCAGGGTTGCAGGGAAACTAACCCCCTAAATAATAACTGAATACTAATTGTTTTAAATATTTCCATCCACCCATAAAATGCGCCATATGAACCAGCGTTTACATCGATGCTCTTTCTTACTTTTTCTTTTCCTCTTTAACACTCTAACCTTATTTGCACAACAAAGAACCGTAAAAGGAGTAGTGACCAATCAGGATAATCGTGAACCTCTTGCCGGCGTGACGGTAGGCATTAAAGGTTCCGATAAAAGTACTACCACCAATGAAAAGGGAGAATTTGCTATTCCAGTTTCAGGAAATGAGACTGTTCTAAAATTCACTTACGTAGGTTTTTCCTTCCAGGAATTTCCGATTGGTGATAAATCTAATTTAACAGTTTTGATGGGGAAGGACAATAAAGAGCTTGATGAAGTTATTGTGGTTGGTTATGGTACCCAAAAAAAGGCACATTTAACCGGTGCTGTTGAAACACTAAAGGCCACAGAAATTGAAGATTTGCCTGTTGGTAACCTTGGTGCAGCTTTAGCTGGCAGGATGCTTGGTTTGAATGTCAGCGGCGGTACAGCTCGCCCTGGTACTTCAGCATCCTTAACTATTAGAAATCCACGAACATTATCAAAAGATGGCGGAAACCTTGAACCACTATATGTTATTGACGGTGTAATACAGATTGGGGCTAGTGGTTTAAGCGATAATACGCTTTTCAATAGCCTTGATCCATCAGAGGTTGAAACTATTACCATCTTAAAAGATGCTTCTGCAGCCATTTATGGTTCAAGAGGAGCTAACGGTGTTGTACTTGTACAAACTAAACGTGGTAAGGCTGGGCCTCCCAGAATTAGTTACAGCGGGCAATTTGGTTGGAATGACGAGTCTTATCGCACTAAGATGATGAGTGCATATGACTTTGGCAGATATTTCAATATCATGAATGGACCTTCTGGTGCAAACGCCAATCCTGGGGTAGATAACTTTTTTACGCCGGATGAGTTAGAGCGTTTCAAAAATATAGATTATGACTGGTTAGATCCCGTTTGGAAGTCTTCTACTAATATGCGCCACACCCTAAACGTTAGCGGGGGCGCAAACAAGGCTACTTATTTTGCCAACGTGTCTTACTATACGCAGAACGGCAATTTAAGTACGCTTGATTATGATAAGTGGACCTTTAGGGCGGGATCTGATGTAAATGTTGCTAATAATTTTAAAGCTGGTTTGCAGGTATCTGGAAACTATTCGAATAGAGTTAAAACATTTAATAAGATCGGTGGCGAAAACGATGAGAATGATTATAGAAATCTTCTTTTAGCTCCGCGTTACATACCTATGTATGTAAATGGAATGCCTGTAAGACTGCCAGGAACTGATGCGCTTTCTCAATACCATTATTATGAGATTCAAAGGTTAAATAACCTTGCTGAAAGTAGCGACAGAATGATGACAGTGAACCTTTACGCAGAATATGAAGTACCATTTATCAAAGGATTAAAGGCAAGAGGTAGTTATGCCAGAAACTTCGGAAGTGGCAGGGGTACACAGGTTGGAACAAGTTACAGATTATATGAATTTAATAGAACCGGGGTAAACGCTCATATTTACGATAGTGGGGCTACTGTAAGATCAAGTGCAATTTTCAAGAATGGTGATCGACTTTACTATTCAAATCAGAATAGAGAGAACCAACAGTTGAACTTTAATGTAAATTATGCACGCCAATTTGGACAACATAACATAAGCGGATTATTTTCTGTAGAAAAATCTGAAGCATCCTCTTCTCAGGAAGATGTTTGGAAAGAGGCTCCTATTGCTGCAACAAATGGACAGTTCGGTAGTGCTTTTGGCGCTATTGATGGCAGAAGTGCGGGTGCAGAGTCTGGATCATTAGGATATATAGGTCGTGCTAATTATAGCTATTCCAACAAGTATTTAGCTGAGTTTTTGTTCCGAACCGACGCCTCAACAAAATTTGCTCCTGAGAATTATTGGGGGAAATTTTATTCGGCTTCAGTAGGTTGGGTAATTTCTGAAGAAGACTTCTTTAAAATACCAGTTGTAAACTTCCTGAAGGTTAGGTATTCTGCTGGTTTACTAGGAAGAGACGATACTAAAGCATGGCAGTGGAGACAACGTTATACTTACCAGGGCGGCAAAGGCATTGTAATAGGAAACTCTGCTGCTACTACAGGTATGAAAATGGAGGCTTCGCCAAATAGAGATGCTACCTGGAGCGATGAGTTTAAAAACAACCTTGGTATAGATGCTCGTTTCCTTGACTCTCGTCTTTCTGCTACTGTGGAGGTCTTTTATAATAAGGGTACTAATATGCTTATTGAAAGGACAGCAAGTATTCCGATTACAGTGGGAGGAACAGTAGCAGCTGAAAACTGGGGAAGTATTAACTTTTTTGGATATGAGCTTGGCTTAGGTTGGAGTGATAATATTGGCAAGGATTTCAGATATGGTATAGACACACGTTTTGGATGGAGTGATAATAAGATTATTCAAGGAAATTTTGCCAATACTTCAACTCTTAATCCATGGGATGCGCAGCCCGGGCAGTCGGATGATAACGGTGTGTGGGGACATGATTATGCAGGTATGTTCCGTACGCAGGATGAAGTAAACGCTTATGTAATAAAGGGCAATATAAAATCTGTATTTGGAACTCCAGCCCAAAACCTCAAGCCCGGAATGTTGTATTATAACGACATAAGAGGAGCAAGGCAGTCAGATGGAACCTTTGGTGCCCCAGATGGCATTATTGACGCGAACGACCAAATTCAACTAGCTAAGAAATCTGGTAACCATTATGGATTTGGAACCACCTTAAAGGCTTATTATAAAGGCTTTGGCTTAGATGCTGTTATTAGTGGCTCTTTTGGTGGATGGTCAGAAATTGATGGTGCTTCCAGAAAGAAAATGAACAATAATATTAGCAGAAATTTCCAAAGTAGGCCAACTTTCTGGGGTGATATTTACGACGTAGATATTAATCCTACTGGGAGATACCCTAACCCACACTGGGAAGACATTAATCTTGACCCTACATCTAATTTCTGGAGGGTAAGCAGCTTCAGAATGCAGTTAAGAAACATGAATATTAATTATAGTTTACCAAAAAGAGTCACAGAAACTTTAAGGGTTAGCAATGCCCGCTTTTTCTTGTCAGCATTAAATCCCGTTACTTTCTTTAATCCTTTTGATTATAAAGCTGCTGAGGGTGCATATGACATTTTTCCTAACCTGAGAACTTTCTCTTTAGGTGCTAATCTTACATTTTAATTACTGGTAGTAAGAGTTTAATAATAACGATTGATAAATAATTTATGAAAAGAAATAAAATTTTCCTTGTATGTACTTCACTGGTGTTAATCTGTACAAGTTGTAAAAAGGATTTTTTGGAGGAGAAGAGAGACTTGTCGGGGGTAAATGAAGAAGTATTCAAAGACCCTGTATTAGCGCAAGCTTACGTAGATTTTGTATATGGACTGTTTA
>JAQBNN010000257.1 GCA_028288505.1 Segetibacter sp. | reverse complement strand
AAGAACCAGATGATTTACGATATGGTGCAAATTCTAAATAAGAACCAACACATGGGCGAATCGAAAATAGGCTTTGAAGGAGCTGTTGCACAGTTCAACCAGGGAACTGACGTGTTCAATCGTTACATCAGCCTGAAAAACAACCGCTTTTCTTCGATAAAGTATAACAAGGAAATTCAGCAAATGATCGACAGCATTTTACTGAATATTAAAACCGCTTATGCTATGCTTGCACCCGTGGTGACGATTAACGATAACCAGAAACAGTCATTACAAAATATTAATAGTGCTCTTGAGAAATTCTACAAGAGGGTTGACGAGGAAAATATGTTCTTGAAGAGCTATTTAAAAACTGACCGATCTTCAGGTCGTTAGTGGTTATAGATAAAGTAATGTTCCTGCTATGATAATTGTTGTAACCGGCGTATCGGGTAGTGGCAAAAGCACTGTAGGAAAGTTACTGGCTGCACGTTTATCAATTCCTTTCCTCGATGCTGATGATTTTCACCCTATAAAAAATGTGGAGAAAATGCGCCTGGCCCTTCCGCTAAATGATGAAGACCGGGAGCCGTGGCTTGCCTCTGTTTCTGCTGCCTTGCAGGGAATGAAAGGAGGTGTGGTGCTTGCTTGTTCCGCCTTGAAAGAAGCCTACAGGCAAGCCCTGCAGAAAGGATTACAAGAGAGGGTGGTTTGGATGTACCTGGAAGGATCTGAGGAAACCATTTTAAAGAGGATACAAAGCAGGTCAGACCATTTTATGCCTGGTACACTCTTACATTCGCAATTTGCTACACTGGAAAAGCCAACGTACGGCTATTGCTTTTCGGTTGAAAAACCACCTGCAGTTATTGTGGACGAAATGATAAAGACGATAGACGAGTTGAGGATTACCACGTAATATTCTTCCCGCGAGTAAGCCTTCTGATTGACCACTTTATTCTTAATATCTCTGTCGCCAACTGCTTTGTTTTACTACTTATCTTTCAAACGCTCAATTATGGCACGGCATGTGTTCTGCTTGGCGGAAAAAGATCAATAGAGGAAGAAGCTTTGCAGGATAATGCATTCACTAACAGCTTCGATTATCTTGCTGCTTAAAATGAGTGCAACTCTTCTTCAAATGTTAGCCTTGCTTAACCTTTTTTGATCAGTATTTTATAAACAAAAACAAGAATTATGTTGCGATTTGGTTCTCTTTTAGTGCTTCTTTTTTCGTTGAGTATGTTGAGCTGTAAAAAAAATGAAACGCCGCAAGATCAGTATGCGGGCAATTGGAAAGGCAATTATACAGGCACCGGTGATAACGGGAGTTGGAATATAACCATTGACGGAGAAGGGAAGATAACCGGAACGTTTACCTCTGTAGTTTCAAATCAAACTATCGCGACAACTGGCTCGAAAGACATCTATGGAAATCTTTCGTTTGGAACTGCTTCATCAGCTGTATTATTTACTGGCAAGTTTACCTCCAATACTGAGGCAAAAGGTACCTGGACGAACACAATAACTTCTACAACCCGTACTGGAAGTTGGTCGGGTAATAAACAATAAGTAAGTATTTATTCTTCGTCTTGTTCCGCTTGCCTTAGCGCTTAACGCTAGAGCAAGCGGAACATATTTTTTGTTGAAACCACACCCTTGTGAAGCTGTTATAACCACAAGATTAATCCCAAAAGTCATTGGCCTCGCCCCATATATAACCCGCTGAGCAACGATATACAAGTACAAGTGAGTGACACAACCGGAGCTTAATAGCATTCCTTTGTTGGTCCCATAATACAAGTAAACGAATCAACCTCTTTCAAAAAACTATTGATAGGATAGAGCTGCACTTTTCACTTGTTGTTGTTTGTGTACAAAAAAAAGTAACAAAAAAAGTCAAGACTCCAGAAAAAATGCTAAAAATTTATAGACCAGGCTAAAATGAAATAAGTCACAACGGAAGAATATAGACGAGCTGTGTGCGAACTACAAGCAGCAGTTCTTCTCCCTGCATCAGTAACAACTATTTCATTTCTTAACGCCTGATCTATAAATTTTCTTAGCGCATTTTTTCTGATGTCGCCAGGAGATCGATTGAGAGAATTTGTGCTCTTTTTTGTTTTTTGCACTCCTAAAAGCTTAATACTCGCACCTAATAAAAGTTATTGCATAAGGGACATCAGCCGGTTGGGTGCCAAGCGAAGCGAAGGCATGCTGAAACATGCGAAGCAGTTTCCGCAACAAGCGGGTGGAGTCCCGTTGCAATAACAAGCCATGCGGCTTGAGCTTAAAGTGCTTGCATAGCAGGTATTAAGTGAGGAGTTGAAAGCTAGATCAGTAAAACTTATAAGTGATCGATTTCTTAAATGATCTTCTAGAAATGTTGTTGGTACAAACATTTAAAAGCATGTTTATTAGTAGAAAAGACAATAGTAGTGCTACGGCTAAATCCACCAAAATTGAACATTCATACACGGTCAATGCAAAGAGGAAAATTGCATAGCTACTAATATTTCTCTATCATTTCAAGGCACTGCTGCTCTATATCTTCCATCCGGGATCTGTACTCTATTCTTTTACTGTAGCAGGTTTTATTATTCTGCTAATCGGCACTGCATCTACTCATAATTACCGCCATTGGTACTGCAGTGGCTTACAAAGGTTGTAAAGAACGATTTCTTTGCGCATGCACAAAAGAAATCGTTCTTTACTCATATTAATTCTTGGATTACTCTCGCTATTGGTCCTTTTTCTATTGACATGTACCTGCCGGGCTTTCCATCCATTGCGGCTAACCTTCATACGTCGGTTGATTATGTTGCTTATTCCTTGTCCAGTTTTTTTATAGGCATTTGTGCAGGGCAATTGTTGTGCGGTCCGCTGTTGGATCGCTTTGGCAGGAAAACGCCTCTTTGCGTTTCATTAATAGAGTACCAAGCCCTATAACTACTGCGGTAAAAATAACAGCGAGCCCACCAAGGTATCCTTCCTATTATTGATAACCACAAACAGCAGATCAAGCCATTTAAGTAGAAACAACAGTAAAAGTATTTTAGGCCTGTTTTTAATAAAAACCTTCTAACCATTTAGGCCGTTTTACTTTTTAAAATAAAAGATTTCGGTTTCCTTCACAGCACCAGTAGTACGGTTAATCCTTTTTATGACTGCTGTTTTTATTTTTGTTGTCAACAGGCTTTGAGGATTCTAAAGGACCGCGTTTATAAATGATCAGTCCATTTAAAAAATTTCTCAATACCTGGTCACCTGCCTCCACATAGCCAGGATGATCTTCATGCCGGAAAAGATCGTTCAACGCACCCTTCGTCATTTTAAAACCCACCAGCGAAAGTATGTGCAGAACATCCTCATCACGTAGTGAAAGAGCGATTCTTATTTTTTTCAGTATATCGTTATTGCTAAGCATAAAAGGTATTTTGCTGTCAAAGATACTTCACGCATAAAAATTTATTTCGCTAAAGCTAAAAGGATACCTTAAGGCTTGCAGTAAAATCTTAAGGATATTTATGTACTTAGCTATGTGCTACTAGTTACATCGTTGCGTCGCACTCTTGTACATGCAATCTTTTTTCCGCTTGTATGTTTTGCTTAAAAATGGCCATGCCCTTACTCTTACTGTCGTTGCTTTGGATTGTTGCTGATGCAATTACCTTTTACTCCAAAGTAACTGCTCCATTACAACAGGACGAAGAATCTTTTTTACATTTTCATGAAATGAATTATTTTTCGTTTACAACTAACTAATTATGAAAAGCATTTTTTTCCTTTTATTATCACTCGTTGGCAGTTGTGGAAACACAGCCGAAGAAGCCCTCGCAACCAATAGCGAATTGGTGACTGCTCAAACAACTGCTTCTGCTGATGCTGGTAAGGCCCGCCATTTTGCAGGCGCCTTTTCAAACGGCATGAAAGGCGACTCCATCTTTTTTGATATTTCTGCTGATGGTAAAAAATTAGAGAACCTAACGTTTAAAGGTTACTGGCGCTGCAGTGGCAAATTAGAACAAACTACAGTTGGACCAGACGGTGACTACGCTATTAAAGATGGCAAAGTGAACGACCACATCACCGAACCGCCAGGCGGAGGATCAACAGCATGGCGCTTCGACCTTGAAGCTAACCTGCAAGGCTCAAAAGCAAGCGGTACTTTTAGAATGAACATTAATAACCTGGGCTGCGATACTTATAAACTAACTTGGACTGCTGTAGCTAAGTAATATTGAAGTGCTGATCTAGAGCACGAATGAGAAAAAAGTCGCGAGAAGTGAACTTAGTTTTAGTGCTACTATTAAGCATTGTTATGTAATTAACTGGTACTGTTTGTAGTTGATTTAACTTCATGTTCTTAGGCAAGTAGAAGGGTAGAAATAACTATAGTAAATTTATCTATACTATTTATTGTAAATACTAAAATCAATCGATATATTGTTGGTTAAACTCAAACTAACCTCATGGACTTCAAAGACCAGATCAAGCAACTCGGCGATCGAGTTACAAAAATGAAGGATAAGATACAAACGGAAGAAGCAACTAAAAATGCTTTTATAATGCCTTTTATTCAATGCTTAGGGTATGATGTTTTTAATCCAATGGAAGTTGTTCCTGAATTTATAGCTGACATCGGTATTAAAAAAGGGGAGAAGGTGGACTATGCAATTCTCAAAGATGATGAGCCAATAATACTAATTGAATGCAAGCATTGGTCTGCTGATTTAAACCCTCATAATAGCCAACTTTTTAGATACTTCCATACAACTACTGCAAAGTTTGGTATTCTAACCAACGGGATTGTATTTCGCTTTTATACTGATATGGTTGAGAAGAATAAGATGGACGAAAAGCCATTTTTCGAGTTCAAAATCGATGATATTAAAGATGCACATGTAGAGAAGTTGAAAGAGTTTCATAAGAGTTACTTTAATCTCGAAAGCATAATTAATACAGCAAGCGAGTTAAAGTACATGTCAGAATTAAGAACTTGTCTTGTTAGGGAAATTAGTGAACCTTCTGATGAGTTTACCAGGTTCTTTGCAAAAGGTGTGTACCAGTCTATCGTTACTCCTAAAGTGCTTGAGCAATTTAGAGGGTTGGTGAGAAGATCTTTTAACCAATACGTAAACGATGCAATAAGCGACAGGTTAAAATCTGCACTAGCTACAGATGAACAGAAGGCAGAAGAGATAGCAAAAGAGGAATTAGTTATGTCTGGACCTGAAGAAAATAAAGTGCAGACAACAGCCGAAGAGATGGAAGGTTTTTATATCGTAAGGGCTATTCTTTGTGCAAAAGTAAATGTCTCTAGAATTGTACATCGGGATCAGCAAAGCTACTTCGGAATACTTTTGGATAATAATAATCGAAAACCTATATGTAGATTAAACTACAATGGCAGAAAAAGATTTATAACATTTTTTGACAATGGTAAAGAGGAAAAAGTTGAAATAGAAAATAACAGCCAACTTTATGACCATGCTTCTAGGTTTGTAAATGTGGTAGATCAGTATGAGAAGAAAGGAGTAGGAGCAATGGTTGAAAATTAATAGGTATTCCCCGCTGAAACAACTACTGCAAATACAAGTGAGTGACACAACGATGTTTAATAGTACCACAAATGTTTGTCCCACATCTTTCTAAATACATTCCTTTAAGCAGTAAATAAGAAGTTGTTCTCTATTTACTATTAATGAAACCAACAAAAAAGGGGCTACATAAGTAGCCCCTTTTGATTCTATCATCGTTTATAACCTATATGGAGTTATAGTTTCACGAGCTTTATAAGTTCGTACTCGCCGTTTGTTTTTGTTACTTTCAGGTTATACAATCCTGCTGGTAGGCTTGGTGCATCTAACCGTATAGTAGGTTGATTGTTGATCATTTTCGTAACTAGTATTCTGCCGGTTAAATCTATAAGATCTAATCTTTTTACCTGGCGCATGTTGCTGATATTTATTCCTACTATAAAAGGATTGGGACCGAGAACAATATGATCGCCGCTAAGTTTGTACACAACACTTTTTACGCTGGAATAACTGCTCTTCCCATCTTTATCAATGCTCTTAACACGGTAATAATACGTGCCGGCGGCTGGTAGGAAATCCTGTATGCTATAATTTCTTTTTGCATTGCTGTTTCCTGTAGCGGTTGCTGTAGCTATATGCTTAAACGTGTTGCCGTCGGTACTTCTTTCAATGTCAAAACTCCTTGTATTGAACTCGGTAAGCGTGCTCCAATTAACAATAGCGGTATTGCCCGATAACTGCACACTAAGGTCGAGGCCAGTGATGGGTAATACAACACCGTTGCCTGCCTCGCTTTCATTATTGTTCTTGTCAAGCGCCGTCACCATGAAGTAGCTGTTGCTTGATGCATCGGCAGCTGGCAGGCCTATTTTATTACCGGCAACAATAGCATACACTTTTGTTCCATCGTTTTTATGAGTAGTCGATTGTGCTACTTCTGCAAATCGATAGACCACATATTTCTTCGGCAAATCACCATCAACGCCCATTGCTGGTGTATCCCACCTGATGGTATCGGCATCACGCCTTACATTAACCGGTGCATTAGGGCAAACGGCATCTTTCCACGGCATGGCAGGTGCAAAGGACTTATAACGGAACTGGTTATTTTGTAGCGAGGTTTTGATACCCTTAAGATTAGCCATGATCTGCTGCGTGCTAAACAATACCTGGCCTTTTACCTGCTCATGGCTTTGATCCCTGTTTAATGTTACCTGGTTTTCGATTTCTGATGCTGCCCAGTTGTTAGTTCCATCACCCATTTTATACAAAGCTAAGCCCGGGTAGATATAACGATTGTAAGTAATGCCCTGGTCGTTCCACCATTTAGATAATGCGTTATAATCCTGTGGACCGGTGATCTTCCAGTAGAGCTGTGGCGCTATGTAGTCTACCTTGCCTGCCTGCAACCATGCTATCGGATCACAATACATCGCACTAAAAGAAGAAGTGCCTGTAATGCCCGCGGGTGTGCCAGTCTTCCAGATGCCAAAGGGACTCACACCAAAGATAACGTTGCGATTACCGGCTGCATTTATAACACTTAGCGTATCATATACTTTAGCAATTAGTAGGTTCACATTGTTACGTCTCCAGTCATCTATGGTAGCAATGCCTGTAGGATTGTTCTCAGCATAAGTAGTATTGTCCTGCCCGGTCATACCGGCAGAAGGATAAAAATAATCGTCGAAATGGATGCCATCTATATCATACCTGGTTGCAATGTCTGCTATTACCTGTGCGAGGTATGTTCTTACCTGGGGGAGCCCGGGGTTAAGCATTGTTAGCGTGCCCGAAGTAAATGTCCAGTCGGGGTGTAAAGTAGCAACATGATTGGCAGCAAGGGTAGGTGTGCTTTGTTTTGCACGGAACGGGTTCACCCATGCATGCAACTCCATTCCTCTTGCATGTGCTTCTGCAACGGCAAATGCTAACGGATCCCATAGTGGATTAGGCCCAGTGCCTTGGGAATTAGTAAGCCAGTACGACCAAGGATCAATGGCGGATTGGTATAAAGCATCACTTTCTGGGCGAACTTGCAGGTAAACGGTATTGATGCCGGTTTTGGCGAGTGTGTCGAGTATCTTAATTAATTCGGCCTGTTGCTGGCTGGTAGTAAGTGTGCGAGATGATGGCCAATCAATATTAGAGACAGTAGACACCCAAGCGCCTCTCAGGTCGCGTTTAGGGTACATGTCCTCCACTTCGGGTGGAGTAGCATTGCAATTAACAAAGGGTGCTACTGTAATAGACACGAGGCCGTTGTTAGACGACTGTCCCGTGGTATTCTGAACCCTGTATTCATAGGAATCGCTACCTGTAAAACCTGCATGGGAAGTATAAGTAATGTTGCCTTCATTATCTGTAGCTACTGTACCGTTAGAGGGGTTGCGTACAATAGTAAGCGTGGTGGGATTGAAAGGTGTACCGTTATTGTAGTCATTGGCCAGCACATTTATGCGCTTAGCCGCACCTGTTTGTGTGGTGGCTGCATCCTCGTTCGCGGTTGGTATTGTTACTGTCGCTACATCAAAGTAGGCGAGGGCCTTACCCATGAAGGCAGTTATAGAGGTATCTGCTGCAGTTTCTAATGTAAAAGACAGGAAGATGACTCCGCCCGGTACAGTTCCGGAGCCAAAAGTTCCTTTGTAAGCTATTCCGCCTTTGTTGGGCGAAACACTATAGTTTAGTATGGTGATGGAGCCATTCGTTGGATTAATTGCATCCGGAAAATCTTCTACGTAGGTAATGCCAAAAGGAATATTGAGGCCTTCGAATGGAGTAGCTGCTATACCTGTCGCCGGAGTATACGTGACAGCACCGTCTCCTACGTAAGTTGACTTCAGGTAGTTAGTCATAAAGGGCAGATCATAGGTCGCAGAGGCAGACCTGCCAATATTGTAAGCGGCCTCTGAGCCGGAAAAGATGAACTTACCGCCGTTATTCAGGAAGTTCTGAATAGCCGTTTTTTCTGCAGGCGATAAAACAACATTTGCACTAGACTCGTCGCCCACAAACCAAACCACTATGTCGTAGTTATTCAATACAAAGGTTCCGTCCTCAACCTTCTCGTTCGCAACACTACTTACTTGCAGAGAAGCCTTATTGCGAAGGGATTTAAAATAACTGGTAACAAAGCGGTGTGTTGTACTCGTGTACGATCCGTTTGTTCTGTCGAAGCCATCTACGATTAATACTTTCGGCCCACTTGTATTGGAAGACCTCGAGTATATATCACTCGCACTGCTTTCTACCTTTGGGTTTGTACCATCAGTTACTACTGCAGTTAGTTTAAAATGATAAACATCGCCTGCTGGAGGCACAAGGAACTGTGCAGGATTTAGGGTAACGGAGGTCGTTGTGGCAGTAAGGGTTGTCTCATTCGCTACCAAAGCCCAACTTGTTAATGCATCACTGGTAGCATAATATAATCGGTAGCCAGCTAAAGTTGGTTCTATATTAGTTCTCCAGGTAGCTGTTACCTGCGCGCCGCTTCCACTATTCGCAATGCTGTACAATACAGGTGCAGCTACGTTTACTGAGTTCACACGGGTTAAAAAATTGTTCCAGCGAGCCTCGGTCATATTAGGACAATCTGTTGCCCTAACATCACTATGGCCGTAAATTCCTGCATCGCCATTTGTTACCCTGCGAACTTTAGGGATGGCCCTCCTGTTGCAAACATTGCTACAGAGGCTTGCAGCCGCAATTAGCATTGGGTCACTATCCCACATAGCTAAGTTGGTAGCCAGCACTTCATGCTCTACGCCTATACCCAGGTCGTTATAAGAGGATACGCCCTGCGACCACGCCCGGTCATTTTCTGCAACCACCTGGCTTACTTCGCCATCGTTGTTTCGTATTACATAGTGGGCGCTTACGTTAGATGAACAATCTTTAAACCAGTTAATAGCTCCCTGGTAAGTGCCTGTTGCAATGTAGTGTACAAAATAATACCTGATAACACTTCCTGCGGGCCTGTTATTAAAGTTGCAGGTAGTAAAGTTTGGAACAGCATTCGGGTAATCAACTGCTGTAGTGCGTTGTGTTGTTGTATTAGCATGTGGTTCTGTGTATATTTTGGGCAGCGAAATGTTTAAAGGATCTAATAAGATGATTTCGCCCCAAAGACTTACCGTCTTGCTGCCTGTTTTCATTACGTCGAAAATGCGCACGGCCAGTTCATTACTCATAGCCGCATCCCAAAGGCCTGTTAGTGATCTTACTGATTCGAACCAATCTTCTGTTGTAACAAGGTCGGGCTTATTTTTTTGGTATTCACCTAACAAAGCAGCCGCCGCCCTTATGTTCGTCTTCGCGTCATTCTTAATATCCTCTTTATCTGCCTCAAGCAGGGAAGCCGCCTTACTAATTTGTTGCACAAATTTGTTTTCTATTAACCCCATTACGCCCCACGAGCCGTAGATTGACTCCGATACCTGTGCCCAGTTGCTTTGCACCTGTGCAGTTGCCTTCAGTATGTTTACCGGTACCTTGAACTCAGCTGCCGCTTCTGTAAAGTATTTATTCAGTGTGGCAACACTAGGGTGAGGCCTGTTCAAAAAAGTAAGCAGCATCGCATCTTTGTGGTCATGCCCATGGTCCTGCTCGGCTGGCTTTACATCGGGCGCTTTAAACACGTTGGCCTGCAGGTATTGGGTCATATCTCTTTGTAAAAACACCTCACCACCAGCCTTAACACTTTTTGTTATCGGCGTATTAACGTACTTGTTTACTAATGATAATAACGCATTATCAGTTGCGAATTCCTTCGGCCTGCTGTTCTGGGCATTTGCATTAAAAAGGAATAATGGAGAAAAAAGAAATAAATAGATATACGCAAGGGCAAGTAGATGTTTTCTCATAAAGCAGAAGTTATCGTAGGTTTATTAAAAGGAACTCTAAATATAGAAAAAATCAAACGGTTCGAAAAGCGTTTTTAGTTAAGCGATAAGAATAAGTAGATACTATGTTTTGTTGCCGCTTTTAAGTATACAACTGTTTGGTTATTTGAATTTGTGGGGCTCTGCTTAGGTGCTACTATTAAGCATCGTTGTGTCACTCACTTGTACTTTTGTAGTAGCTTTAGCTGGTCTACATGAAGTCTTCCTACGTTATCGCACTTCGTCTTCACAGCTGTTTCTAGTTTTTTAATTACTTTTTATATTCTACCAAACGTCTTCCTTAAAACACCATTGAGCCTTTAAGTGATAGAGATGTTTTTTCTGAAACGAATACTGCAAGTACAAGTGAGTGACACAACGATGTTGAATCCGGCTCAGATGCTGGTCAATAAAAATAAAATATGAATTGCAGCGACTAAGAGATAGGAGTTGCATTTTTTAGTGCGATACCTGCAACGGATCTATTTACTAACTGGTCTTGCTTTCTCCAAAACAATTCTCTACATTACGATAGCCTAAGCATTATGACTGCGAATAAACCTACCTAATTGCTTCAAGATATTTAATTCTGCCCCCTCTTGCAGTAACAGGTTTCTTCCTATTGTTTATTTTCTATTACAGGAGTAACAAAAAGAAATCTATGCGTACAAGTAATCTTTATTTGAAAAGGACATGCATTGGGTTGCTATTAATATTTATTGTAATGCTTACCTCGTGTTACTCTGTTAGGGTAATGAATAAGGATGCAACTCCCGAACCTGATCCTTTCAACACTTCTCCTGATTTTTATAAAGGCAAGATGACTCACGTGCTTGATACTATTATCGGCTTAAAGCTCGTCGAAGGAGACTTTCATTTGATAGTAAAACCATGCTCTAACCTTGGGATTTATTCTTTTGAATACAGGGTAACCTTTGGCGGTGTAATGCTTAGTGCTTTTACTTTCGGCAAAAAGCGAAAGGTGAATATTACATATGTATGTGTAAAAGAAAATAACTAGTTATGGCTACCACTACAAAACACGAAATAGGAACCTGGGATACGTTTCATAACAACGGGCCTTTTAAGACAACTGTTTTATACAAAACTTCGCTTGAAGGAAAGGGTAAGATGCCTTTGTGGATTGATCGCTATAATGATGTGGCGTTAGAAATACAAAGGCTACTTAAAGATGCGCTCTCTAAAAAAGAGGGCTTCAGAGCTTACGGTGCCGGCTGGTCAATGTCGCACATTGCTCACCAAAAAGATAATATGCACTTTAATGGAAGTATGAATTTAAAGAAGGCCATTACAGCGGATGAAATGCATCCCGCTTCTGCTTATAAGCAAGAGAACTTGTTCTTTTTTGAATGTGGTAATGTAATTAAAGAGATCAGCACGTTTCTTTTTGATCACGGGAAATCATTGAAATCAACCGGCGCCAGCAATGGGCAAACTATTGCAGGATGTATTTCTACAGGCGTTCACGGCTCGGCAATAGGTGTAGGATGTGTGCAGGACTACGTGGTAGGACTTAACCTAATAATTGGTCCTAGCGTTAATGATATTGTGTACGTTGAAAGAAAATCAAAACCTGCATTGAAGAATGATTTTGCCAACACAATTAAGGCGAGGATTATATGGGATGATGAGTTGTTTAATGCAGCATTGGTAGGGCTTGGCGCTTTTGGTTTTATACATGGAGTGCTGCTTGAGGCAGAGGACCGGTTCTTATTAAAGCGCTATGTAAAAAGGGTGAATAAGGATGTGGCTTTAAAATTGGCGGGATCAATGGATTTCGAAAACTCAACGTTTCGAGTTCCGGGAGAAACTGATGGGAATGGCAAGCCTAGCCGTCCCTTTCATTTTAAAATATTTATTAACCCATACGTTGATGACCCTGACTACGTGATAGAATTAATGTATAAAAAGCCTTTTCAATTCGATTATCCTGATCCTGTTCCGATTATTAAGACGGCTATTTACCGAGATCTTATTGTGTTGTTTACAGCAATAGCAGAAAGATGCAAGAACAGCATTCCCAAGATCATACAATTACTACACAAATCTATATTGCCACCCGTGGATATGGAGGCTACTGGTACATTGGCTGAGATTTTCTTTGATGCACCGTACCAAGGTCCTGCGTTTGCGTGTGCTGTCGGTATAGATTCGGCTAATTCACCAAAGGCACTTAAATTATTAATAGAGCTGGCCAGGAAAGAAGGTCCGGTACCCGGTATTTATGCTATGAGGTTTGTGAAACAATCTAATGCAACACTTGCCTTCACTAAATTTCCAATTACATGTATGCTCGAAATAGATGGGTTAATATGGTCTCCCCGCAATAATAACATGATTAGTCTTACACAGTTTTGTAAAAGAACAATTGAGGTGCTTAAAGCTAACAACATACCTTTTACACTACATTGGGGTAAGAATGCAGACTGGTCCTTCCCCGGCCTGGTAGAACATATGTACGGCGCCAATGTAGCGCGTTGGAAAAAATGTAGGAGTTCTTTGTTAACCAAAGAAACGGCTGCACTTTTTTCTAATGGGTTTCTTAATGATACAGGCTTGTTAGTGTAGTAGAGCAATAAACTTGTTAGTACTTCGCCATACTTTATAAAGTATAAACTGCACCAAATTGTAAACCTTTTGCAATAGCTGAATAAAGAACAGAAAGTACAAGTGAGTGACACAACGATGTTGATAGCAGCGATGCAGTTAAGGCCAAAAATAAATTTATGGCAGGCATAAGGCTAGTCTTATTCTTGTTCTTCCAATAAATCCATTTCAGAATTATTCTTTACCTGATTTCTGCATGTTGCAGAATTATTTCAGTTGGTTCTTATTTATCATTCCGCAAACCTGGGTATGTATGTGGGTCTTCGAAAACTTTAAGAGTAGCTTCTCTTAGCAACAATAGGATAAGATGTTTCCAGCTATTTAAATACCAAAACTAAATTTATGAAAGCGATTAAATGCCATGAATATGGATCAACCGAAGTATTACAATTAAGCGATGTAGAAAAACCTTCTTACAAGAGTAACGAAGTTTTAATAAGGAACTACGCAACTACTGTAACCGCAGCAGATACAATGATGAGAAAAGGTAAGCCATATATCGGCAGGCTTTACTTAGGCTTAAGCAGACCGAATAAAGCTATTCTCGGATTTGAATTTGCGGGGGAGATTGTAGAGATAGGGAAAGACGTTAGTTTATTTAAAATAGGCGACAAGGTGTTTGGTGGTACTACAACACTTGGTTGTTATGCAGAGTATGTAAGTGTGAGCGAAGAAGGTTTATTGATTACAATGCCAAATAATACAAGCTATGAGGAAGCATGCCCGGTTAGCGGAAGCGGGGTGACGGTATTAAACTACTTAAAGGTGTTGGGGAAAGTTAAAAAAGGAGATAAGGTGCTAATCAACGGAGCTTCGGGAGGGTTAGGCACTTATGCCGTTCAATTTGCAAAGCATGTAGGTGCAGAAGTAACAGGTGTTTGTAGTACGGCAAATACCGCAATGGTAAAATCTTTAGGGGCCCATAAAGTAATAGACTACACGATGGAGGATTTTACTAAGGGAGGACAGCTATACAATATAATTTTTGATACAGTAGGCAAGCGATCCTTTTCAGATTGTAAAAAAGCGCTCACAAGCCATGGCGTGTATCTATCTCCTATAATTAACTTCCAGCTTTTCTTACACACAATTCTATCTTTAATAGCTGGTAGTAAAAAAGTAAAGTTTTCATTTACTGGTATGGTGGCGGTTAAAGAGCGTTTAGCCCATTTTATAGAACTGAAAGAGTTATTAGCTACCGGTAAAATCAAAACAGTTGTTGGTAAACAGTATTCACTTTCACAAATAGGAGAGGCGCACACCTATGTAGAAACGGGACATAAAAAGGGTAATGTGGTAATTGTAGTATAGGTTAGCGAAAACCCGCGAACAAAACTAACTAGTGAAACAAAAATATACAAGCATGAGACTGATAAAACGGATAGGTATAGTGTTCCTCGTTTTTTACTTTTAGTAATTCTCTGCAGGCGCAGTCAGACAGTATTGATGTGTTTATAGAAAACGTAATGCAGAAACGAAAAATAAAGACGGCCTTATTGTTTGCGATTATGTTTTTCAGTCAGAAGCAATAACTACAGTAAGGCAGGTTGTTTTTAAGTTTGAAAGCGGCGTACTTGTAGAAAGATTTGGGATTACGCATCCGGCAGTGATACGATGCGCTTCAAAAATATTAGCAAACTTACCTTTTTGCAAAACCGCCTGTTTAATAAAGTAGATTGTGAACTCCAATAGTTGTATTAATTGTTACTATTTTTAAGCAGTACTGTTTAAATTACCATAGCAAAGATTCCTTACAATATTCTTCATGCCTTCTACTGAGTTTGGTTTAACTATGTACTGGTTGGCTCCATTAGTAAGGCAATAGTCAATATCAGCTTTAGAGCTTGATGTAGAAAGGATTACAATTGGTATATCGTTGTAGCCATCCTTCTTGCGTATTTCACGTAAACATTCTTTGCCGCTTTTATAGGGCATGTTTAAATCAAGAAGGATTGCATCGGGCCTTTGCAATATATCTAAAAGCCTTATTAGTTTCGCACCATCCGATGCTACACTCACTTTAAGTTCCGGGCATATTTCATCAAGGGCAGATTGAAATAGCTCTACATCATCTTCATCATCGTCTGCAATTAAAATATGTTTGTATAAAGACGTCATATGTGGTGATATGCTTTTAAAAAATGGGTACATAACAAATTACAATAAATTATCGGATTATTAGATATGTATGCCAGTAAGTCTTCAAACAATTAAATAGCTAAAGCATAGAATTCGTCAGAAGTAAGGGTGGCTATGCTAGACCAGTCTATATAGTACAATCGTCTAAAAAGATCTTCCATAACCCCAAAATTATAAGGCTTTTGCAAGTACACATTAATTCCTCCCCGGTAACTCTCCTCCCTGGTCAATCTGTAATTTGAGTTGGAAAGAACAACTAAAGGACAGCTTCGTAACTTTTCGTTCGCCCTGATCTCCGTGATACATTCCAGCAAAGATTTGCCGGGAAGGTGGCCATCCAAAATAATAAGGTCGGGCAGGGGCGCAACTGCTATCGAGCTAAAGATACCATCACAATAAACAACAGTTGTAAGTACGATTGGTAAGCCTGTTTTTTGAGTTGCTTCTCTAAAAATTTCAATATCATCCTCATCATCCTCTGCTAGCAGAAAGTGTTTTTCCATTTGTAAATACAGTAATTAGATGAGAATTTGCAAAAACTGAACCTTGCAAAAAAAATTTAATGTGTATATCTTGTGCTGAAGCTTCAGCCGGGGTGAAACAACTACTAAAAGTACAAGTGAGTGACACAACAATGCTGAAAAACAATATAATGCCGGTCCCCAAAGGAATCAAACATTAACCCTACCCTTAGCGCAAGAATTTAAATTTATTGCTACCTTTTGTACTAAGCCTTCGTGCTACTATTAAACATCGTTGTGTCACTCACTTTTACTGGTAGTAATTCTAAGCAACTTTTTACTGTCTATAATTAAGCCTTCTATTCAACTTGCTAATCTTTTGCATAACTTCAACGCAATCCAACACTCTATTACATTATGAAATTTATCTACCACCAGATGGCGGCTCAGGAAGTTGTAGAAAAATTGCAAACTACAGGTGACGGGTTAACAAACGAGGAAGCAAAGAAGCGCCAGCAGGAATATGGAAAGAACGTTCTTCCTCAACCTAAGACAAAAACTTTACTGCAAATATTCTTCAGCCAGTTTTTAAATCCACTTATTTATGTTCTTATTGCTGCCGCAATAATTTCAGTTGCCACCGGCGATTATAAAGACGCGATTTTTATAATTGCCATCATTGTTATTAATGCCATACTTGGTACCTACCAGGAGTGGCGGGCCGAAAGCAGCGCTTCTGCACTAAGAGATTTGGTAAAGGTAATTGCAAGGGTAAAACGCGATGGCCACATACATAATATAAACTCCGAGGAATTAGTGCCAGGCGACATGGTTATTCTTGAATCGGGCAATAAAGTACCTGCGGACCTCCGGCTTGTAGAAGTAAATGGACTTGCCGTAGAAGAGGCTTTACTTACAGGAGAATCACTGGCAGTAAACAAAGTAATCGCACCCCTCGAAGGGGCTGAAGACCTGTCGATAGGCGATCGGATAAATATGTTGTTTGCAGCTACCACTGTGCAAAAGGGACGAGGACTGGCAGTAGTAGTATCAACAGGCATTCAAACGCAAATAGGCAAGATCGCTAATTCCCTACACACTACCAATGCCGAGAAGCCACCTTTGGTAAGGCGTATGGAGTCTTTTTCTAAAAAAATAAGTGTAGTTGTTTTAATAGCCTGTGCCGTATTAGGCGTAATTGGTTACCTGGGAGGAATGCCGATAAAAGAGATCTTTTTTATTATGGTGGCTGTAGGTGTGTCAGCAATACCTGAAGGGTTGCCTGTAGCACTAACAGTAGCACTTTCTATTGGTACCCGCAGAATGGCTCAACGAAACGTGATAGTGAGAAAGCTGCCCGCAGTAGAAGGTCTTGGAAGCTGTACATTAATTGCATCAGATAAAACAGGTACACTAACCATGGACCAGCAGTCGGTAAAAAAGATTTATCTCGCTTCAGGAAGGAGCTTTGATGTAACAGGACAAGGTTATAATGGCGAAGGCCAAATAAAACAAAGGGATACAACAGTTGCTGAATTAGATGAAGAGTTGTCTGTTTTTCTTAGGGCTAACATTCTTTCTAACGAAGGCATTTTAAGAAAGACAGAATTAGGCTGGGAGCATTCTGGCGATGCGGTGGATGTAGCATTACGGGCTATGGCGTATAAGGTAGGCAAAGAGCCAAAGTTTTTTAGTGCAGGGGTTGAAGTAGTGAAGATGGTCCCTTACGAATCAGAGAACCAGTTCTCTGCCGTTTACTTTCGTTCTGAAGGGGTACTCCACTTTGCAATGAAGGGTGCGATGGAAGTAATCGCTACAAAGATACCGGAACAGGATAGGGAAGTGGCGATGACTGAATCTGAAAATTTAGCAGCTGACGGTTTTAGAGTACTAGCTCTCGCTGGCGGACGGGTTGAAAGCGAAAACATTGATGCATTACCGCCGCTCCAGCTTTTTGGATTAGTTGGTATGATTGACCCTTTACGGCCTGAAGCTTTTGATGCAGTGAAAAAGTGCAAGGAAGCAGGCATCAGCGTAATGATGGTAACAGGCGATCATCCTTCCACTGCTTTGGCTATTGCAAAAGACCTTGGAATTGCTACCACCAAGGATGAAATAATTACGGGCACTGAACTCTCGAAATTGGATACACTGCCAATTGCAGAATTGGCGAAAAGTATTGAAAGCAAAAGAGTTTTTGCACGTGTATCGCCGCTTCAAAAGCAACGGATAGTAGAAGCCATGAAATCGCTTGGGCACTTTGTAGCTGTAACTGGCGATGGAGCAAACGATGCACCTGCACTTAAATCAGCACACATTGGTGTTGCTATGGGAGCAGGCACCGACCTCGCGAAAGAAGCAGCGTCGATCATCGTTACCGATAATAATTTCGCCTCGTTAACTGCAGGCGTAGAAGAAGGCCGATTCACTTTCGACAATCTTCGCAAGATTATTTACATGCTCATCTCTACCGGTTCTGCGGAATTGCTTACGGTAGCGTTAGCCATTATTATTGGTATACCACTTCCGTTTATAGCCGTTCAGTTATTGTGGTTAAACCTCGTGACCAATGGCATCCAGGATATTGCTCTTGCCTTCGAAAAAGGAGATCCTGATGTAATGAAAAAACCGCCAAGGGATCCCAAAGAAAGCATCTTCGACAAGCTCATGAACAGCCAGATCCTTGTATCCGGTTTAGTGATCGGGGGTATTGTTTTCGGCGTTTGGTACTACCTAATTTACCAGCTTAAATACGAAGAAGGACATGCCCGCACTATTGTTATGATGTTGATGGTGTTGCTTCAAAACGTACACGTACTTAACTGTCGTTCTGAAACAAAAAGCCTCTTTAGCATGCCGCTTAAAAACAACTACGTATTGCTATTGGGCATCGTTCTGGCGCAAGTCGTTCACATTTCTGCTTCGTATATCCCTGGTTTAAACACCACTCTTCAACTCGATAAAATAAGATTCGACGAATGGATTATACTAGTGCCAACAGCATTAATTATTTTACTGGCAATGGAAACCTTTAAGTGGGTTTGGCGAAAAAGATCCACGGTTAGAGTAGTTTCTTAAAGAGATCATTATAATTCTGGTACAAGCATTTTTTTTCATAGCAGCATCGATGCGTCGCATTTCGTTCATCAGCATCAATCGTATGAAGCTTTTCTTATGTTTTTCCGTAATAATGGTGTGCCGTAACAAAGAATAGCAGCGGTGGGTAAATACTCTTACGGGTGTCGTCAAACCAGCTCGTTCTATCGCAACAGCACCAGGTAACCGCTGAGTGTTAAACGGGTTTCTTTTACCTTAATAACATAGTAATAAGTGCCTATAGGAACTTGTTTACCATTATATTCCCCGTTCCAATGCCGAAAGTCATTAGAAAACATTAACCTTTGCCCGTACCTGTTAAATACCGAGACCTCATGATTCTTGTAGGCCTCTAATGCAGGAATGTTCCATGTATCGTTTATGCCATCGCCATTAGGTGAAAAAGCATTAGGAACAACTATTTGTTTGTACACTTTTACCCTTACAATGTCTGTTGCTATGCCACATCCACTTGCCGGAGATACTGTTAATGTATAAGACGTATCTGCAGAAGGAGACACTACAGGATTTAGTACATTTGGGTTGCTAATAAAGCTTGCAGGAACCCAGCGTATACTTATATTATCGCCTGCCCCAGAGCCTTCCAGTTGCACCGACTCTCCCTCCATAATTGCTTTATCAGGTCCTGCATTTGCCTTTGGCTTTCGTACAACGTTTACCTCCACAAAAGACGTGTCAAAACATAAACCATTTGATGCTACGATTCTATATCTTGTTGTTGCTGAAGGGAAAGCGACAGGACTACTGTCGAAGGATGACGAAAGGGTGGCCGATGGTGACCAGTTATATGAAGCTCCGCCGCTAGCACACAATTTTACTGAAAAGCCTTCGCAGATCGTTGTATCGCTAAATAATAGGGCTACAGTAGGCTTTGGATTAAGATTTACCATAGTTGAAACGGTTTCTTTACAGCCGTTTTCACCTGTCACTTCAATGTAATACCTGCCTGCATCGTTCTCTTGAGTTTGCAACTTAGATACTGTTGAGCCCGGCGAAGAAAATCCGTTAGGTCCTGTCCACCTGTAGGCTGATCCTCCATTAATAGTCAGCAAAAGCGGCGATCCTACGCAAACTGGTGTATTGTTAGAGAGGGTAGAAACAGGTTTAGGATCAATAATAATAGCCAGGTTACTCGAATTAACCCTGCAGGCAGCAATGTTTGAATTAACTATTTCAGCCACGGATAAACGATACAGCGTAATTGATACTTTTGCAACTGCAATACTTGTGGTGTATTGGGCTTCATTTGCACCAGTAATATCACTCCATGAAGCACCGTTATTGATGCTTTTCTGCCACTGGAAATATGGGTTTGTGAAGCCTGTTGAAACATCACTTGTAAGAGTAACATTAGTATTGCTGGCTTCACACAATTTGAGGACGGTACCGGGATGACCAACGAAGGACGGAATTAAGCTTGGCCCGCAGGGACGAAACGTAATGTCGTCTAAAGCGAGATCGTTACCGCACCCCCCGGGGGCATTATTTACAATTTTTAGCACTACGTCTGTTACTCCTACCGATGTAGTAAAGAAGTTGCCGTATTGTCTCCACAGAGCAGATGCAGCCGGCGGAATATTACCCGAATTAAAAGACTTTAAAAGGGTGCCGTCTGTTTTTTCTATTGCAAAAGTAAGATTAGGTTGGTTCGCAGTACCATCGCAGCTGGTTGGCCTGGTTAAATTAACTATCCAGGCGGCAAATTCGTAGGTTGTGTTGGCGCATAGTCCCCTTAGCGTATCAATAAAAAAGGTACTTGGTTGTTCTGATGCATTCACCAACATAAAATAACCGTTCCCATCACCCGTATGATCACCCGATAGGTTGTGCCAGGTGTTACCAAAACAATTTACAGAGTTGTTCCTTATGGTGTATTGACCATCGTAAGGGCAGTCAGATGTGAAATATGGGTAATTGGTAGTAGCAGCGGAGAGTGGCGGTCCTGGATTGGCTCCTGCACCAAAAGTTATATTAACTATGGGATCACCTAAGCTTCCATCACACAACTGGGCCGATGACCTAATTGCAGTTAGCAAGAAAATAAGGAAGAATAAGTGTTTCATATAGAGAATCGTGGCAATATACTTCCAAAAAGATTAACCATGGCGGCTGATAGAGCATTTTCGACGATATTTTTTCTGGCCTTGAATAGAGTAGGGCGTTTCGTAGATGATGGTATCTTGGCTGAAAAGGTGAATGGACAAAAAGGCGTACAAGAGTGCGACGCAACGGTGTAGAGGAAAGGTTTAATGCCGGGTTCCAAAAGTCTTCACTTAGTCCCATTCAAGCCTGTTCAAGCAATAAATCAACAGAAAATAAAAAAGCTGTCCTTTAAAGACAGCTTTTTTTATTGAATTTCCTGATTTACCGGAGAAGGATACTGCGCGTTAAATTTTCTTTCGCTGATTGTAAAACTACGCGGTAAATTCCTTTTGCAGGCGCGCCTTTAATTTCAATTTGCGTTGTCGCGTCCGATCCATTGTGTTTTATGGTTGCAGATTGTAATAGCTGACCGTTACTGTTTAGAATTAACAACTGGTAATCTCCAACCTTGAAGCCTTGTAGTTGAATGCTTAGATTGCTGCCTAGTTGTTTAACGAGGATGCCGTCCCTGATGTTGCATTTATAACCGAGATTACTTTGCTTATTTTGCTGCCGTCTTTTTCATTTATTATGAGCCTATAGTAGTTGTCGCCTTTTAATGGAAGGGCATCGTAGGAGCTATAAGTTGTAGCTGTTGAAGAATTTTTTGCTTTTACCGTTGCGATGGTATTAAAATCGCGGCATTTGGACGATAGTTGTAGCTGGTATTCCTAGATGTTGCTTTCTTGTGCTACTGTCCATTTTACTTCAATTTTTCCTTGCTCCATGGAAGCTTTAAAATCTAGGAGGCAACAGGTAAGGCGGCTGAAGTAGTCGAGAAATTTAAAAAGCTTTGGACGGTGTAGGTGTTGTAGCTGCCTGTTCTTTGATAACCGCTAAAAGGGTCTCCAAATCCTTCGTTATATTTTGAAGCTGTTGGGCCTATATAGGTGCCCATGAAATTGAAGTTTAAAGTATCGTTGTTAGCTACTCCAAAATCTGCCTTTGAATATTTTTGTGTGTAAGCTGGTGCTGAATTAGTGCCGGAAGGGCTGATAGTAAATGTTCCTTGTTCCTGCATTAACTTAATACCAAAGTAGTCTATTAAAAAGTAAATTTGCCGTCATCCTTATCAAGCACGATGGCAAGGTCTGGTCTGAAGGTAGCAGGAAAATTTAGCAGGGCCTGTTGTTGCCTGAATAGTTTAGGTTAGAAGTAGATGAAATGCCGGTTGCCGTTTTGGGATCATCTACGTAAAATACCAACAGGCTATCGAAGAGACCTGTTCCCCTTGTTAGTTTAAACGAAATGGAGTCTCCGAGATCTGTAATGGCGATATTACCTGTTCCAATTGCTCCCTTAAAGCCCGTGTTGCTGTTACCTGGATAAACTTTTGTTTGGCAAAGGCACCACCCGAAATGCATAAAGAGAGAATAAGTAAATATTTTTTCATTGTATTCTTATTTTAGGTTTAGAAATAGAAAGTTTTAACCTGCCTTAGCACCTTTTTGAGAGGATATTACTTTTCGAATCTTAGTGTTGCACCCACTTGTGTTTGAAGTGTTTTTGTAGTGCTGGTTTTAGTTTTACCGATAAATGAGAAAGTAACATTGGAACCATTGAAAAAAGACCGGACATTAGGACTATTTGTAATTGCAACAGAGTAGGTTGCATAGGCTGAAGATGGAACAGTAAAGGGGCCAAATACAACAGGCGTGTTTGAGCCCTGAGAAACTGTAGACTTACAGTCTCAAAGTTGCTAAGGTTGTTGGTTGCATCGGGGTTAATTGCTGTAATAGCTACCTGTTGATTAAAATAGGATTAATTGCTCTAATAGCCACCTGGTTGATTAAAATAGTATTAATAATACTTCCACTAAATGCATTGCCGGTAGCATTAGCAACCCCGGCGTTTAAATCGTAATTAACTACAGTAGAACATAATGAAGATGTAGTGCCTGCAGAAGATGGGCTTAGAGCAATAGTAAAATTAAGGGGGGACTCAAAAGGTTTGAACATAAGGCTTCTACTTTTTCGCAAGAAGGTGATACGATTGCAAGGAGGGTGATGACAGTTAAATAAAAAAGCGTTTTTTTCATGGTCTTTGATTAAGAAGGAATGATTGTGAAGAAATTGCAGTTATAAAACACTTGAACAATATTTAGATTATATTATTTCAGACACAATACAGCATATGCATTTTCTGTGCAATTGTTTTCTGTCTTTGTATTTTGAACTATAAAGATTCCCTAGTTTTAGGCTTGAGCCCATTTTCGAAATATCTTAATGAATTAGCTTGTTAATGAAATTTAACCTCAACCAACGTGCGGTCGTACCTCTTGTTTTTATCCTTTGTTTTAATTTAAATCTTCAAAGCCAGACGAGGTTAATAAATCAATTTAGGGAAGAAATTAAACATGCGCCAGAGGAGGATAAAAAGTTACAGGCTATTTTTTCTTTCTGTGAGCAAAGACAGTCTCTTAGCACTGATACATTGTGCAAGTATGCATCAAGAGCCAAAGTAATAAGTCTTTCTCAAAGCAACATCACAAATATTGCTTTGGCTGAATATTATATTGCAAACTGCCTGGTTAAAAAAGGGGCATTAGACACAGCGCTTCAAATTTGTGAAAGAAATATTTTGAAACTAGCTAAGAAAAAGGGTAGTGCCAGTGCACTAATGAAACTCACTGCTCTTAAGGCACAGATCCTGATTAAAAGCAATAAGTACAAAGAAGGCCTTTCTGAGATTTACGAAGTATTACATATTGCAGAACAACACCAGGACACCTTGATGCAGATGATTGCAAAGAACGGTATTGGGTGGGTAAGTATGGAAATGAACCAAACTGCTGAAGCTCTTCAATGGTTCTTTAAGGCATTAAAAACAACTGAAAATATAGCCTTGCATAGGGTGAACAGTAATATTTATTCAAATATTGCTGCAGTTTATAAGCAGCTTCATAAAAATAGCCTTGCCGAGTATTATGTAAAAAAGTCTATAGCATTTTCCCGCAAGAACGAGAACCTTTTCTTTCTTGCTAACGGTCTTAATATACTTGCAGATATTTACATTGATACAAAAAGACCATTGCTGGCTGGAGCTCCATTAAATGAAGCGCTTAAAATACGAAAGGTAATAGGTGATCCTTTTTATATTGTATCAGATATGAGCCAACTAGCTATTTATTATGCGAACATTTCGGATACAGTAAAAGGAATAGCTCTGAGCCTGGAGGGAATTGAAATGGCAAAAGAATTAGAGCTTACTTCAAAGTTGCCATACCTCTATCATGCCCTGGGCGAGAATTATAAAGCAGCAGGTAATTATACTGAATACAGTAAAACATTAGAGATCATTATGGCTCTTAAAGACTCTACCTATGAAACTAATTCTGCAGAAGCAAGGGCTGAAATGGATACACGTTATAATCTTGAGAAAAAGGAGAACCTTATAGCTCTTCAAAGGCTCGAAATTTCTAATAAGAATTACCTTTTTTATGGATCATTGCTGCTTCTTTTGGTTACGGCATTAATAGCCTGGCTTTTATTTAGAGGGTATAAAAAGAGCCAGCAAATTAAGCTTCTTAAAATTCGGGCAGAAGAAAAGCAGCTTGCGGCACGTGCAGTAACGTCGGCCGAGGAAAATGAACGTAAGCGAATATCAAGAGACTTACATGATAATATTGGTGCTTATGCTACCGTGCTAATGGCGAACATTGAGCAACTTAAAAAGCACCCCTGTGAAGATGGCTTATTACAGTCAGTTGAGAAAATCTCTTTAAGTGCACAGAACATTATGGGCTCGTTGCAGGAAACTATTTGGGTACTTAATAATGACTTGATAACTATAACCGATTTTATAGACCGGTTTAAATTATACGCAAGAAAAATGTTGCAGGCTTTTCCCGAAATACAAATTAGATTTAAGGAGCGTTTGGAAATGGATGTAGAATTATCTCCAGCAGAAGCACTACACCTATTTAGAATTTTCCAGGAGGCATTGCAGAACACTTTAAAACATGCCTTTCCGAAAAATATAGTGGTAACAGTTGAAACTAATGAGACTTTTAAAATATCTATTAAGGATGATGGGAAGGGTTTTAATGAAGATGAGGGTACTGACGGAAACGGTTTGTCTAACATGACTTTCAGGGCTAAAGAGGCCGGGTATCTTCTAAATATTACAACTGGCTACTACGGAACAGAAGTAGCATTAATTAAAAATCAGTCATTTGCAGTATTGTGAGTTAGTGTTTTTAAATAAACATTTGTATAAAAAATGCCAATAAAAATAGCCATAGTGGATGATAAACTTATAGTTCGAAGAGCTATAAAAGACAAATTAAGTTCGTCACCCCAAATGAAGATAGTTTTCGACGCATCAAATGGTGAAGAGTTTTTGGAAAACCTGAAGGAGTTGGCAGAAGCGGATTTCCCTCAGGTAGTGCTAATGGATCTGGAAATGCCGGAAATGGATGGAATAGAAACGATAGCTATTGCTTCCACCCTTTATCCTAAAGTAAAGTTTATTGTTCTTACTGTTTTTGACAACAGTGAAAAGATCTTCGAAGCCATTAAAGCTGGTGCGAACGGGTATTTATTAAAAGATGATGATGCGATTAATATTAGTGAGGCCATTTCGCATGTCGTTAATTATGATGCTGTGCCTATGTCTCCAGCTATTGCCAGGAAAACATTAGGACTTTTAAAGATAGGGATCTCTCAACCTGCTGCTAACACCATTTCTAATATACTTAGCAACCGTGAGCATGATGTGCTGCAGCAACTAGTTGAAGGATTAGAGTACAAACAAATCGCAGGAAAGTTATTTATAAGCCCTGCTACTGTACGTACTCATATTTCTAACATTTATCAAAAATTGCACGTTACATCAAAGGCGCAGGCAATTAAAATGGCTTACAAGAATAGCTGGTTAAGTTAATTTTTAAAGCTGCTTAAATACATCCTTTCTTTGTTGGTCCTATCGCACATCACTTTTCTGTACCATTGCTTTTAGCCTTAGTTCTTCTATATCCAATTCTTGTTCTGCTTTATTAATAGTTTCATCATTAAAGGTTCCTTCCTTATGGAAAGCTATTAATAATTCACGTTCGTAGTCAACTATTGCAAGCTGGGCAGTAAGCATTTGATTAATAAAGTTTACCTGCGAGACATTGTCATGTTTTTGTTGTTGGGTAATAGGAGCTTTGCGTGTAAGCATATGCAATGTTGTTATGTAACGCTTCTTTACCTGCTCCATTACATTCTCATCCAGCTCAAGGGTAAAATCTTTTTCAAGGAACCGGAGAATGCCTTCCGTTAGTGTGAGTTGGAGTTCCTGTTCTTCATGCTTTTGAAGATTAACATCTGGTT
>JAQBNN010000215.1 GCA_028288505.1 Segetibacter sp. | reverse complement strand
CTACTACCCGCAGTATGAGTTATACCGCTCCCTCACCTCTTCTAAATCCTGCCAATTGGATGCCTACAGGCGCTGCAACAAATCCCTTGGAGCCTTATTGGGGCAAAGTAAAATGTTTTGCAATGGCAACTAGTGCCGCTTGCACCATTCCATCTTCGGTTCCTTTTAGTACGGTGCCAGGAAGCGGTTTCCATAACATGGCTACCGAAGTTTACAACACAGTAAAAAACCTAACTACGGAGCAACGTAATATAGCTTTATGGTGGGCAGACGATGCTGGTGCAACTTCAACACCTCCCGGACATTGGGTAAGTATAATTGGCCAGGTAGTAAACACAAAAAACATTGGTTTGGGTAAAGCTTCTGAGGCTTATGCATTAGTTACAATGTCAATGGCTGATGCTTTTATTTCTTGCTGGGACGCTAAATACCAATACAATTTACTTAGGCCCGTTAGCTACATAAAACAACATATAGCTGGCGGTAATACCTGGAGTACAGTTTTAAATACACCCCCTTTTCCTGAATATCCTTCGGGCCATTCTGTTGCTTCAGGCGCAGCTGCGGATGTGCTTACCGCTTTGTTTGGTAACATTGCCTTTACTGATCAAACTGGTGCTAGCCTCGGATATGCTTCAAGATCGTACACTTCTTTTCACCACGCAGCACAAGAGGCTGCGTTGTCAAGATTGTACGGCGGCATTCATTACCGTGAAGCGATTGATAACGGCTTGGTACAAGGTAAAGAAGTGGCTAAAGCAGTCTTCAACAAAATAAAGATGAAGTAGTAAAAAAATTCCCTATTAAAAAGAAGGTCGGACCATTAAGTGGGTCGGCCTCTTTTTTTTATCTGCATTTTTGGTACCGGCAGAAAGCCTCCGGTTAAACATCGTTGCGTCGCAATGCGTTCACCAGTTTTGCACCTATTTAGCTTTTTATATGTTTTGCTGTAAGCGGAATTCCACGCGCTGTTCAATAAAATTGTTGCGGATGAACTGAGCGTAGCAACGATGATCCACCAAAGACCAAATGCTCGTAACCAAAAAGTTTCGTGACTATAAAAGGCTTGCGAAAAAAGCTTTTGCTACATGATAATGCCTTCCTCTTCGAAGTTGAGTTGCATTTGCTGTGGATTGATATTAAAACTTAAGCGGTGGTACTTAGTTAAACCGTGACTGTCTATTGCAAGGCGATGCTCTTCGGTTCCGTAGCCTTTGTTGTTTTGCCAGTTGTAGTGCGGATACTCGGCATGCAGGTTTTTCATGTACTCATCGCGGTAGGTCTTCGCTAAAATACTTGCAGCAGCAATGGACGAATAAAGGCCGTCGCCTTTTACAATGCATTTGTGTTTTACATCGTAATAAGGGGTAAAGCGGTTACCATCAATAAGAAGATATTTTGGGCGCTTTTTTAATTTGTCCAAGGCAAGGTGCATTGCTTTAAATGACGCTTTAAGAATATTAATACGATCGATCTCCTGGTTGCAAACCATGGCGACACTATAGCAAGCTGCATTTTTTTCGATGAACTTTCTTAGCTCGTTTCTGTTAGGCTCATTTACCTGCTTGCTATCGTTTAAAAGCGGGTGATAGAAATCTTTAGGTAAGATGACAGCAGCAGCAAACACAGGCCCGGCGTAACAACCCCTGCCTGCTTCGTCGCAGCCGGCTTCTATATATCTTTTCTGGTAAAACGGTTGAAGCATCAGGTGAAAAAATGGGGTTTGAGTTCCTAAAAGTGAAATATTTCCGGCAAACTTTCATCAAAAACTTTCCACCATTAATTAACGTGTAATTTTGCGTGCTTCTGCACCAGGAGCACTCAGTCAATATTAGAAAAACAAAAATATGCAACCAGATAGGCGGACGAGGATTGTAGCAGTTTGGATATTTATAGGGTTAATTATGTTGATAGTGCAGGTGTTGCTTGGCGGCATTACGCGACTCACCGGCTCGGGTCTGTCAATTACAGAATGGAAGCCAATTATGGGAGCACTACCGCCTATGAGTGAAGGTGAGTGGCAGGCAGCTTTTACTAAATACCAGCAGATAGCGCAATACAAATACCTTAACTACGATTTTACTTTAAGCAACTTCAAGTTTATCTTTTTTTGGGAGTGGTTTCACCGTTTGTGGGCAAGAATAATTGGCGTTGTTTTTCTTATTCCATTCATTTTCTTTCTTGTAAAAAAATATTTTAAATCGTGGATGATTATACCACTGGTTATACTTTTTGTGCTGGGAGCACTGCAGGGTGCAATTGGTTGGTTAATGGTAAAAAGCGGTTTGAATGAAAACGATCTTTATGTTAGCCACATACGGCTTGCTGCACACTTTGTTGCAGCGATGGTCTTAATTGGTTACACCCTTGTTTTTGGCTTAAAACTAATTACGCCGCGTTCTAATTTTGTTCATCAACCTACATTAAAATACGGGGCGATTATATTACTTGCCCTGGTAGTTATACAATTGACTTACGGAGCCTTTATGGCGGGCTTAAAAGCTGCACCCGTAGCTCCAACTTGGCCCGATATAAATGGGATGATGGTGCCTGATAATATGGTTACGGGAAGTTGGGCCAATAGCCTCTTACACAATAAAATTGCTGTACATTTTATACATAGAACCCTTGCTTACATTATTGCCCTGGCA
>JAQBNN010000133.1 GCA_028288505.1 Segetibacter sp. | reverse complement strand
TTCGAAGGGCATTTTAAAACCTTTGCTTTTCAAACCCACTTTATCTAAAACGTCGTTGATCTTTTCGTCCATCAGCTTCTTGTCTTTCCAACCAGTAGCTCTTAAAACAAAGCGCAAGTTTTCGTACACATTTCTATCTGTAAGCAATTGAAAATCCTGGAAGACAACTCCTAACGTGCGCCGTAAAAAAGGAACTTTCTTCCAATCCATCTCCCTTAGGTTATAGCCAGCAACCGTACCCTCACCTTCCCTCAATTGAAGATCTCCATAAATTGTTTTAAGCAAACTACTTTTCCCCGTTCCCGTTTTTCCTACCAGGTAAACAAACTCCCCTTTGTTTATCGTAATGTTCACATCACTCAATATAAGGTTAGGTCCCTGGTACACATTGGCGTTCTGCAGTCTTACAATTGTTTCCAGCATAGTCTGTATTTATTCGATCAAAAATATTATTTTGAAGTCAGTATAACCTAACAATAAAAGTTAACGGCTTATTTTCTCCATTTATTTGTTTGCCAACTAAGTTTTTCGTTTCATCATAGTTGTGTCACTCCCTGGTACTTGAATAACTAATAGCATCTTTGGGCTTAATATTTCAGCTGGTTTACAGTATTTTAAAATGCTATTTCTCCAAAGCTTCCTTTCAATAATAATTCTTTTTTATCACTCTCCTCTACCCTTCCAACAACTTTAGCTTCAATGCCAAAATCTTCTGATATCTTAATAATCTCGCCGGCTGTATTTTCATTGGTAAAAATTTCAAGCCTGTGGCCCATGTTAAAAACCTGGTACATTTCCTGCGGCGTAGACTTACTTGCTTCCTGTATTATATTAAAGATTACCGGAGGTTTAAACAAGTTATCCTTTATGACTTTCATTGGTCGGGGCAGGTACTTCAGGCACTTCGTTTGCCCGCCACCACTACAATGGATCATTCCATCAATGCCGTCAAAATGCTTCTCCAAAATCTCTCTTACAACTGGCGCATAAGTTCTCGTGGGGCTTAATATAAGCTTCCCAATATTTGTATCGTAACCATCAATATTAATAGGATCAGTCATTCGGTGTTTACCAATGTAAACCACTTCATCTTTCAATGTAGGCTCATAAGTATTGCTGTAATTTTCAGCATAATATTTATTCAAAACATCATGACGAGCACTAGTAAGCCCGTTACTGCCAATGCCGCTGTTGTATTCACTTTCATAAGTAGCTTTACCAAAACTTGCCAGGCCCACAATTACATTTCCGGCCTTTATTTTATCGTTTGATATTATCTTATTCTTTGGCCAGCGAGCCGCCATTGTTCCATTCACCGCTATACTCCTAACCACATCCCCTACGTCCGCCGTCTCTCCACCCAGGTAATGGATATTTACGCCGAAAGTTGAGAGCCAATCAAAAACCCCCTTCGTCCCATTAATAATTTCTTCTAAAATTTCCCCTGGAATAACGCTTTTATTTCTATCAATAGTGGAAGAAAACAACAGGTTATCATAAATGCCAACACAAAGCAAGTCATCAATGTTCATTACTACTGCATCCTGAGCAATACCTTTCCAAACACTAATGTCTCCGGTTTCCTTCCAGTACAAATAAGCCAATATGCTTTTGGTACCAGCTCCATCAGCATGCATTACGTTCACCCAATTATCATCATTGCCAACAAAATCTTTGTATAGTTTGCAAAATGCATTAGGATATAAACCTTGATCAAGATTTTTTGTGGCTGCATGAACCTCTTCTTTCTGAGCTGAAACGCCACGTTGAGAATACAAAGACATTTTTGTGTTTTTTTTTGCCGGTTCTTTATACAATTTCACTCTTCCAGAACCTTTTTCTATTCGCGGCAAATGTACGAAGCCAGCAAGAAAAGAAACAAATTATTGAAGCACCTGTATCAAACGCCCAATCCTTACAATAATTGAGTCAAAGGCTTTAATTTGCGACATTATTATGATACAGGTTCACAGAGATCTAGATAATCTTCCTGCATTTAAAAATGCAGTACTCACCATAGGAACATTTGATGGTGTACATGTTGGTCACCAGAAAATTATTGACCAGTTAAAAGAGGAAGCCCTGTTAATAAACGGAGAAACTGTTATCATTACTTTTCACCCACACCCGCGAAAAGTTGTAAAGCATAAAACTGAAATTCGGATACTAAACTCCCTTGATGAAAAAATAGAGCTGCTGAATAACCAGGGCCTTCATCACCTGGTGGTGGTTCCCTTTACTGAAGCCTTTTCTAATTTAACTGCAGAAGCATACATTGATAATTTTTTGGTTTCAAAATTTTCTCCTAAAACAATCATTATTGGCTACGACCACAAGTTCGGCAAAGATCGCAAAGGTGATTATCATTTGTTAGAAGACATGGCAAATAAATATAAATACCATGTAAAAGAGATCCCTGAGCATGTTATTAACCAAATAACAATTAGCAGTACCAAAATTCGTGAAGCACTTCTGCATAACGACCTCCACACCGCTAATAAATACCTCGGCTATTCTTATTTTTTTGAAGGCCTTGTTATAGAAGGAAACAAACTTGGAAGATCGATTGGTTATCCAACGGCAAATTTATTTATAGAAAACGAGGAGAAGTTAATACCCGGCAACGGTGTTTACGCTGTGGAAGTTGTGGTGGGCAATGACACACGCACCGGCATGATGAACATAGGTATTCGCCCGACTATTAATGGAATAAGCAGAACAATCGAGATAAACGTTTTTGATTTTGATAAAGATATATATGGCAACAAAATGAGAGTTTACCTAAAACACTTCCTTCGTGCGGAAGAAAAATTTAGTGGGATAGATGAATTAAAAAACCAGTTGGCTCAGGATAAATTAAATGCACTCAGCAAACTTTCTTCTTAGTCGTTAAATTAAAGAGACTATTTCTTGTACCCATCGTAAGTAATTCTATTCATCGTCCGTTGCGTCGCACTCTTGTACTTATAATCTTTATTCAACTTTCTTAGGCCTAATTGGTAGCAATTACTTTAATGGGGGAAATTAATAGATCATCTTAACTACTAACTCTTTCAAAAGATCAGCATCTGATGTGGGGGCGCTATTAACACCAATACTCTTTAGGTTGTATTCATGCAGCAGCAAGATGATCTTTTCGAGGCCTTGCTGGTTGTAACTTTTTGCAGCGCCTATTGCATCTCTAGCAGCAAAAATGTTATTATAAAATAAGCCTTTCACACTGTTTTCACTGGTATCGGGTAAACCGTAAATCTGCAGCACTTTACTAAAGTAGCCATACAGGGCAGGTAGGATCATTTGTATTGGCGCTGCCTTAGGATTAGCTTCAAAGTATTTAATAATTCTTATAGCTTTTGCAAGGTCTTTTTTTGCTACAGCTGCCTGCAGCTCAAAGGCATTAAATTCCTTACTGATGCCAACATATGTTTCAATGGCGTCTTCATTAATTATCTTTGAGGTTCCAAGATTTAAGTAAACTTTTTCAACTTCATTTTCTAACCTGCTCAGGTCGTTCCCAATATGATCAATTAATAACTGCAGTGCTTGTGGCGTAATGTCAAATCCTTTTGATTGAACCATATCCCTTGTCCACTCAGGTAGTTGATTTTCGTACAATTTTTTAGTTGAAAACAGTTCACCATGCTTCTTAATTACTTTCGCTAGGTTGGTTCGGCCATCGACCTTTTTCTCTTTGTACGCCACCACTAATATCGTTGAAGACAAAGGCTTTTCTACATAGCCTTCCAGCTTATCAATGTCTTTCATGTGCTGCGCTTCTTTAATAAGCACAACCTGCCGCTCGCTAAACATTGGATAACGCCTGCATGCATTTATAATAGAAGTCCAATCAGCATCGCGGCCATAAAAAACGGATAGGTTGAAGCCAGCTTCACTTTCGTTTAAGATTTTATGTTCTGCATAGTCAATTACTTTATCGATAAAGTATGGTTCATCTCCTTCAAGCCAATAAACTTGTTTATAGCTACCTTTTTTCCACTCTCCTATTATCTTTTCTGCAGACATAATATTTATACAAGTTGCCCTGCAAGATAAGTTGATGACCGGAAAGCAGGCGCAATTGTGTTAAGGAACTTGGCAGTAAAAAGCCACAACTTCAATTTTAACAACCTATTATTCATGATTTTTATCACGTGTAAAATTAATGAACCTGTTGACGTTACAATGCAGGAAGGATGAATAATGAGATGACAGTACAAGGGAGTGACACAACGATGTTGCTATGAAAAAAAATTCTCGAAACAAAAAGATTTTACTCCGCAATACAAATGTTGCTGGCGTCTATTAAAGGCTGATTCTTAAAGCGTAATATAATTTGAGCTACCACTACTACATCCTTTTGGCAGTATTCTACTATGCGTTTTATATTCTTCTCTTTGTAATAAACATCCTGCACCATGCTTCCATTTATATCGTCTTTGCTGGTTGGAATACCGAGCACATGAGCTAATAAATTTAATGAAGTGTAATTTTTATAGTCGCCAAACTTCCACCACTGCAGGGTATCAACCATGTTTATTTCCCATGGCTTGGCACCATGTATGTGGAGATAACTTGGCAGCGGAATTTGATTGATGACCATGCGACGACAAAGAAATGGAATGTCAAACTCGCGGATATTATGACCGGCAAACTGGAAGGTTTTATAAAGGGAAGCGAACTTATTAACAAGATTGATGAAGTTGTGCAAAAGTTGTACTTCGTCATCATCGCAAATGCTTTTTAACTTTAGACAAGTTCTTTGATCTTCGGAATAAACATAGCCAACCGAAATACAAACAACTTTTCCGAACTCGGCTAAGATGCCGGCTTTTTGCCTGTACAATTCCTCTTCGTCATAGCTTTCTGGCATATTCTTTGAGAGCTTGTCGAAAAATAACTGGCGATGGTCAGGAGGAAGGTCATGGCATTGACCGTGTTGAGGAACGGTTTCAATGTCAATAAACAAAAGATGTTTTAATGAATCAATTTTACTTAAGGTTTCCATGCATTAATCACTTAAACTTAAAAACAAAAAACTATGGCATACACACCTGAAGCCGCCTCAACAACAAATCCTCAAAAAGGTCCGTCAAAAAGAGATGACCGCAAAATTATTTATGGCGTTTTAATAGTAGCCCTACTTGCAACATGGGGTTATATTATTTATGACAAAAGTAAAAGCAATGAATCAATTGAACAATTACAAGCTCAGTATTCAAATGTAGACTCTGCAAGAAATAGTATTCAACAAGAATATGAAGACGCCTTACAACGCCTTGACTCTGCAACCGGAAACAACACCGAATTACAAGGTGCACTTGCTGACAGAAGCACAGAAATTAATCGTTTAAAAAAAGAGATTCAGGGTATTACGAGTAAAAGAAATGCTACTGCAGGTGAACTTGCAAGAGCAAGAAGTTTAATTAATCAATTGAACGTACGTATTGATGATATGTATGTAGAAATTGAAAGATTAAAAGGAGAAAACCAAACCCTTACTGCTAACAATCAGGCGCTAACAAGAGATAAGCAACAACTGACTACCGAAAAAGGTCAGTTGGAAGAAAACCTTACCAGCACTGAAGAAGCAAGAAGACAAGTTGAAGATGTTGCGTCTACCTTACATGCGTCAAACCTAAGCATTGCTCCTATTAACTTAAAAAATCGTGGAAAAGAAAAGGAAACTGCAACTGCTAAAAGAGTTGATCTTCTAAGAGTTTCTTTTAACCTTGACGAAAACCGTATTGCTCCAACAGGCAACAAAGAATTGTATGTATCTGTAATTGCGCCTGATGGTCGCCCGGTTACTATGAGCAGTGGCAGCGGCATTTTTGATACCCGTGAAGAAGGAAGTAAAACTTACACAAACAAGGTAACTGTTCCTTACGAGCAAGGCAAAAGATCTAATGTTAGTTTCGATTGGAAACAAGATGGAAGATACCAGTTAGGTGATTACAAAATTCAGGTTTACCACAACGGTTACAAAATTGGCGAAGCAACAAGAAGCTTAAAGAAAGGCGGGTTGTTCGGTTAGTATAAACTTACAAGCATAAACCACAACCATATAAGCAGGAGTTTAAAAGCTCCTGCTTTTTTTATTGAAGGAATTTTTTGTTTACAAGCAGAGGAAATCGATTGAACTCCGGTTGTGTCACTCACTTGTACTGTATCTTTTCATAGCAAAATGGCTTGGTCTACTATTATTAGAATGAGGTGCTCGTGCAATCAAACTAAAGGTTGCTGGAAGGTCGGTCAACAGAGAACTAAATGTACAAGAGTGCGACGCAAGTAAAGATGATTAAGATCTTGAATCTGCGTCATAATTATTACCCTTTGATACAGCGACTAAAATAGAAACTATAA
>JAQBNN010000136.1 GCA_028288505.1 Segetibacter sp. | reverse complement strand
CTAGTCGAATATTTATATTACTATAATAATGAACGACCACATCAAGGCATTAGTGGCAAAAAGCCAATAGAAATGATTGAGAAAAAAATTGAGGGAGATGTGCAGGCTGCAGAGCCGAAATAAAATTCCCCTTCTTCCCGGCCTTAAGGCCGGGAAGAAGGGGAGAAACCATTACCGAATTAGTTGACATCTACAGCAACGATGTTTAAACAGGAATATAATGCCTGTACAAAAAACCAATTACTACCTCTTATACTTTTTGCAAATAACTCAACAGGTTTTTTAGTAGCATGTTAGTATAATCAACCTGTACATCGTGGGGGAACTTACTTACAGAAGTGAGCTTGCCAGAAGCAACGATTTTATTATTGTGAGCAATGGAGAAGTAAGCAAAGAGCCCCTCATCTTCGCATTCAGGAACAATAGAGGCATAACCCGTAACCCCCATTCCAAACTCGCTGATGAACATTTTGCTTACTTCGAGCGCCATTGTATCAGCAATCTTTTGATGTATGCAATTTGTTTTCTCGGCTAATATAGGCTGCACATGTAAATGCCGTGTTTTTTGACCGAGGTTGTAAACGGTAATACCTCCCTGGAAATATTTCGATGCATCCATGCCGGCTGATAAAGCCGATTGCAGATGACCTGCGGTTACGCTTTCGGCAACAGCAATGGTTTCTTGTTGCTCTATTAATATATCCCTTACTTTGTTAATTAGGTCCTCGTTATAAACCATTTAAAAAACCTTTATTTGTAATTAAGCAGGGCCGATAAAAGCCCTGCTTAACTATTATTAATATTCTCTTTACAAAAATAAATATTGCTGTAGTACCAGCTACACTGCTGAATTACTTAAGCCTCCATTCTTGTCCTGCTGCTTAACCACTTCAAGTGTTGTGGCTCCTGGGTTGGCATTGTTGTTAATATTTCCCAGGTCTCCACCTAATTCGCCGTTGTTCGTTTGTCCCTCATGCCTGTCCATGCTTTCATTCATCCCCTGGTTGTTGCCAACCTTATCCTCTTCTGATACCTGGTCTGCGTTACTTACATTCTGTTGGTTGTTTTCATTATTTACCATGATAACCTCTTGTTTTTTTTGGATGAAACGTTTAGTTTATAAGATAAATTTTATGCCATGTTTAGTATTGGCTATAGTGCGAGGAATGTGCTTTATTTTTTACCTAGCACACCCTTCACTAAACTGTTCCATTGCAAATTGGCTACACCTGCAATGGCACCTAATGCCACCATAGCATTCCTTGCTTTATCTAATATAGTTTCTGCCTTGGTATTAGGTGTCTCGTTTCTACCTAACACTGCTGCTGTTACTGTAGTATCTTTTCTTAAGACAACAAAATTACTGGTAGCCTCGTCGGTTAAAAAGTGAGCGATACTGTTATCCTTATTGTTGACCGGATCTTGGGAAGGCCTTACCCGCATTGTTATCGATTCATCAGACGTAGGTCCTGCGCCTGTTTCTTCGATACTTTCTACCTGCACCCAATCGAAGCCCTCGCCAGCCTTAGTTCCCGGCCCCGGAAGATCTATTTTAAAATAGTCGCTTACCTGTGCTTCCCTGTTCACCTCGTTGCCTTCTTTGTCAATTAATTTGAAAGTTGCGCTTGCGCCGCCACAAATAGTTCCCCATTCGTTTACATTAAGCAACCTGCTCCGGGCTTCATTATAAAGCTTTCTAGCCTCCTCAATCGTTGATAGATTTTCACTGGCCTCAATATCTTTTTTTGCACCCTGGTTTTGCTCAGGAACGTTTATTTCCTCTTTTTCTTCTACCATAATAATATTTTATAAAAGAAAAGCCAGGCAGAAAATGTGCCTGGCTTTTTTACTTGAAATTCTATTTCTATGCTTTTGAAGTTTCTTCTCCTTCGCCTACTTCATCAGCATCCATTGACTTGTCGTCTTCGCTTTCGCTTTCACCGGAACCGCCTTCTTCTCCTTCTTCTGCAGCCTCCTGGTTTATGTTGCTTTCTGCCAGTTGAGTGAGCAATTGGTCAGCTTCTTTTTCTTCAGCCAAAGTTTGACCAAGTAATTCTTTTGCTTCACTCATACCCATTACTGCAGCTAATGTTGCTAAGCCACCGTAAGATGCTATCTCGTAGTGCTCTACTTTTTGAGCAGCGATAATAAGACCTACATCACGTGTTTTAGAACCTTTAGGCGTATCGCTGATAACACTTTCTGTTTCTTTGCTTAGGCCTTCCATTGCATCGCATTTCTTTCCCTGTGCTTTCTTACCAAGTAATTCAAACACTTGTTCAAGACGACCAATTTGTCCTTCAGTAACAGTTAAGTGTTGTTCGAAGATTTGCTGTAACTCTGGAGACGTTGCCGCTTTACGCATTTTTGGTAATGCTTTAGTCAGCGACTTTTCTGCCCAGTATATATCTTTAAGATGATCTAAAAATAATTCCTGCAATAGTGCCTCGTCGTTTATAACGGTTGGCTTGCTACGAACTGCCAATTTTTTAGGAGCAGCACTTTTAAAAGCTGCTTTTTTTGCTGCAACTTTTTTAGCAGCAGCTTTCTTTGGAGCCGCAGCTTTAGTAGCTACTTTTTTAGCCGCGCCTTTTTTAGGAGCAACAGCTTTAGTGGCTACTTTTTTTGCAGCGCCTTTTTTAGGTGCAGCACTTTTAGCAGCTGCTTTTTTTGCTGCGCCTTTTTTAGGTGCAGCGGCTTTGGTAGCTACTTTTTTAGCAGCACCTTTTTTAGCAGCAGCCTTTTTACCTGTACTCTTTGCCATGATTATAGTATTTAATGGTTAATATTGGATGCATTTGTAAAAAAGTAGTGCCAAAGCCTTAAGAATGATTGAGTTATAATATGGAGATTTTTTTCCACACGTGGCTTTATTGTTTGTAGGATATTAATTGTAACATTAAGTGCTGCATGTTAAGTGATGCAATTACAATGAACACTATTGCTGCAAGACGATATACAGTACAAGAGGGCGACGCAAGTAAAGTTTAATAGAATATCTATGCTGGCTACATAAAAAAAATACTAACAAGAGAGGTTGGTTTATAGTAGCAATTTATAAGAAAAGTAATAAGTAAAATGGGTATAATCTTCCTGCATAATTTAATACCGGGCCAAGGTTATATTATCCTTGATGGTGAAGCAGTAACATGGTAGTTTATGCAGGGATAAGAAAAGAAATATTCTTATGACCTTTGAGTAATACTACAAGAAAGGCCATAAGAACAATATGTAAAAAGCGTTAATCTTCTTTTGTAATAGCACCTAGCATTACAACTTCGGTAACAGCTTGTATGTTGAGAGGGCCGTAGATATGAGGATACTCTCCGGTTCCATCTGCAGCTTGTTCATACTTTAATTCAGATCCTAATCTTATTGGCTCAATTACCAACTTAACCAAGTTATCCTGGTTGGGGAAATTCCTTTTTATTACATCGTCTAACTGCTCGGCAGTGCAGCAATGAATAAAGCCTTCATGTATTAAAGAATTGCCTTCATAAAGTCCTCTATCCTGGGCATCTTCCCACTCCTGCAAAGTAGTTACATGATAAATAACTGATGAGTCCATACGTTCAAAATTTAGTGTTTAAAAATTCTTGGTATTCTCTGTTCAAGCATCATCAGGTCTGCAAATACAATGGCAGCAACAGCTTCAGCTATTACAGGAACTCTAAGTGCAATGCATAAGTCGTGCCTTCCCTTCACTGAAAATTGCTCTTGTTCGTTGGTCTCCCAGTTAAGTGTGGTTTGTTCTTTTGGTGTTGATGAGGTAGGTTTTATAGCAAGGCGAAATACAAATTGATTGCTGTTAGTAATGCCGCCAACAACACCACCTGCATGGTTTGTTCTTGTTGCGCCTGATGCATTTTCAATGGCATCATTGTGTTCGGTTCCGTACATACGTGCAGCGGCGAAACCGGTACCAAATTCAATTCCTCGTACTGCTGGAATTGCAAATGCAGCGTGAGCTATCACAGATTCAACTGAATCAAAAAACGGCTCCCCTAAACCTATTGGCAATCCATTTACCGTGCATTCTATAATACCTCCAACACTGTCTTTTGCATCAATTGCTTTTTGCAATCCAACTTCGGGTTCTGTTTCGCCTGCAATCTCTTTTATAGTTGCAGCAACTGTGACCCCTTGCAATACTTTTTTAGCAACAATACCCGCTGCTACGAGGCAAACGGTTAGTCGGCCGCTGAAGTGACCACCACCGCGATAATCTTCAAAGCCACCGAACTTTTTGCTTGCTACAAAGTCTGCGTGTCCCGGTCGGGGTACTGCTCTTTGTTTCTGGTAATCGCCGCTTCGCGTATTGTTATTGGCAAAAAGAATGGTGATTGGTGCACCCGTAGTTACATCATTAAAAACACCTGTTATAATATTTGGAATATCATCTTCTTTGCGCGGGGTTGTTCCTTTAGTTCCACCCTTGCGGCGTTCAATATCTGTAACAAAATCTGCTGCATTTAATTGTACACCTGCAGGACATCCATCAATAGTAACACCTACTTGTGGCCCATGCGATTCACCAAAAATGCTTACTCTAAATATTCGTCCAAATGAATTAATTACGAGTTGCTTAAAGAATTAAGAAGAATTATGGAGCAAACAATTGCGCTGCTATTAAGCTTTACTTGCGTCGCACTCTTGTACACTTGGTTCAACATGCAGCAGAATAAATTGTTCTAAGGCTCATACTATTAGTCTGTAACATCAACTGTAGTTACCGTAATTTCATTTGCCTCTTGTACTTCTACAGTAGCACCAAGCTTTTGCAAGTGCTTGTAAAAGTTAGGATATGATTTATTGATAGCTGAAGCTTCTTCAATAACAACTGGTCCATGTGCTTTTAATGCTGCTACTGCACAAGCCATAGCAATACGATGATCGTGATGAGAGTGTACAGTTGCTCCATTTACTCCTGTTCCACCTTTTATTATCATTAAGTCTTCCTGCAGCTCTATTGTAATACCGAGCGTTCGAAATTCTTCTTGTAATGTAATGCCTCTATCACTCTCTTTATGTTGTAATCTTGACACACCTTCTATAACTGAAATGCCATCGCAAAAAGCTGCTAAGGCTACAAGTGGTGGAAAAAGATCAGGGCAATCTGTTGCATTAAAATGAAAAGGTTTTAATGGTGCAGGTCCTACTTCAATCTCTTTTTCTCTTACTGATAATACGCATCCACAATCCATTAATGCTTGTAAGATTGCTTTATCAGCTTGTGTTGAAAATGCATCTAAACCTTTCACTAATATGTTACCTGCAACTGCACCGGCAACTAATAAAAATGCTGCGCCGCTCCAATCACCTTCTACCGTGTAATTTGTGGGTTTATAACCTGTATTCTCTTTTTTAAAATGAAAGCTTTCGTAGTTATTGTGCGAAACATCCACTCCGAAATCCTTCATTACTTGTAATGTGAGATCAATGTAAGGCTTACTCTTTAAGTCTTTTACTTTAATGGCTACATCTTCTTCCACTCCTGCACCATAAGCCATTAATAACCCCGTGAGGAACTGGGAACTTAAAGATCCGTCAACTTCAATTTCAGCAGGCTTTAAAGGCCCTTGTATTTGCAGTGGAAGCCTCCCATTATTGGATGACACCTGTACTCCTAATAACGGAAGTATCTCATCAAAAAAATGCATTGGCCTTGTTGTAAGGCTTCCTTTACCAGTAATAGTTAAAGACTTATCACTTAAAGCAGTTATTGGTGTGAACATGCGAATGCCTAAACCGCTTTCACCACAACTTACTTCGTTACTGAATGGGTTAACGCCAGTTGAAGTAATTTCAATATAATCGTCAGTTAGAGCAGTGATTTTTGCTCCTAACTTTTGAATAACATCTAAAGCCGCCAAATCATCATTACTAATACCAGGATTGTAAATTTGAGAAGTTCCCTTTGCTAACAACGCTGCTGCACAAGCACGTTGCATACTGCTTTTGCCAGCTGCCGCTGTTATTGTTCCGGTTATTGAAGATGGTTGAACTGTAACCTTCATTGTATAATTGTAGTGTTAGAGTTGTTGAACCAGATTGTCTATTTCAGATAGAGTTAAGGGATGGACAGAAGCCTTTCCTATTTTGTTTAATAAAACAAAACTTACGCTTTGTTTATCTTTCTTTTTGTCTTTGGCTAATATTTGCAAAGCCTTTTCCTTATTAAAGTCCCGAGATACCGGTAAGCCATATTTTGTAAATAATCTTGTTAACCTTTCGGTGTCATTAAAACCGGTTTTTTGTTGGGAAAACTTGGCTGCGGCAACCATGCCAATACTAATTGCATGACCATGTGGAAGCTGATAAAGATTTTCAATTGCATGACCTAAGGTGTGACCAAAGTTTAAGAGCTTTCGTTCACCGGCTTCAAAAGGATCATTGGTTACAACCTTAGCTTTAATTAGAACATTTGTTTGTATAAGCTTAGCTAATAAAGCAAAATCCTTTGTAAATGAGGTAAGCTTGTTTTCTTCTAGCAGAGTAAAGAGAGGAGGATTTTTAATAGCTGCATGCTTTATAATTTCAGCAAAGCCATTTATCCATTCTTCTTTAGGTAAAGTTTTAAGAAAGGAAATATCGTACAAGAGAAACTGAGGTTGATTGAATAGGCCAACCATGTTTTTATATACGCCAACATCAATGCCGGTCTTTCCACCAATTGCAGCATCTACCATTGCAAGAAGGCTTGTTGGCACAAGACTGAACTTTATACCTCTCATGTAAATGCCGGCAACAAAACCTGTGATGTCTGTAACAACTCCACCTCCAACTCCTATTAAAAAGCTTTTGCGATCAGCGCCTTTTTCAACCAATTGTTCAATAATTGAGTTAACTGAGTACTGGTTTTTGTACTGCTCACCTGCCTTAATTACAATTGTTTGCCTGCCTTTGAACTTAGCTTTATGCTTAAGAAAAACATTCTCATCGGTAATGATGAAAGTGCTTTCTTTTTCTACCAGTTTATCAATGTGATCAAAAGGTGTATTAAGAAAAAACTTTACCTCAGCCGATGAGAATGTAAATGTTTTTTTTGTCATTTATGTTTTAAAACAATTTGTAGAATTAGCTGTTCATTATCTTATTCTGGTGGTTGATGCTCTCCATATGCACAGCATCATAATACTTGGTGATAAACTCTTTGCTTAAGCCGCAGGCTTCACCTTTTTTGAAAGCTCTTTCCAATAACTCGTTCCATCGATTAGTTTGCAGGATAGTGATGTTATTGTCCTTTTTGTATTCGCCAATTTTATCGGCGATCTTCATCCGTTGAGATAACAGTTGCATTAACTCATCATCAATCTGGTTAATCTGCTCGCGAAGTTTTTCTAATGCTGTTACAAACTCTTTTTCGTTAGTAGTTTCATGACGCCATTTGATGCCGTTAAGAAGCTCTAACAATTTTTCAGGCGTAATTTGTTGCTTAGCATCACTCCAAGCATTATCAGGATCGATGTGGCTTTCTATCATTATACCATCAAAGTCAAGATCAATGGCTTTTTGTGCAACGTCTTGCAGCATAATTCTATTACCGCAAATATGGCTTGGATCATTAATGATTAACATACCCGGGTTGCGACGCTTCATTTCGATAGCAAGGTGCCACATGGGTGCATTACGATACTCTGTATTTCCGTAAGACGAGAAACCACGGTGGATCAAACCAATGTTTTTAATACCTGCTTTAGCTACACGCTCAACTGCACCTGTCCATAATTCAAGATCAGGATTGATTGGGTTTTTAATGAGAACAGGAACTTTAGCACCTCTTAAAGCGTCTGCAACTTCCTGTACACTAAATGGGTTAACGGTTGTTCTTGCACCAATCCAAAGAATGTCTACATCAAAGTGTAAGGCATCTTCTACTTGTTTGCCTGTTGCTACTTCAATAGCAATTGGCAGTCCGGTTATTTTTTTTGCCTGTGCAAGCCATCCTAAACCTTTTGTACCAACACCTTCAAAACTTCCGGGGCGGGTACGTGGTTTCCAAATGCCTGCACGAAGTACATCAACCTTACCGGTTTTTGCTAACCTTGTTGCAGTTTCTATTACCTGCTCTTCAGTTTCGGCGCTGCAGGGGCCTGAAATAATTAACGGTCTTTTCGTTAATACTTCATCGGCTACTGATAGTTGTTTAAGCGTTTGTTCCATGTGTAAAGTATATGCTTCGTAAATTAACTTTTGTTACTTTTAGAGGTGTCCTGTAGTCTCATGTGCTTCGTAGAATTACTACAGTACAAGTGAGTGACACAACGATGTTTAATAGTAGTACAAATGTTCAGTACCAAATACTACCAAACCTCGTTGTGTTTCCTCTGTATTAATTAGCGGCTATCGGCATCGTTCATCCGAATTTTTCTGCCTTTGTAAGTTTTGCCGTCAACAGCCTGCACCATTTGCTCAGCTGCACTTTTATCTATTTCAATCCAGGAGTTCATTTCCTTCATGTCTATGCGGCCAAGCTGGTCTTTTTTAAGATCACTCATGTCTAAAATAAATTGAAGAAAACTGGCTTTGTAAAAACCATCTTTGGTTCCAAGGTTTACAAAAAGGCGGCTGTAGTTTGCGTTTGCGGCAAACTCTCTTCCTTGTGTGTCGCGGGTGCGACCTTGCTCGCGGCTATCGCTACGACCCTCTCTTGCTGGTGAGCGACCATCGCTGCGACCATCTCTTCCTTCGCGTACAGATCCTGAACGAGTTGGTACCATTCTTTCACGGTCACGTCCCCGGCTTTCTCTTACGTTGAGGTCTTCGGAGTTTTCGTAGTACTTTAGGAAGCGATCAAACTCCATTGCAGCTACTCTTTTCAGTACATCTTCTTTGCTTATTTCAGCAAATTTTTCCTGGAGCATAGGTACATACGTTTCGTAGTCGCCATGACTGATATCTGCAGAAAGCAATTTTTCCATGAAGAAAAAGAACTGCTTGCGACATACATCTTTACCTGTTGGAATGTCAACCTTATTAAAAGGTTGCTGTATCATTTTTTCGATCTGGCGAAGTTTGAAACTTTCGCGGCTATGAACGATTGAGATACAAATACCTTGCTTGCCTGCACGGCCTGTACGACCGCTACGGTGGGTATAAACCTCCATATCATCAGGAAGTTCGAAGTTGATAACGTGAGTAATTCCTGATACGTCGATACCTCTTGCAGCAACGTCTGTAGCTATTAACAATTGCAAAGATTTATCCCTGAATTGTCCCATCACTTTATCACGCTGGCCTTGTGTAAGATCGCCGTGCAAGGCATCGATGTCGTATCCTTCGCGGGTTAACCTTTCGCTGATGTCTTGTGCATCTAACTTGGTACGAGTGAAGATGATACCGTAAATACCAGGATTGAAATCAATAATTCTCTTCAACGCTTCGTAGCGATGCTGGGCAGAAGTGATTACATACTGGTGATCGATATTTTTGTTACCTGTGTTTACTTTACCAACCGTTACTTCAACCGGTGTGGTCATGTAGCGCTTACTTACCTGCTTAACTTCAGAGGGCATGGTTGCACTAAACAACCAAATGCTGTCTCTGCCTGGGCTATTGCTTAAGATAAACTCGATATCATCTCTGAAGCCCATGTTCAACATCTCGTCCGCCTCATCAAGCACAACGTATTTAATTTGTCCGAGGTCAATTGCTTTGCGCTCGATTAAATCGATTAAACGACCTGGAGTTGCCACCACAATCTGAACGCCTCTTTTAATATCCCTGATCTGCGTGCTGATGCTGGTACCGCCGTAAACAGCAACTACCGATACACCTTTCATGTGCTTTTTAAACAGCTCAATTTCCTTTACGATCTGCATGCATAACTCGCGTGTTGGGCATACAATTAATGCTTGCGGGTACTTGTCTTCAGGCTTAACTAATTGCAAAAGTGGCAGACCAAATGCCGCGGTTTTACCGGTTCCAGTTTGTGCGAGACCAACAAAATCTTTTGTTCCGCTCAGCAGAACCGGTATCGCCTTTTCCTGGATGGGCGTAGGATTAACAAACCCCATTTCGGTGGTAGCTTGTAATAACCTTTCATCAATGCCCAGTCCTTCAAATGTCATCATAATATTCTAAAAATTTGCGGCAAAGGTACTTCTTTTACAAGCCTTAACCTCGCCTTTGTTGTTATAAAAAACCATAAGAACCGCATAATCAGCTAACGGTTGTTAGTATTTCTTGTTTTTGTAAACCGTCTTTATATCAATCCTCATCATCGTTGCGTCACACTCTTGTACTACATACCTTTATTGAAAGTCAAAATTAAAAAATCTAAAAAAGAGCCAATCGTTTTGCACTTTTTCTTTTGCTGCATAAAGTACAAAATGTACAAGAGTGCGACGCAAGTAAAGTTTAATAGTAGTACTGGTGATTGCTTCCAAAAATATTGAACACTACAGGTGTAGCGTTTTAACTTTTGACTTTCTACTTCAGTATTCTCTTGATATCGTTAGCGTGCACAATCAACTCCTTTAAGTATTCGTAATTCTCTTTCTCTAAGCAGCTTTTTATTTTTCTCAACTGGCTGATGTGTTCGTTTAAAACATCCAATACATTTTCACGGTTCTGTTTAAAAATGGGAACCCACATTTCGGGGTTACTCTTTGCAAGTCGAACAGTACTTTCAAAACCTCCACTTGCCAATTCGAATATGGTGTTTTCTTCTTTTTCTTTTTCTAAAACAGTGTTGGCCAATGCAAAAGAAGTAATGTGTGAAATATGGCTGATGTAGGCCGTGTGGACATCGTGTGCCGCCGCGTCCATATACATAAGGTGCATGCCTAATTGTGTATAGATCTGTTCAACCATTTCCACCGCATCCTTGTCGGATTCTTCAGCGCTGCAAATAACAGCAGCTTTGTTAGCGAAAGAATCTGCAGTTGCGGCGGTTGGCCCGCTAAACTCGGTACCCCACATGGGGTGTGTTGCAACAAATCGCTTCCTGTTGGGATGGCCTTTTATAGCTTCAAGAATTTCTTTTTTTGTAGAACCAACATCCATTACCACTTGCTTTGAAATTAGGGTAATGACCTTTTGAAGCATTGCGATAGTAGAGTTTACGGGTATGGCAAGTATAATAAGATCTGCTTTTTCAATTGCTTCTTCCAAAGGTAAAAATTCATCTACTAACTGTCTTTCTAAAGCTATCTTTTGGTTGGATTCACTTTGCTCCACCCCAATTAAGTGTTGGGCAATTCTGAGTTCTTTTAGCTTGAGTGCAAGCGAACCTCCAATTAACCCCACTCCTATTATTGCAACTACCATTTCTTTTATTGCTTTAGTTGATCTAACGCTTTTTGTAGTGTTGTTGTATTTGCACACAAACTTATCCTAACATAATTATTTCCATTAGTACCGAAAATTCCGCCAGGCGTTATGAATACATTGTGTTCTTTCAAAGCTTTGTCACTTAAGGCATAACCGTTTGTGTATTCTGCAGCAACTTTCGCCCATACAAATAAACCTACCTGTCCTTGCTGTGGAACACATTTTAAATGGGCTAGTATTTCAAATACTAATTCCCTTCTCTCAGCGTATTGCTTGTTTAAGCTCTCGTACCAATCTTTATCAAGTTTGAGGGCAGCAATAGCAGCTCTTTGAACAGGTTGAAACATGCCACTATCCATGTTGCTTTTAAAGCGAAGCACTTCGTCAATCCTCTCTTTCTTTCCTGCCATCCAGCCCACTCGCCAACCGGCCATGTTACTAGCCTTGCTAAGACTGTTTAATTCAATTGCCACCTCCATTGCACCTTCAACACTTAAAATGCTTATTGGATTATTATTTAGAATAAAGCTGTATGGGTTATCGTGGCAAACAAGAATGTTATGTTTCTTACCGAAAGCTATAATTTGTTTAAATAAGTCTTCTGTTGGTAAAGTACCTGTGGGCATGTGGGGATAGTTCATCCACATCAATTTCACTTTGCTCAAATCCTGTTTTTCGAGTTCTTCAAAGTCGGGATACCAGTTGTTTTCTTCTTTTAGGTTGTATTCTTTACAAACACCACCAGCTAACGTAACAGCACTGCGATAAGTTGGGTAACCAGGATTAGGGATTAGCACTTCGTCACCTTCATTTAAGTAAGTCATACAGATGTGCATGATACCTTCTTTGCTTCCAATTAACGGTAGGATTTCAGTATCTGCATTAAGAGTTACATGGTACCACTGGCAATAAAAATCAGCAATGGCTATTCTAAAATCAGCAACACCCTTATACCCCTGGTAGCCATGCACATTAGGTTTACCTGCTTCCTCCTCTAATACACTTATAACTGACTGGTGTGGAGGTTGATCAGGACTACCGATGCCCAGGTTAATTATGTTTTTACCTCCCTTATTTAGTTGTTCAATTTCCCTAAGTTTTTGAGAGAAGTAGTATTCTCCAATTCCTTCAAGTCGTTTTGCTGTTTTTATTTCCATTGTAATCGGTATTATTTTTTGTAGCCGTTTTGGTACAACCCAAATACTTTAAGGTTGTTTGTAAGGGGCTTTAATGCCTCTAGTAACACTTGTATTGATTTTATTTTTTCGAACTCCATGTCTGCGTAAAAGCCATAGTTAAAGTTGCTGCCCGGTACCGGCATACTTTGCAACTTGCTTAGGTTGATGTTCTTTTTTGCAATGAGCGAAAGTACTTTGGCAAGACTTCCCCTGTCGTTGCTAACTTCAAAGTAAGCAGATGCTTTATTTGCAACAGCGTTAATATTTTGGACTTTGTTGCTTTTTTGTAGCACAAGAAAACGGGTGTAATTATTTTTAAGTGTATGGATATTTGGAGAAAGAATATCAAGGTTATAAAGGTCGGATGCAAGCTTACCAGCAACTGCGGCAGTATGTTTTGATTTGTGTTCTTTGATGTACTTGGCACTTAATGCAGTGTCTTCAGTTTCTACCAGCTTCCAATCATATTTCTCAAGAAAGCTCATGCATTGTAATAGTGCCATTGGGTGAGAGCGAACTTCTTTAACATCGCTAAGAGCAACACCGGGATTTACAAGAAGGTGTTGATTTATTTGGAGGTACACCTCTCCAACAATGCTTAGGTTGCTTTTTTGCAGTAAAGTATAATTAGGAAGTATACTTCCAGCAATAGAATTTTCAATTGCCATTACAGCGCCATCGCTTTGTTTTTCTGACGAGCCGATTTGGATAACCTCTCTAAACGTTGCACAAGGAATTGTTTCTACTGTTCTGCCGAAGAATGTTCGTGCAGCTTCTTCATGAAAACTCCCTTCATAACCCTGGATGGCTACACGTGGCGCCGTTAGGGTTGCTGCTTCAGGTGCTGATACTTGCCTTGGTTTTATGCTCATTACTGGTGCTGTAAACAATAAAAAAAGTCCCGGCCTCTTTTTTAGACCGGGACTTTTTTTATTGAGACTTTTTTATTTTTATTAGTTCAATAGTTTCCCGGTCCACTTGTAAAGTAGCTAAAATAAAAGGTAAAACCGGTATTTGCTATTGTTGTTGTCATGTTTGAGGAGTAAAAGTAAAGAAATATTTAAAGCAACCAAATTTCTTTTAGATTTTTTCTAAACACTAGTCTCACCTGCTGGAATGATAAGAATGGCTAAAATGCTTTCAACACAACTTTTAGTTCGTAACTTAATAACAAAATTAATTGCCATGGAAAATAAAGTTATTTCTGCTATTACAGGTGGCCTTGCAGGCACTGCTGTTATTACTGGTGTAATGCTCCTTGGTTCTCAACTTGGTATGCCTGATATTGATTTCGGCACCATGATTTCAAACTTCACCGGCACTACTCCTTTTATTGGTTGGGTGCTTCATTTTGTTATGGGCGTTGCTCTTGCATTTCTCTATGTTTATTTTTTCAGGGAATTTCTACCTGGCACTTTCGCCGTTAAGGGTATGCTCTTTAGTGTATTGCCTTACGTGTTAACTATTATCATGCTATTTCCTTTGCTGAGCATGGATATGTCTTCTTCTAAATCACAATCACCTGGTGTATTTCTTGTAAGCACCATGATTGCTTATTTAGCATTTGGACTTGTTATGGGCTTCATTGCAAAACCTTATGGGGTTAAGAATACCAATCCTGCTTTTTAATTGAAGTTGGTTCGCAAAAAAGAAAAGCATTTGCATTGAAACTGCAGATGCTTTTGTTTTGCAGATGAAGTGATTGCGACGCAACGATGCTGCTATGAAAACGGCTGCTGGCATTAAAATAACTTCCTGCTTCCTCACTTAAGAAAACGGTTTTTTTAAACGGTGCTATACGCTACGTTTTTCTTAACTAAAATTGGTGAGTTATTTGTTTTCTTTATACAAAATAAACACGATGAACAAACAACAACCTTCTTTGCCTCTGTGTATTATTATGGATGTAATTGGGTATGCTTCGTTTGCATTGCCGGTACTTGGTGAATTTACTGATGTAGTTTGGGCGCCTATTTCGGCTATGATATTTTATAAAACCTTTGGCGGCGCAAAAGGTGCCTTTGGCGCAATCTTTAATTTTGCAGAGGAGATACTTCCGTTTTCTGACTTTATACCAACCTTTACTATTATGTGGGTGTGGCAATACTTTACTAAGCAGCAAGGGGTTAACACAATCGGTAACAAACTTCTTGAAGTTAAAAAAGCGGCGTAACTTTCAACCAATCTGCTACATTTGTAAACAATAAAAACTTAAAACAATGGCACTACCTACAAACGATAAAAAAGGCGGAAAGCAAACTAATAAGAACCAAAATAACCAATCTAAAGGTTCTAAATTTATACAAAGCGGTGCAGCTGCAAAGCCGATGGGCGCTGTAAAGAAAGTGAGATCAACCGGTGCTAACAGGGGAAGCTAAGTAGCTCGCAACTATAATTCATAAGCCATCAACAATAATCATTGATGGCTTTTTTTTCGGCAAACCTTAATTATACAAATCTAATTAATCATCATCGCCACAATCTATATAGCCACAATTCGAGCACTCATAACACTGCTCTTTTGCATTTTGATGTAGCACATGATGGCATCTTGGACAATCTCTTTCAGTTGCTTTCATTTTTATAACCAAAGTTTCCAAAGTATTATTTTCTCTATTCTCCATTGTAATTTATTTATTCTTACACACTCAACAATCTTTACAAATTTAGAGACATTATAAAAGTTATTAATGACCGGCTGATTTAATGTTTTACACATGTCTTAATAAGTATTGATGCAACTAACTTTTAAAATCGTTTAGTACATTTTTGTACTTAGCCAGGTGCTACTATTAAACATTCTTGCGTCGCACTCTTCAACTATTGGTAATGCTACTAAGCAATTGCACACGCTAATACTTTAAATTGCGCCGATGCAGGTTGTTGTTACTATTGTTCGTTATCCGAAATGGAGAAGCTGGATTGGTTTCCACTCGATGGCGCTATTTCATCTTCCTCTCCTATTTAATAAAAACATTTCTTTTTATAAACTTTTGGGAACAGGTAAGAACGGCTCTTTTGATAAGAAACCCGACTTAAACCATTGGGCTGTGCTAGTTGTTCTAAAACAAGAATTCCATTTGGTAAATGAGGAGGAAACAATTGAAAAAGCATTTGGGAAATTTATCCATTCATGGTGGAAAGCTTCAAACGTAATAAAGAAAACAATGGTGCTTGAACCAATTGAAGGACGTGGATTATGGGACGGGAAACAGGTATTTGGACAACTACCAAAAACAAGTGAATACAATGGAAAAATAGCAGTGCTTACAAGAGCCTCAATTAAGCTAACGAAAGTGAAGGCGTTCTGGGATAATGTAGCACCTGTTTCAAGTAAAATGAAGGATGTACAGGGGTTAATTTCATCAATAGGTATAGGAGAATTTCCCTGGATAAAGCAGGGCACATTAAGTACCTGGGAAAATAAAGAAAGCATGGAAGCGTTTGCATATAAGTTGAAGGAGCATACAACAGTGATCGAAAAAACAAGGAAAGAGAATTGGTATTCGGAAGAGATGTTCGTAAGGTTCAAAATACTTGCATCTTTCGAATGTGGGTGATTGAAACATTTGGCGGAGCAAGAGTTGGCAAAAAATACATCGTTTTGCAAAGCTTTGCTGCAGGAAGATTTGCCGATGAAGTGATTGCGACGCAACGATGAGGCTATGAAATGCCGAAGCTGGTATTAAAAAATACACGCTTCAACAAACAGCGGTGCTGCGTTTAAACTTCGTATCGTAAGAAAAATTTTAAATTGGTGTGGTTTTTTAGCAGGCATTTTGAATGCTTTGAGGCTAGACCGGATGTGTGTAAAAATTATTATCGGATGAGATTTGTATTTCTATTATTGTTTTCTGCGCTTTTTGTTACCTGTTCTTATTCACAGATGCTTGTTATGCCCGGCTCTCATCCAGATCCATCTGTTGTAAAAGTTGGTGATACTTACTGGGCAAGCGCAACAACATCAAACTGGTTTCCAATATTTCCGTTGCTGTACTCTAAAGACATGGTGCACTGGAAACAGAAAGGATACATTTTTAATAAGGTGCCAGCATGGGCCGACTACTACTTTTGGGCACCAGAACTAACTTACGACAGCGGAAAAATTTACGTGTATTATACTGCCCATAAAAAGGGCGGCAACTTATGCGTGGCAGTAGCTACAGCAGATAAACCTGAAGGGCCTTACACCGATCTTGGCCCTTTGGTTTGCCAGCCCGCAGGATCAATTGATGGATTTCCTGTAAGAGATACAACCGGCAAATTGTATTTGATTTGGAAGGAAGATGCTAACAGCGTTGGTAATCCAACCCCTATCTGGGCTTCTGAAATGAACGAAGAACGGACAGCCTTAATCGGCGAAAAAATAGAACTCTTCAGGAATGAAGCAGCGTGGGAAAAGGAACTGGTTGAAGGTGTTTCGATAATACGACATGGCGAATACTTTTACGCCTTTTATGCTGCAGCGGGATGTTGCGGCACAGGTTGCAGTTATGTGAGCGGCGTTGCACGGTCGAAAGTATTATTAGGCCCTTGGGAAAAATTTAACAAGAACCCGATACTAACCGATACCAAAAAATGGATCTGTCGGGGCCACGGAACACCGATCGAAAAAGATGGGAGGTTCTATTTTTTGTACCACGGTTACGATAAAAAAACAAACGCATTTACAGGCCGCGAGGGCCTTTTAGAAGAGTTTAAGTTTACAGAAGATGGCTGGATAGAATTTATAAAAACGCCGAGCGGAAGCGTGCCGAGAAGTGGAATTATCATAGACGATTTTAATGGCCAGTTAGAGTCGCACTGGCAGTCAGGCATCTTCCATCAACCTGAGTATTTGGTACGTGGAGGGCAGATAGAATTAAAGGCGCTCCCTGGCCCTACCGGAAGTTTTCTTGTGCAAAAACCATTCAGTTCCGATTACACAGCCAATGCAATTGTAATGGCAAAACAGTCCGATGCTATTACCGGCCTCGCTGCTATTGGCGATCAGAAAAATATGTTATCGGTTCTTTTAAAAGCCGACCAACTGCTTGTTGTAGAAGTAAAAAATGGAAAAGAGAAAACGCTCATAGTTGAGGAAATTGCAATTAAAGAAAAGGTGTATTTGCAAATGCGGGTAAGAGACCGGTTCCGCATTTCTTTTTCGTATAGTATCGATGGCGAAAACTTCATTAACTTAAACGACACTGCGATAAGTGGCGCCTTCCTTCCGCCGTGGGACAACCCTTTTAGGATCGGCCTTGTTTCAATAGGATCGGCTGAGCAAAAGGCCGTTTACGAAAGGTTCGAGATGCACGATGTGCTTCACCCGTCGCTCGAGGTAATTGGTGAAACCGCGTGGCGAAGAACACTCAAAATAATCTCGATTACTCTTCTTGTTGCTTGCCTTATTATTCTTGCCTTCTTTTGGTGGAAAAAGGGAAAAAAATTGAAGACGTTATTTGTAAAAGAAAAACGAAGGCAAACACGCTCTTTAGTAGCAGAAAATAAGTAGATTTTGGTACTTAGCATTAGTGGTACTATTAAACATCGTTGTGTCACTCACTTGTACTTCCGTAACCGCTTCAGCTATTTCGATGAGCTTCAATTAGCTTAATTTATGTACTTCATCAATCCTTCAATCCTTCATTCCTTCAATCCTTCAATCCCTCAATCCCTCAATCCTTCACTTAATATACTTCTCTATCAAATCCACCATCGGCCAGTTCTCCTGCATAACTGCATGATCTAAAGGGCTCTTACCTCGTACATCTCTGGCGTTAATGTCAGCGCCTTTTTCAAGTAAAGTTTGTGCAATCTCAAGGTGACCAAAGGTGGCAGCAAAGGTTAGTGCAGTTGCTCCCTGGTTATTTCTTTGGTCAACATCAACACCTGCAGCGAGCAACTTAGGCACAAGCTCTTTGTATCCTCTAAAACAAACACCCATTAAAGCAGTGTTGCCGGATTGATCGTTCATTTCAACCCTTGCTCCTTTTTCCAAAAGAAAGTCAACAACGGTTGGCTGATTGTTATACACCGCAATAATCAAAGGAGTGAAACCTTTTACGTCTTCGATGTTGAGGAGGCTATTATCTTGGTCATAAAATTGTTTCACCTTGTCAAGATCGCCGCGCCTGCACGCTTCAAAAAAATCAGCTTCGGTAGATAGCATATTTGTTAGTTAAGAGTTAGGAATTATGAGTTTAGGGTTAAACTTTTTCATTTTTCATTTTACATTTTACATTTTACATTTTACATTTTACATTCCAGCTTCCTTCTTCAATTGCCGGTCGAAAATAAAAGTACCGAAGGGAAAGAAAATCTTATAATACTTTATGTTGTAAGATTTAAAATTACTATTATACTAACTGCATACATCTATTCATTCCCAACGGCAAACGTTAAAAGGGAACATGTTGTTCTCTTTTTAGCCATGTTTTTTCCCAAAAACATTTGTTACAAAATAGGTATTTGTAATAAAACCAAGTGCCTGCTTTAAACTACAAGACCCAGTATGACTTTTCAATTAACTCGTAGTCGCGAGCAGACGCAGAGCAATGAACATTGGGCGGAGGGATAGAAAATAAGGCATAGAGAGCCATGGTTAAGTAAAGGTCTGAATGGGCAAAACTTCAATAATTCAATACTTAAAATGCAAGTAAAATTCAGGACGACTAATGTGATATAATTTACAAACCGATATTAATCTTGTATCTGTTAGTTCTATTTTACCATTCTCAAGCTTACTATAATTAGCTAAAGATATTTTTAATCCCATGGCAACGAATCTCGATTTGTACTTGGCATATTGCCTGTATAAAAGTAATAGTCTTCCAACATTCATCCTGTTATGTTCTAAACATAATCGTTGATTCATTTAAAATTGATTTGGATAGTAATCTAAAAAAGTTTCATTAAATGAAAGTGTTTTTAATTCAAAAACAATGTAAATTAATAATAGGTTTATAACTTTAAAATAATTCCTCTTATGACGTACATCTACACCACATCTTACTCCTCTCATTATTTACATCCGTGCAATTGGTCGTTACAAAAAAGAAAAATTCTTTCTCGCCCTTTTTTTCCTATGACTGCCACCATTATAGTTAAGAAATTATTTCTATGCCGGATAATAAAACCACAACCTGCTTTATGATTCACCAAATTATTAGAGTTCACAGTCCGCCTGTATTTTATTACTATAGAAAACGAAACCTACTTTATTTAAAACTCAATTTTCATGAAAGATGAAAAGCAAATTCCTTTTTTACTTTATTTCAATACCAGTCGCCATTCTTTCTATTTATGGTTCTTGCAATAAACCCCCTTTTTATGCCGACTACGAAAACGTAAAAGGCTATGTTATTGGTAACGAAATCTGCAATACTGACACAACGAAAGATTATTGGCTGATTGATCTAACCTACCTACCAAACGCTCCCCGGTATGGTGATACACTTGTACTTAATGGTATAACTTATACAAATGCTATAAAAACCAAAGATTTGGCAGAACGCCTTAAACAAAAAGGCATGCGGGTATCGATAGACTTTAAAACAATAACCCCAAGCAAAGTAGTAACGATTGGCTGTGCAGCCACTAATCCCGTGACCTATAATCTCAAAGAATTATTTATTATTTATCAAGGAGAAATCCGTTAAACTTCACTTATGAAAAGAACTCTTCTATCAACTATTTTTATTTTATTTGCTTTTGCTGCCTATACTCAGGTGGCTACCAGGTATCTTAGCGATGTTTCTGCCATGGTTCCTGGCTATGCTGAAGTTACTACCATTAATACGCGAACAATTAATTACACGGCTTCTGTACCAGATCCTGAACCCACACCTGTAGATGAAGATACAACTACAGAGGGGAATGGGGTATTTATTTATGGAGATGTTATTCCTGCAAGTATTAATATGTCTGATGGTAACATAACTCCTACTTCCATTGGGAATGTATGGACTCTCCGTATCAGCATTCCCAATGCGAAAAATATAGGTTTTTCATTTTCTCAATTTAGCTTATCGCCGAATGCGGAAATGTATATTTTTAATGAAAACCGAACGATACTAAAGGGCGGTATTAAACAGGAGACTTTTACTGATGCCAGCAATGTTTCCATCTCACCCATAACAGCAAATGCGATTATTATTTATATTATAGAACCAAATAATTTTAATACGATACAAAGTAATGTAACACTTGCAGAGGTAACTGCTGGCTTTCAGGATATTGAAGAAGATCTCTCCACAATGGCAAGGCATGCTGAATGCATGATTGATGTACAATGCTTTCCTGATAAACAGTTTTCTGCAAGAGCAGTAGCCCGTATTTCTGTGCCAGTAGGCCGCAATAGAGTGGGCCTATGTACAGGAACACTTGTTAACAATGAGGCCAATGATGGAAGAGCATTTTTACTTACAGCATTCCACTGCGTAGACGAAAATGATAACAAGGTTCTTGAAGCAGATGAAATAAATGCGTTTTTAAGGGCGAACTTTCAGTTTCATTTATGGAAGACTGAATGTGGGGGAAATGAAATTAACCCATTTATTGAATACACAGGTGCAACTCTTCGGGCTTCTTATCCGTTTACTGATATGGCTTTGTTTGAATTAAATAATCCACCAGGTGTTGGTGATAGTGTTAATTATGCCGGATGGAGTCGTAATGAAGATGCCCCAAGTAATACAGAATCATATGTTATTCATCATCCACGGGGATTTGACATGCGCCTTACACCAACAAGGAGGGTAAGAAACTTTTTTTGGAATGGCGGTTATTGGCAAGCATCTTATCAATATGCTCGTGGTGCAGTAGCTCCTGGATCGTCGGGATCTGCACTTTTTAATGAGAATGGGCAGGTTGTTGGACAATTAAAAGGTGGATGGAGCGGATGTTTTACACAAGGTTTTAGTGATCGTTATGGAAAATTTGATGAGTCATGGACTGGTTTTGGAACAAATGAAACACGGTTAAGCAACTGGTTATCCACAACTCAAAATTTAAATAATTCTGGAACACTCGTCTCCTCGGCTTTACATGTGCAAGGACCAGAACAAATCACCTGTGCGAACGATGTCAGTTACTCTGTTTCAATTAGATTTTTGGATGCTTCTTACGAATGGTCTGTAAGCAGTAATTTACAAATAATAAGTGGCTTAGGAACCCCATCAATAACTGTTAGAGCAACTAATGGAAATAACAATAATGAGTTTATAAATGTTATAGTTCGAACACCTACTAAAGGCCATAGAAGATTTGTAACATTAAATAAAACAATTATTGTTGGTGACCAAAACCTTAACTTCCCTATTTATGGTGTCAATACGGCTTCTTGTGATGAGATTGTTACTTTTCGAACAGAACCGGGAGCCCTTGAATATTATTGGTCTTGGCCGTATGATTGGACATATATTAGTGGAGAGGGTACGACTCTTTTAAAATTACGCACACCACAGCACAATACCTATAATGATGAAATTGTTTTGGGTACATTTGGTCAATGTATGAGTGGGGGAACCTTGGAAGTCCATGCTGTAGAGGTACGCTGTTCCTATTATTACTACTCCATGTCTCCCAATCCAACAAGTTCAACTGTAACTGTCTCTGCAAAAGAAACTACAACTAAAGGACAAAAAGTTGATAAAGCAATAACAGAACTTAATGTGTATGATAAATTCGGCAACCTGAAAAAACGCCAGAAATTCAACAAAATGAAGAAGGCTACTTTGGATGTCAGCAACTTAAGTTCCGATATTTATATTCTTGAAATAGCGGATGGAAATTCTCGTGAACGGCAACAGCTAAGTAT
>JAQBNN010000089.1 GCA_028288505.1 Segetibacter sp. | reverse complement strand
AAGTACAGCAACACCGCCACTTAATTTAGCCAGGCGCTCTTGAAGTTTTTCACGATCGTAGTCAGAAGTTGTATTCTCAATTTGAGATTTGATTTGGTTAACACGAGCAGTGATACCTTCTTTTTCACCCTTACCGCCAACTATAGTTGTGTTGTCTTTATCAATGCTAATGCTTCCTGCCTGTCCTAAGTAAGTAAGGTCAGCATTCTCCAGTTTGTAACCTTGTTCTTCGCTGATAACAGTACCTGCAGTAAGAACAGCTATATCTTGTAGCATTTCTTTACGACGATCACCAAAACCCGGAGCTTTAACAGCAGCAACTTTTAGTGTACCACGTAGTTTGTTTACAACAAGAGTAGCTAATGCTTCACCTTCAAGATCTTCAGCGATGATCACAAGTGGACGACCACTTTGAGCAACTTTCTCAAGAATATGAAGGATATCTTTCATTGCAGAAATCTTCTTATCGTAGATAAGGATGTATGGGTTCTGCAATTCAGCTTCCATTTTTTCGCTGTTTGTAACGAAGTATGGAGAAATGTAACCACGGTCAAACTGCATACCTTCAACTACATCAACTGTAGTATCAGTACCTTTTGCTTCTTCAACTGTAATAACACCTTCTTTACCAACTTTCGCCATTGCTTCAGCAATCAACTTACCAATAGTGTCATCACTGTTAGCAGAAATAGTAGCAACTTGTTCAATCTTGCTGCTATCGTTACCAACTTGTTGACTTTGGCTACGTAGGTTAGCAACAACAGCAGTAACTGCTTTGTCAATACCACGCTTAAGATCCATTGGGTTTGCACCAGCAGCAACGTTCTTTAAACCTTCACTAATAATTGCTTGAGCAAGAACTGTAGCAGTAGTAGTACCATCACCTGCAATATCAGCAGTTTTTGATGCTACTTCTTTCACCATTTGAGCACCCATGTTCTCAATAGCGTCTTCAAGTTCAATTTCTTTTGCTACAGTAACACCATCCTTAGTTACAGAAGGTGCACCAAATTTTTTCTCAATAACCACGTTACGACCTTTAGGTCCTAGAGTTACTTTCACTGCGTTGGCCAATGTGTCAACGCCTTTCTTCATTTTGTTTCTTGCTTCAATATCGAAGAAGATTTGCTTAGCCATATTAGATATGTTTTAAGTTTTGTGTTTTAAGTTTTAGGTTTAGTGAGCATTTTCGCCCTGATGATTCATCCTTGCGACGCTCCGTTCAACTATAACTTTTCAATTTAACCTTAGAAGAACTTTTTATTTTCCTCCTAATTAATAAAATCCTATAAATCCCGGTTTAGACTAAACTATTGCCAGAATGTCGCTTTCCCTCATAATAAGGTAATCGCCACCTTCAACCTGAATCTCCGTACCAGCATACTTACCATATAATACAGTATCACCAGCTTTTACTGTTACAGGCTCGTCTTTTTTGCCAGGACCAGCAGCTATAACAGTTCCTCTTTGAGGCTTTTCTTTAGCAGTATCTGGGATGATGATACCACCAGCAGTTTTCTCTTCAGCCTTAGCGGGCTCGATGATTACCCTGTCGTGCAATGGGGTAACGTTCAGTTTTTTGTCAGCCATACTTATTGTATTTTTTGTGTTTAAAAGATATTTCGCTTTTGCGTGAAACCTTTGCTCGATAATTATGCCAGCAGTAATAAAAAAGTCAAAGTTGCAGGGATGTGCAAACATTACATTTTTCTGTAGAACTATTGGCAGAGGTTGAGGGGGTGGTAAATTTGAGTTTTAAAAGGACGTGACAAAATTTCATTAGTGTTTGTGAGGTACAATGCAGTTAGCGCTGATTAACGGGCGGTTATAAATCTGTTGCTGATAAAAAAATAGTACCACTTGGTACTAAAGAAACTAAAGTTGCCCATTGTTTTGCCCATAAAGTGATTGCGACGCAACGATGACGCTATGAAAACTACTGCCGGTACCGTAAGAATTAATTATTAAACAATTTGTATTGGAATTTTTAGGGGCTTGTATGTTATCTTCGCAACCCAAATCACAAAAAAGTTCTTTAGGAATGATCAGTAGAAGAAATATCAGGGTGAAAGTGATGCAGACTTTGTACACTATTACGACGATGGAAGGAGAACAAAAAATATCTGACCCGCAGAGGTTATTAGTTAAACAAATAGATGGTACAAGGCAACTTTTTATATACCTTCTATATACACTTACCGAAATAGCCCGCTATTCTGAAAGGGATGCTGTGAAAAGAGCGAATAAACACTTGCCAAGTCAACAGGATTTAAATGTAAATACCAAGCTTGCTGGCAACGAGTTACTTTGGAAGATCTTGGAGACTACCTCTTTTATAAAAGCCATTGAGCATGATAAACCTCACCTTATTAGCGGTACAGACTCAGAAGTGAAAAGGCTATATAAAGAATTAGCTACAACCGAAGAATACCAGGCTTACCTAAATACATCAGGCCGCGAAAAAAAGACGGAGAAAGAGTTGATGGTGTTTATTTTTACCCAACTAATGCTGCCGAGTGAAGTTTATGTAAACCAGGTTGAAGAGCATTTTACTAATTGGGATGACGACGCTGAGATGATTAACCAGCTAATGCTTAATTACCTGCAAAAGCCAGGTGCCTACAACTTGCAGGATATGCTTAGCCCAGAGAAATGGGAATTCGCAAAAAGCCTTTTAAGAACTGCAATAGAAAAAAAAGATTACTGCTTAGAATTAATTAAGCCTAAACTTAAGAACTGGGATCCTGAACGAATTGCGGTACTTGATATGATCTTAATGGAAATGGGAGTATGCGAATTACTTTACTTTGATACCATTCCTACAAAAGTTACCATTAATGAATACATTGACCTGGCAAAAGAATACAGCACGCCGCAAAGCGGGCACTTCGTAAACGGGATTCTTGATAGTATTCATAAAGAACTGGTAAGCCAAAACAAGATCAACAAAACCAATTTTAAAGAAAAGGCTTAACCCTTATCAAATCTTTATTAGATGAAAAAGATTTTTCTAACCGGTTTAATAGCAATTTCATTGTTTGCCTGCCAGCAGAAAGATAAAAAGACAACTGCAAGTACTGGCACTTCAGCTGCCAGCGACTCCGCTAACTATACCACTATCCAGTGGCTTGACTCTATAAAGAACATAGGCGACTTAAATGTTGGCCAAAACGCTCAGATAAAATTTCGCTTTAAGAATACAGGCGACAAACCTTTATTTATCATTAATGCCGAGCCTGGTTGCGGTTGTACTGTAGCCGACTTCCCCAAAGAAGCTATAGCACCTGGTGGAGAAGGAGAAATAGTGGCAGGCTTCGATACCAAGAACCAACATGGCGGAGAGTTCCGTAAAAATATAAGCGTAACAACCAATACCAAATACGCCACAGGTCACATCCTTATTTTTACCGGTATAATTAAAAAAGAAGGTGAAGAAGAACACCCTTTACCAACTCCTGTAGCTGTAGATACCGCTGCCCAGGCAAGCAGCCCTAAAAGGAAAGTAGAAAAAAGAGTTTTAAACATACAAAAATTGAAAGCACAATGACCCAAGTATTTTTTCTCCTGTCAGCAGACCCTAAAGGTGGTGGAACGGTTCAAATGTTGATGATGGGTGCCATCATTTTAGTTTTCTGGTTATTTATGATACGTCCCCAGGCTAAAAAAGCAAAGCAACAGAAACAATTTATCGCCGATATGAAGAAGGGTGATAAAATCGTTACCATAGCGGGCATTCACGGAACTATTCATAAAGTAAATGACGACAATACACTTCAATTAGAAGTGAACCCGGGAAGCTATATTAAAATAGAAAGATCAGCAATAAGCCTTGAGTGGAGCCAGCAATTGAACAAGCCAGTTGTAATAGCTGACGCAAAATAATTTTCACTGTACTTGTCTCCCGTTGTTTGTGTTTATTCCTGTCGGAAACTAAAATACAAACAACGGGAAATTTTATTTACACAACATGCTTAAAATCGGTTTAACAGGAGGAATTGGCAGTGGCAAGTCTGTTGTGGCCGCTATATTCTCCGTGTTAGGCATCCCCGTTTTTGATGCCGACAAAGAGGCAAAAAAAATTATGGAAACCGATCATGAACTTATTGCTTCATTAAAGCAGGAGTTTGGAGACCACACCTACCAAAACGACAAACTAAACCGTGTCTTTCTTGCAGGTGTAGTGTTCAACAATCCTTACAAGTTAGAAAAGCTCAATTCGATAGTACATCCCGCCACTATAAATGCTGCAAAAAAATGGATGGAGCTTCAAACGGCGCCTTATATTGTTAAAGAGGCTGCACTAATGTTTGAAGCCGGCTCAGCAGCCAATCTCGACTATGTTATTGGCGTTCACGCTCCTTTAAACCTCAGAATTCACAGGGTCCTCAAGCGAGACAGCACAACACGCGAACAAGTTTTAGCACGCATGAGCCGCCAGATTAACGACGAGATTAAAATGAGACTCTGCGACTTTGTAGTAGAAAACAACGACCAACAATTATTACTTCCCCAACTTCTTAAGCTACACGAGACCTTTTTAAAGCGTAATTAGCTTACTACGGTCTCCTTTTCGTTTTAATGTTTGGCCTTAGCATTTTTACTACTATTAAGCATCGTTGTGTCACTCACTTGTACTTTCGATTCCATGTTCACCACTTTAGCTTCAATCCTTCAATCCTTCAATCTCTCAATAATTCAATCCTTCAATCCTTCAATCTCTACCACTTCCTTGGTTTGGAATTTGCAAACTACTCACGTACGCTATTTAAACAAAGTAATGGAATTACAGGACGTAATTATAATTGGGGGTGGACCCGCCGGCTTAAACGGCGCCGTAGTATTAGGAAGATGCCTGCGAAAGGTTTTATTATTTGATACGGAAAAGTACAGGAACCGAGACTCCCATGGCATGCATAACTATCTTACAAGAGATCATATACTACCTACAGATTTTATCCAGGTCTGCCACGACGAATTGAAGAAATACGGCGTGGTAAGAATCACTAAAAAAATTACAGAAGCCAAAAAGAACAGCGATGGCTACTTCGTAGCAATAGACGATGACGGAAAGGAATACTATTCGAAAAAGTTGTTGGTGGCCACCGGTTTAACTGATAACCTTCCCACTGTACCAGGCTTTAGAGAACTATATGGCACCTCCGTTTTCCATTGCCCATACTGCGACGGATGGGAAGTAAAAGGTAAGAAGATTGGTATCTACGCCCGTAATAAGGAAGGTTGGGAACTTGCTTTAGCTCTTAAGAACTGGAGTAAGAACGTGGTGTATTACACCGATGGAAAATACAACATTCGTCCTTTTCAAAAAGACCAGTTAAAGGCAAATGACATACCTGTAAACAGCGTGCCAATTGCAAGAATAGAAGGCGAAGAAGGTTTATTAAAAAAGATTGTTTTTAAAGATGGTACAGAAGAAGCATGTGACGCAATCTTTTTTGTAAACGGTTTTACCCAACAATGTAACCTCGCCGAAGCCTTTGGTTGCGAAATGAGCAAAAAGGGAGTTGTAAAAGCAAACAAATTTCAGCAAACAAATATCCCGGGTTTGTATGTAGCTGGTGATGTAGCTCGTGATATGCATTTTGTTGTAGTAGCAGCAGCGGAAGGCGCCAAAGCTGGCGTAAGCATTAATAAAGAGTTGCAGAAAGAAATAACAGACCGAAAGGCGCTAGCAAAAGCGACCGACGATATGTTCGAATAAGGTTAATAAGAACGCCAGCAATATTAAATGAACCGCTGAACATAGTGAGGGTTAAAGGATTGAACATTACCTTTTATAGCTGGCATTGATTTTTATGCAATTGAAAAAAAGAAAATAATGAGAGCTATTTCAGCTATTGCAGGTGGGCTGGCAGGAGCCGTTGCTGTTGCCCTTATTCACCAGATACTTAAGAAACTAGACGAGGAAGCACCGCACCTTGATGCTTTGGGATTAACATCCGCATCGGATTCTCAAAATGCTCTTTCAACAGGAAATACGAGCGGAAGTAACGTTTCGACAGGTTTGCTGGGAAATGTATTGTACTATGGAATGGCTGGATACGGAGAGAAAAGAATGGACCACAAAGAAGGTTTGATGAGCCATGCAGAAGGCATTGGTGCACTTTACGGACCCAAACTTTTGGGTGGTAGCGAAGCTTCAAAAGGTCCTGCAGATAAGCATGGGAAAGTAACTGCCTTCTTACACTCTTTGGGTGGGTTTGTTGCTACCAAAGTCATGGACTTTATTGAAGATTATTTCGAAAAGAAGAAGCAGGTGAAAATACAAAGTAGTCCTAATACCGATTACTCAGCTTCCGGCTACTAAGTTTATAGCAATAAATTATGCTAGCTGCATGTAGCACCGAAAGTACAAGAGTGCGACGCAACAAAAGCTAAATAGACTTTCTTAGCTTGGTTCAAAATACTTCTAATAAAAAAAGCCTTTCGTCATCTTACGAAAGGCTTTTTGTTTTCTTATACAACGGTTACAACTTATCTTATTTTTTGGGAGTAATCATATACATCCCCATGTAACAGGTGATTTCGTAGTCAATCATTTTTTTAGGTTTTAGGTATTTAAGACGGCCGCGAAGTAAAGAAGTTTATAGAATTAAAACCTTAAATGTTTTTAATCTTCCAGCAGCATTTTTAAACGTGTTCTTGCATCAATAGTTGAATCCGTCCGCTCCTCTTTTTTCGCGGCAAGAGTTGTAGGCTTTTTGCCTGTAGTACTATCAATTTTCCTAAACATTAAATAACACTCCGGCTCTTTGCGACTCGTCTTCCAGAATAAAAAACCAGTAAATAATTTAACAGCTTCATAACCCTCAATCTCTACCCTAACTCTACGTGGAATGTAGTGGGAAGCGATTATTACAAGATCAGGCTGTTCATTTTTAATAGAATCTATCACCTCGTAATTAGCACCGACAGGCGTTTCGTTATCAACCGACCAAAACCAGAACTTTTTATCAGTGCCCTTATTTAAATTATAGAAGATCTTTTCTTTAAAGTAGGGCTGTATAGAAATAGACTTCCACCCGGTGGCAAAAATTCTCTTCTTTTCGTAGCCGTGGGTCTTAATATAATTGGCCACTTCACGGCTTGCCGAATATCGTCTCGAAAAATCATAATTGAAGGATAAGAAGCTCCAGAAAACCTGAACGGCAAGCACAAAAACAGTCGCCTTTTTTATTGCCTTGTGCGTTCTTACCGGCTTAAACAAGGTGTGATTATCGTAACTGATCCACAAGACGAAGATCCATAGGAAAAACAAAATACCCTGGTGCCACACGTTGCGATAAACCATGGCAGAAAACAACAGGATAACAATTAAAGGAAGCAGGTATAATAATCCCAACTTGTTCCTGACGAACCAATATACCGAGAGGCCAAACACCAGTAATGAGAAGGTGAGTTTTAAGAAATAAAAAGCGCCACCCTCGTCAAATGCCAGTGCGCCGGCTACCATTCTTAAAACAATAAAAAAATCTTCCCAATCTCCTTTAAGTTCCCTCGCAAAAATTTGGTCGGGCGGAGGCACCAGTGCGTAAACAATAACAAGCGACATCAGGCAAAAAACAACGAAGGATACGATGTGCTTAATTTTAAGATTATCCTCCAGTTTCTTCCAGTTCTTTGCAAGGTCAATAAGATGAATAAACAATAAGCACCCGGAAATCAAAAAGGTGTGCGCACTAACATTCGCAAACAGGCAGAGCAACAAAATAAATTGAAACGGCTTTTGATTTTTATTCGGGTATACTATTGCAATTAAGAAGAGTAAAGCCGGTATCATGCAGTAACTGCGGGCTACCACCGCGTACTGGTAAAACACAAAATAAGTAAATGGAAACAGCACTTTTACAACAACAGGAAAAGGCGAATATCGTAAGAAGATAAAAACACCAGCACAGGAAAAAAGTGCTGAAATTATATTAATAGAATAATAAGGAAGTCCGAGCTTGGCAGGTACCATAAGTACGAGATGCCAGAGGCCAGGAGAGCCTTCGTAGCGCAGGTATTTACTAATAAGTTCGGGAACACCGAGGTCTTTCGCCAGTAACCAGGCCTGCGCCTCATCCATCCAGGGTTCGTGGTGGTAAACAGCAATTGACAGCAGAATAACGAAACAGGCAAAAACAATTTCCCTGTATTTATCTTTTATCATTTCCATTTACTAGTCCCACTTTTTTCTGCTGAGCCACGAAGATAAAATTTGAAGTGAACTAAAACGCAAGCCGTTTTATAATTGACAGGTTTTTTTGTACCCGGCAGTAGTAATGCTATAGATCTTTTCTTGCGTCGCACTCTTGTACTTTTAAAACACTGTCCAGCCTTTCCTGTAAATTTTGTATCCTCAACTAGAAGGCATAGCGAATTGGGCAATAAGGCAAGTGTTGATGCACAAGGTCGACCATTGTTTCAACCAGGTCTTTTTTAAATCCTCTTTTGTAACGAACATTCTTACCGCCCGTTTGGCTATACTTTGTTTCCTGTAGTTCTGGTACCCAAAGCACTTCCTCCGCTTTAGGGTGCCAACCCATATTTACATCGTGCAACTGTTGGTTGTGCGTGAGAAAAATTATTTCCGCTACTAATTGCTGTTTGCTTTTCTCATTCAGTTTGTCGTTCAATTCTTCAAAAACCAATAGCCAATCCTCTTCCCACCCTTGGTAATAAATAACAGGAGAAAAGTTAACGTTAACTTCGTAACCTGCATCTACAAAATCGTTAATTACATCAATCCTTTCATTAATCGGCGAAGTTCTTACATCAACGAGCTTGCTCATTTTGTGCGGTATCAGGCTAAACCTGATGCGGGTTTTTAGTTGGGGATCGTAAGTAAGTAATTCGCGATTTACAAACTTCGTAGCAAAGGTGAGCTTGCCGTTTGGCACCTGTTTGAAGAGGTTCATAACATCCTTTACATTGTCGCAAATAGCTGCATCAGCAGAGCAGTCGCCATTCTCTCCTATTTCGTACACCCAATAAGCTGGGTCAATATGATCGTACTCCATCTTCATACCTTGCTTAGCTGAGTGTTTGCGCAGGTAGTTAAGTATCTGCTCAATATTTACAAAAATTGAAATGGGGTTTGCATAACCTTTTCTTCGTGGTACATAACAATACGAGCAGGACATTGTACAACCATTGGAATGAGAAGGCGCTACAAAATGAGAACTTCTTGAATTAGGCCTTGCTGTCAATGACTTTTTTACGCCCAGGATTAATACATTCTTTTTGATCTTCGTCCAGTCTTCAATAGAACCATGAAAGCCGTGCAGTTCAGGGATTTGCCAATGTGAAGGGACTTCCACTAAGGAAGCATCAGGGTACTTTTCAAGTATTTCCTGTCCGCGTTTATAGTTTCTCACCTCAGGCTCAAAGTAAATTTCCTTTATACTTAAGAGGTCATCAATCGTTTTGTTGTGGAGCATGGAAGAAATGTAAAATGTAAAATGTAAAAAAAGGAAGTTGTGTCAAGAGATTTATGCTGTAGCTTTTTCAGGTTGCTCAGTAGAGAACAAGGCGTACAAGTGAGTGACACAACGATGGCGAATAAAGAATGAAAGCTTGTAACCAAATTAAAAATGCAAAATGAAAAAGGTGAAACACATGCGGCTCTTTACTTTTTCATTTTGCATTTTACATTTTTCATTATCAAACGTCCAATTTGCTTAAAGCCTTATATGCCGGGCCTTCCAAAACTTCGCCGTCAATAGAAAAGCGGCTTCCATGGCAAGGGCAATCCCATGAAGCTTCCGCTTCGTTCCAATGATTTACACAACCCATATGTGTGCAAATGGCGGACACGACATGTAACTGGCCGTCTGCACTTCTGTACGCTCCGTGTTTCTTTCCATCGATCTCGATGATCTTGCCCTCTCCTGCCTTTACCTCGGATAACTTGTCGGCATCGTCTTTTGTAATGCGATCTTTAATAAACTCATACGCAACGTTTATATTTTCCTTTAAAAACTCTTTGGCGGAGGCAACAGGGGTAAGGCGGGAAGCATCGTAAGTCTTGCTCCATTTGTTTTCTTTACCCAGGATCTCGTCAGTAATTATCATGGAGGCTAAAGTGCCATAGGTAAGGCCATCTGCGGAGAAACCAGTTGCTATGTAAGTTTTTTTATTACCGGTACTAAGGCCTATGAAAGGGATTCCATCAGAAGCTTTAAACTGCTGTGCAGACCATTGGAACTCTACGGTTGCAACATCGAACCTCTCACGTAAAAACTGTTCGAGGTTTTTAAAGCACTCGTTGTTATGCTCCTTCTGCCCTACTTTATGCATTTCACCCAGTACCATAAGTACCTTGCCTTTTGAAGTATCGTACACGCGCATAGAATAATGTTCCTGGCTCTTCATGTTCCACCAAACACCTGGAGCAGGATATTCACCATTTAATTTTACAGCAACAGCATATTCACGGTAAGGGCCTAAAGACGTGTGTACGAAATAAATGCCTTTTGGTGTGTGGGTAGCCATAATAACATAATCGGCAGTTACAGTTCCGCCTGAAGTTTTTACAGTACAAACATCTCCTTCGGTAACATCTTCAACTTTAGTATGTTCGTAAATGCTACAAGTAGGCGATTGTATACTTCGAGCTAATGAAACCACATATTGCAACGGGTTAAACTGCGCCTGGTTCTCTACAGTAAAACCAGTATTGATTTTAAGAGGGATCTGAAAGTTTTCAGTAACAGTGAGGCCGGCTTGCCGGGCAGCTTCTTTTTCTTTTTCAACAAAAGATTTTCCCTGTTCGTCTTCGCAGAATAAGGCCCATGGCACACGAACAAAATTACAATCAATATTAAATTCCTTTACACGCTGCTCAATAAAGTCCACTGCTGCACCCCGCGATTCAACTACTTCCTTAATCTTTTCTTCATTAAACCTTGAACGGATGGTATGCAGGCCGGGACTTCCTATCATATTATATAAGTTACCGGTGGAATAAGCGGTTGCTCCTTCACCTATTTTCAGGGCTTCAAGCACTGCTACCTTTTTACCAGCTTTTGATAAAATGTAAGCAGCAGTTAATCCAGTTATGCCTCCACCTACAATAGCAACATCAACAGTAAGGTCAGATTGAAGTGATGGGAAAGACGATTGAGTAAGCTTATCTTTCCAGATAGACATGGTTCCCATGTTGCAATATTTAAGTATTTACCCTAATGGATTAAATTTTTATGCCAATTATTATAACCCTTTGGAAAAAAGTGGGTAATTTACTAAGAGAGTTATTATAGATTGAGCCGCTGATATGAAGAAGACATTTACCCTTGCCACTTTAATTTTTATCGCTTTTACCGTAAATGGGCAGCATGCTACTTATTCACGCAGTAATGTTGTAAAGAAACATGTTGACATCTTGCAGCTTGTGTCAAATGTTTCGAACACAAATCATTTGTTAGTTATTACCCCCCAAAGCAAAGTCGTAATAAATATATTGAATAGCTTATTAGAGCAGGTATCAAAAATTGAAACCCCTATTAAGATTTCTGAAGAGGCTACTATAAATATTATTACGAATAAGGATGAATACTTCCTATTTACCAACGTACCAAATACACGTAAAAATGGGTTATGGCGAATTAATGCAAAAGGAGATATTGAAGACTTAATTGTACCCTATACTAAGATGTTGGACTTTCTTTTTTCTGAAAGCAACGGCACATTACGTATGGTTACCGACAACCATCAAATTTTCTTCTTATCGCACTTCCATTATCCCAGGCTAAGAAAAATAGTAACTACTCAGGTGCGGGTAGATAATAAAATGAAGGTTTTAGAAAGCAGGAAAGTAGCTTATGACTTTAAACCATCAGCAGAAAAACTACATGAGATAAAGTTGCTTGACGCTAATAATTTGCTTGTTTTAAAAACAGGCGTCGATACCAATTCAAATAGAAGACTTCAGCTGGTTAAAGTAAACTTTGCAACAGGTGTAGGAGAAATAGCGACTTACAATACTGGTTCTCTCATACTTTTTAATCCTCACCTACACACCACTCCTGCCGATTCTACAATTATTATTTATGCAACCATTGGTGCTTTAAGAAGTAGGCAAAACCTCTTTTTCGGTAAGGTTAATAAGTCTTTTACCAATGTAGAGGCGCCTAGCATTCTTCAGAAAGACATTCCTAATAATTATGTATTAGTAAAAGATGGCAATCAAAAATGGCTTTTTTTTACAGCAACGCTAACTGGTGGCCGCCTAATTTATAATGATCAAAGTAACTACTCGTCGAAAAATTTTGCAGACCGAATTATTGAAAGTAATACGTGGTGGAATAGTTACTCAAGCTCCGGTGAATA
>JAQBNN010000088.1 GCA_028288505.1 Segetibacter sp. | reverse complement strand
CCAGGAAACCAGGGCTACAGAAGGTAATCATCCGTCGTGTTATCGTCGTGTGACTCCTCTCGGGTACCCGCAAAATTAACTGAAAAAGGCTTCGAAAATGTTTGGTTAGAAAGATAGTACCTGTACTGTAGTATTCTAATTCATCCTAAATAGCAATGCTTCAACCCACCCAGCCCTCACGGCTTCCACTTTTAGGAAATGTAAAAAGATTCCCATGGCGGCTGTGCACCGGAAGAAAAGAAAGGGCTTGAAAAAACAGTTTGCAATGCTTTCGCCAACTTTTCAGGATTTCCTGTCTTCCGGATGAAGTAAGTGGCCCCAAGTTTATAAGCGAGCGCAATATTATTAGCATAGTCCGATTGTGATAATAAAATGATCGGAGAAGCAGTAAGATTATTATGTTCTCTTATTTCACTTAAGGTTAAGAGTCCATTCTTATACTTCATATTCACATCAAGAAATATAACATCAGGATTTATAGAAGTCTGTAGCATTGTTAACAAACTATAACCGTCATCAACCCTAATTACCTTAATTGCGGCAGAAAGACTGTACACTGCTTTAATAAAAACGTTGTACTCATGCAAATTATCTTCGGCAAGTAAAATTTGCCTTATTGGGTTCTTCATAAGTTCACGAATGGTTAGAGGCCTTTCTATAAATAAATGGTTGTTAGCCGGCATTACCAGCGCCGTTAACTGCTCTAAACAAGCAAAGAACAAATCCTATAATCGCAATTTACATTACAAGAATCTTGCTAGGCTAATCCCTGTAGTCAACTTTTTTGTTTAGCTTGGTAAGTGCAATAGTTAGTGCCTTAAGTAAGGATAGAAGAAAGCACCAGAATAATTAAAATACGCAGCCCTTGAACCATCATTTTTTGTAAAAAGTGTTTCATAATCGTGCTTCAATACAGTGGCATAAAAATTTACAAGTAGAATTAGGATTTCCTAACAATGTGTAATCATTTTTTTAAACAGCTTTCGATTATCACCAAACCAGCCAAAAAAGACCAGGTTTTGTAGTTAAAAGGGGGCTTTAGCTTTTACATAAAAGATTGAATCCGTCATAAGAGAATAATTATGCGGACTTGTGTAGTAGAATTGTTGTTTAGTAATTAAATACCAGTACTTTAGTACTACATATAAATAGGTTATGTTACTTATTGCACTGTAATAAAAATTCAGTGCTAGTTGGATCGATATTATTAACTTTTAAATTAAAAAAAACGTATGGCAAAAGCAGCTAAGAAAGCAGCCACTAAAGGACCTAAGAAAGCAGCAACAAAGGCAACTGCACCAAAAAAAGCAGCAACAAAAGCAGCTGCACCAAAAAAAGCAGCAGCCAAAAAAAGTGGAGGAAAAGCAAATGCAGCCTTTATGGCTCCTCTGCAAGTAAGCCCCGCACTAGCTGCCGTAGTTGGAAGTGCGCCATTGCCTAGAACAGAAATAATTAAAAAGATCTGGGATTATATAAAAAAGAACGATCTGCAAGACAAAGAAAATCGCAGGATGATTAATGCCGACGAGAAACTTGGTGGAATCTTCGAAGGTAAAAAACAGATTTCAATGTTTGAGTTAGCTAAGTTGGTAAACAACCAGGTAAAAAAATAGGTTTCATCAATTTATATTCTCTTGATTCCTGGTATTAATTGGGTATCAAATCCGGCATAAATTGAAAGATTAAGCACGCTCTTAAATATGACAATTTATGCCGGATACTTTACATACTCTCAAGAATATAGAAGGATTTACGTTCATGCTTTTGTTTTGCACCGCCAAGTACTATTTTCTCTAGGTGAGGAAAGAGAAACGGGCACAAGAGTGCGACGCAACAGAGCTAAATAGAAGTAAAGTGGCTTAGTAAAAAAAAATTTTCCGCATATTCCTTTCCTTAAAAAAAATTGATATTACAACTAATGTTGCAATGGCGCCTTGGTATAGTATTTTTGTAATAGTCAATGTTAAGTTATCATTAAGAAACGTGGCCGGCTGTTCCCATGCAACTATAATTATACTTTTGCCAAAATAATTACTATGGGGTTAAATTCGATTGGTAAGATATTCATGCCAAAAAACAAGATCTTCTACAACCTGTTTGAAGAAGTTGCAGTTACAGTTAATAAAATGGGCGCCGTTTTAAAACAACTGGTTAATGAACCTGATTACAACAAACGAGCGCAACTCACTTCTCGCCTTGAGGACCTCGAACACGAAAACGACGACAGCACTCATAGAATTTTTACTGAACTAGGAAGGAATTTTATTACGCCTTTTGATCGTGAAGATATACATACCCTTGCTTCGGCTTTAGATGATATTGCCGATTATATTTATGCCTCAGCAAAAAAACTAAACTTCTACAGGGTTAATCCGAACGATATAGGCATTCAAAAAATGGCGGAACTAATTGAGCAAGGCACTGTGCATATTAAGAGCGCTGTTAACGAAATGAGGAACATGAAAAACCTACGAAACATTACAGAAGCGTTGGTTAGAGTAAACGATATTGAAAATCAGGCTGACGATATTTTCGACCTTAGTATCGAGCGTTTATTTAGCGAAGAGAACGATTTTAAGGAGGTGATTAAAAAAAGAGAAATCTACCAGGTAATGGAATTGGCGACAGACAAGTGCGAAGACGCGGCTAACGTAATAGAGTCTATAATGATTAAATACGCTTAGTTACTGCTACTGTCTCCAAACTTCAAAAACTTACTATGACCCCTATTCTTATCGTCATCATTATTTTTGCTTTCATTTTCGATTACATAAACGGTTTTCACGATGCGGCTAATTCTATAGCCACAATCGTTTCTACAAAAGTTCTTACGCCTTTCCAGGCTGTTCTTTGGGCAGCATTTTTCAACTTTTCGGCCTACTTTATTTCCAAATACGTTGTTGGAGAATTTAAAATAGGCAACACCATATCAAAATCTGTTTTGTTGCAGGAGGGCGATCATCTTGCACTCTACGTAATTCTTTGTGGCTTGCTGGCAGCTATTACTTGGAACCTTATTACCTGGTGGTTTGGTATACCAAGTAGCAGTAGCCATACGTTAATTGGCGGTTTTATTGGTGCAGCTGTTGCACATTACGGCACCTTTTCGGTGGTGGTAGCCGCTAAAGTTTTACCTATTATTCTTTTTATATTTTTAGCGCCTCTTATAGGTATGCTCATCGCATTTATTATAACCATTCTTATAGCCCACTTAAGCAAACGATCGAAACCCTACAAGGCAGAGCGATGGTTTAAAAAGTTGCAACTGGTGTCATCGGCACTATTTAGCTTAGGACATGGAGGTAACGATGCGCAAAAAGTAATGGGTATTATTGGTGCTGCTATGGTAACCAGCGGGTACATTGAAGATTTTAGTCAAACACCTACTTGGGTGCCCATATCATGTTTTATAGCAATTGGCATAGGTACAATGAGCGGTGGCTGGAAGATTGTAAAAACAATGGGAACGCGTATTACAAAAGTAACACCGCTTGAGGGCGTAAGTGCAGAAACAGCAGGTGCTATGACTCTTTACATTGCTGAACATTTTGGTATACCTGTAAGTACAACACATACTATCTCAGGCGCTATTATCGGCGTTGGTGCCACGAAGCGTTTGTCTGCAGTACGCTGGGGTGTAACGGTAAACCTCATGTGGGCCTGGGTAATAACTATACCCATTAGCGCACTAATGGCGGCTATTTTCTTCTGGATAATGAAGATATTTATTTAACTGCTCCCATTCCACCTATTTATTTTATTTTGCAAGCGTAATTACTAAACGGAAAGGTTTCATGAAGAAAATATTGGTAACAGGCGGATGCGGTTACATTGGTTCTCACACCATAGTAGACCTTATAGTAAATGGTTTCAGTGTAATTTCTATAGATGATAATTCAAGAAGTTCCGCTTACCTTTTAGATGGTATTGAAAAAATAACCGGTAAAAAAGTTAAGAATTATAAAGTAGATCTTAAAGATTTTAATGATACCCGCGCTGTCTTCCAGGAAAACCAGGACATTGCAGGCATTATACATTTTGCCGCTTATAAAGCAGTAGGCGAATCAGTAGAAGAGCCTCTTATGTATTTTGAAAACAACTTGTATTCACTAATCAACCTTTTGAAGTGTGTGAAGGAGTTTAACGTTCCTCACTTTGTGTTCTCGTCTTCATGCACCGTTTATGGAAGCCCTGACAAAATACCTGTAACTGAAGAATCGCCTATTAAAAAGGCGGAGTCGCCCTACGGCGCTACCAAGCAAATGGGCGAAGAAATTCTTACCAGCACCGTTAAGGTTACTGATACAAAAGCCATTTTACTCCGCTATTTTAACCCTGTTGGCGCACATCCATCGGGCTTTATTGGTGAACTTCCTTTGGGTAAACCGGCCAACTTGGTTCCTGCAATTACACAAACAGCTATTGGTAAATTACCACAGATGACGGTGTTTGGTTCCGACTACGACACTCGTGATGGCAGTAATATTCGCGACTATATTCATGTGTGCGATATTGCTCATGCACACACGCTTGCCCTAAATTACCTTATCGAAAACAGGAACAAAACCAATTACGACATCTTCAATTTGGGTACTGGCAATGGCGTTACGGTGCTTGAAGCCATCAAGGCTTTCGAAGAAGTAAGCGGGCAAAAACTTAATTATAAAGTGGGCCCTCGCCGTCCCGGAGATGTCGTTGCTATTTACGCCAACAACAACTTAGCGGTAACCGCTTTAGGTTGGAAGATTAAATACGACCTTACCGAAATGATGCGCACTGCATGGGCGTGGGAGCTTAAAATAAAAGAAGAGGAAGACATTTTAAAGAACCAGAAGTTCCTGTATAATTAATCAAAACGTAAATAAAGAAAGTGCCGGAACATTCACTGCTCCGGCACTTTCTTTTTATATCACACGCTAATTTTTTAGCTTTCTTTTTTGTTACCAGCAGTAGGAAAAATAATGAGTCATCCTTGCGTCGCACTCTTCAACTTGTAGTAATACTATTGGACAAGATCTGGTGTGTACTTTCACGCATCTTTCAAAAACCTCTTGTCGTATCGCCGTCCATTTCCATTCAAAGTCTTCTCTTCAGAAGCAAGATTAAGCAACCTTAAACGCGGCAAAATAATAGTTATTAGCAGCAGCTATCAACTCGAGCTTTACGTAATACGATTCTACAAAGTCCATGTAGGCTTTAAACTCGTGGGTAGGCACAACAAATTCATCAAAGAAAATAATGTCGCCTTTTTTTAGGTAAGGTGCAAGCATGGTAAGTGCATACAAAGTAGCTGACCAAAGATCAGCATCCATCATAAAAACATTTCGTTTTGTATTATCCAATTCAAGCAAAAAACCTGGTACCGTCTGTTGAAACAAGCCCGTATAAAATTTACCACGCTCATCTTTAGGTGTTGGTACCACATTGTTATTCGTAAAAGATCCTTTTTTAAAAGGTCCCCAATCTTCAGGTAAACCATCAAATGTATCAAAGCCGTAAAACTTGCTGGCAGGGTGCGTATTCTTGGTCATAAACCAATCAAAAGAGTGACCTGATGCTACACCAAACTCCATGTAGTTTATTTCCTGCTGCAAATTCTCTTTATTGATAACCCACTCATACATCGGGTAGCGCTTAGTGTAATCCCACTTGCTTAAAAAGTCGTTGTATTCAATTTTCTTATTAGCATGTGCCCACTTAGAAAAACGGGTTAAGTAAGCCATGTTTAAAAAGAACGTAGTAAAAGGACCAAAGACGCAGTGGAGTTGTAACTTGATAAACCACGACTTGGTTAAACGTATAAAGAAAAGCTTCATGGCGCAAAGAAAGGTAAAATGAGTTATGAATGATGAGTTTGCCGCAAGGAATGAAAAGTTACAACCGGGCTGCGTAAAGAAATAACTGTACAAGTGAGTGACACAACGATGCTTAATAGATGATAAAATGCCTGTCCCCAAAATACTATTTACATTAATGAAAAAGCGGACAACCCTTACCTTCTACATCAACTAACTGTCTCAATTGAAACAACCCTGCTTTTTTTATTGTTCTTAATAGTATCTGGCATAACGGAAAGTATGACACTTTTTAGGGCTTCGATCAAACGCTTTTTTACAAAGTCGCGGTGAACAACCATGCTTACCTCACGCATGGGGTGTGGCTTTTTAAACTCCCTTATCTTATGCTGTTGCTCAGGCGCAAGGTCGAGCGTGGCTAACTCGGGAAGGATTGTAATGCCATCCGTTATTTCCACCATTCGTCGTAACGTTTCAAGGCTGCCTGCTTCGTAGTTAAAGCTTTTTCCTTCCATGCCCGCCTTGCGCAATTCGCACAGGTTTAAGATTTGTGAGCGGAAGCAATGTCCTTCTTCCAACAGCCAAAGCTTCTCGGGGTTGATATCCTGGGGCAACATTAAGGTCTTTTTATAGGCGCTGCTTTTTTCGCTTACGTAAGCAAGCATTTTTTCGTAAAACAATACATGCTCGGTGATAGTATTATCGTTGAGCGGGGTAACAAGAATGCCTACGTCCAACCTGCTTTCCCGTAAACGCGACACTATTCTTTCGGTCTTTAATTCCTGTACGATCAACTTAATATCGGGATGATTTTGCGAGAAAGGCTGCACAAATAAGGGCAACACATAAGGAGCTAAAGTTGGAATAATACCTATACGCAACTCGCCTTTTAGTACGCCTTTTTGAGCCTGCACCATTTCATCCATCAACGTTCTTTCGGCAAGTATTTTACGTGCTTGTTGTATAACAAGTTCGCCCATTTCCGTGGGCATAACGGGGTGCTTGCTCCTGTCAAAAATTTGTATGCCCATTGCACTCTCTAATTTTTGAATTTGCATACTTAACGTTGGCTGGGTAACGTGGCAGCTCTCAGCAGCTTCAGCAAAGTGACGATGAGTATCTACAGCAAGAATGTATTCTAATTGAACAAAGGTCATTAGTGTAACTCAAAATTTAAAAAGCAAAGTTACCCCATGAAAAAGGAAGACAACAAGGGTAAATAATATTTAGTTGAGTAGTGTTTGAAACTTATACTTCCTTTAGAGCAACCTTATTCTCTCCTACCCTCAACTCATACTCTACGCCAATCTTTAAAGCATAATTTTCTTTATCGTGACTTACGGGAAATTTAAAACAGGTAGGGTACTCATAGTCTTTTACTATATCAAAAATTGCTTCGTACACATCTTTGCCAAACGGAGTAGTAGTGTCTTTCATATCCGTAAATCCACCTATAATTAATCCTGCCAATTTATCGAGCTTTCCGCTACGCTTTAGTTGGTACAGCATCCTGTCAGTGTTATAAATGTATTCGCCTACATCTTCTAAAAACAAGATCTTGTTTTTGGTATTTACATCGGAAGGTGTGCCTATAAGATGTGCGAACAAAGACAAATTACCGCCTACCAACTTGCCGGAAGCCTTTCCCTTTTTATTGTACTCATGAGTAGCGCAGGTATAATTTCCTTTAACGCCTGTTAGGGCTAAACGCAACGACTGCACGTACTCATTTTCGTATCCACCCTCGTTAAAAGCAGCGGCCATTGGCGAATGGAGTGAAGCTATCTTATACCTATTAAAAAGATGAGAATGAAGAACTGTAATATCGCTGAAACCGATTACCCACTTCGGGTGTTTCCTGAACTTTTTAAAATTGATATTATCTATTATTCTACCTACACCGTATCCTCCCCTGCCGCATAAAACTGCCTTAACTTCAGTATCGTCCAGCATTAGTTGTAAGTCGTCTAAGCGCTCCTCGTCTGTGCCCGAAAAATAGTTGAGTTGGTTGCCTAACGTTTTACCAACTTTTACATTAAAACCCCACTGTTTTAAAATGCTGATGCAGGTTTGCGCTTTGTCGTAAGGCATAAAACCTGCAGGACAAACAATACCAATCGTGTCGCCTTTTTCTAAATATGAAGGAATTACTGACATGCAGCAATAATACACACAAAATTTTTATTGATTTGCTACAGGGAATCAGTAGCAGGTAGGTTAGTGGCAACGCTGGTATCTTTTTCGATCTTTAAATCGATGTTCCTTATTGGTTGTATTGGTAAACCATCTTCTTCAAGAAGCACATACTCCCTACCTACATTCATCGTATAATTCAAGCCCAATTTTAAAGCACGGTTCTCCCGAATATGGCCAGAGGGAAAATGGAAACACACAGGATAATTGTATTCTTTCACCTTATCCCAAATTATGTCTTCAATTCGCATGTCAAAACTATCTTCTGCATCCTGTTTGGTAGCAGTAAATTCTCCCACAATTAGTCCTGTTAGGTTTTCTAATTTCCCTGATCGCTTTAGCGACATCATCATCCTGTCGATACTGTATTTAAACTCGCTTACATCTTCAATAAACAAAATCTTTCCATCGGTTTTAATATCACTTTTACTACCGGTGCATGCATGCAGCATCGAAAGATTGCCACCTACTACTTTACCTTTCGCAGTTCCCAACCGGTTCATCGAAAAACTTTTGATGTTGTATTCCATCTTACCGCCAAACAAGGCCTGTTGAAGACTAAAAGCTGATGCATCGTAAGGATCTGCAATAAAGCCAGTACCCATATCCCCGTGGATGGTTGCAATGCCAAGATTAGCATGAACGTGCGAATGAACAACAGTAAGATCGCTATAGCCGACCAGCCACTTTGGGTTCTGCTTAAATTTGTCCCAGTTCAGTTTATCAATTATGCGCATCGTACCATAGCCGCCTTTACCAAACATAATAGCTTTAATAGATGGGTCGTCAATCATAGCCTGGAAGTCATCAAGCCGCTCTTTATCGGTGCCACCAAAGCGCTGCCATTTCTTTCCCACGGTACTACCATAGCGCACATTTAACCCCCATTTCTTTAGTGCTATCTCGCATGGCAACATGCTCGAGTAATCTACTGCACCAGCAGGGCATGTGATCGCAATAGTATCTCCGGCTTGTAAATAAGGTGGAATTACGTATAGAGATTCGTCTGCAAGACTGGCAATCGGAGCGATACTTTTTGAACCTGCAAAAACTTCCTTTACAAATAAGGTTCCCAGCGTTGCTGGTACCAATATTTGCAGGAAAGTCTTACGGTTCATGAAGAGTTGATTTCGAGAAGTAAAAATATACTTTTAAATAGTAGAGCATGCACCGCGTAAAAGTATTTAGGCGACTTATGCAATAATTAATAAATATAAATGAAGCTATAACCTTTCAAACAAAAAGTAAAAATGTACCAGGAGTTTTTTGGGGAGCAAGCAATAGTATTGCATGGCGGCATCGTTGTGTCACTCACTTGTACTTTTGTTTTTTATCGCAACTGCTCCTGCAATTTATCGGCTTAACTATCAACCAATAATTCATTTCCCGCCTGATTAGTTATTTTTGTGTTCTTTCTTGTTGAAAAATGCATTTCAGTTGAAGTGTGTCACGCAACAATGATGAGTAATGATATAAAGCTAAGTACACAATGAATTTACCTAAACGATATTTAATTACATCAGCCCTACCTTATGCCAACGGGCTAAAACATATTGGTCATTTAGCCGGCGCTTACCTACCTGCTGATATTTATGTCCGCTATTTAAGGGCGCAAAAACGCGATGTAGTATATGTATGCGGAAGCGACGAACATGGCGCAGCTATTACCATACAGGCGATGAAGGAGAACACTACGCCAAAAGCTATCGTAGACAAATACCACGAGATCCTAAAAGAGAACTTTAAAACACTGGGGATAAGCTTCGACATCTACCACCGTACAAGCGATCCTCTGCACCATGAGACTGCCCAGGAGTTTTTTACAGTACTGAACAAAAATGGCGACCTGGAAGAAAAAGATACAGAGCAATTTTATGACGAGGAAGCAAAGGCTTTTTTGGCTGATCGGTATATAATAGGCACATGCCCTGTATGTAGTTATAATAATGCTTTTGGCGACCAGTGTGAGAAATGCGGTTCATCTTTAAGTCCTGATCAACTTATAAATCCACGCAGTACATTAAGTGGAAATGAGCCAATAAAAAAGAAGACCAAGCATTGGTATTTGCCACTAAACCGTCATGAAGAATTTTTAAGAGAATGGATACTTGATGAGCATGGCAACGACTGGAAAGCAAACGTATTGGGCCAATGCAAAAGCTGGATTGATGCGGGTCTGCAACCCCGTGCAGTAACAAGAGATTTGGATTGGGGCATACAGGTTCCTTTGGCGGAAGCGACCGGCAAAGTATTGTATGTATGGTTCGACGCCCCTATTGGTTATATAAGTGCTACACGACAATGGGCAAAAGATAATGGTAAAGATTGGGAACCATATTGGAAAGATAAGGACACTAAGCTTGTCCATTTTATAGGTAAGGATAACATTGTTTTTCATTGTATCATCTTTCCTGTAATGCTAAAGCTGCATGGCAATGTCTTGCCTACTAATGTTCCGGCCAACGAGTTTATGAATCTTGAAGGTGATAAGATGAGCACCAGCCGTGGTTGGAGCATTGAAATGGAAGATTTTATAAACGATTGGATAAAGAAAGAAAACGGTGGCGACAGCATGGTTGATGTGCTTCGTTATTACCTTACTGCCATAGCTCCCGAGACAAAAGACAGCGAGTTTACGTGGAAAGGATTCCAGGATGCCAACAATAGCGAGCTCGTAAATATTTTCGGCAATTTCGTGAACCGAACTTTTGTATTGATGCATAAACTCTGCAAAGGAAAAGTGCCGCCACTGCATATAGATATTATGGAAGTGGAAGACGATATAATGCTTGCAGAATTGAGTAGATCAGCATTAAAAGTGCAAGACCTTATTGAGCAATACAAGTTCCGCGATGCCATGTTCGAGGTGATCGACCTTGCACGAAAGGGCAACAAATACATGCAGGATAAGCAACCATGGATTGTCGCGAAACAACTAACTGAAGAGAGTTCATCAAACGGCGTTGGCCGCGAAGGGGCACAAAAAATAATTGACAACTGCATGCACATTTGTTTGCAGCTAACTGCTAACCTTGCTATTCTTCTTGATCCATTCCTTCCATTTACTGCACGTAAAATGTGCTACATGATGAAGGTGGTTGATAAGATGCTTGATTGGGAGAACGCTGGTAAAGCGAAGTTGTTAAGTGTGGGGTATTCATTAAGAGAACCGCAATTATTATTTAGAAAAATTGATGAAGCAGAGATAGCCGAACAAGTGGAAAAATTAAAAATAAAAAGCCAACAAGTGGAAGAAAATAAAGCAGCAGATATACAACCAGCAGCTTCACCAGCAAGTACAACACCAATAGTAGAAGCCGCACCAGAAGTTGTAAAATCTAACGTAAAACCAGCAATTCAATTTGATGATTTTGCTAAGATTGACCTGAAAGTTGGAACTATTGTAAGCGCAGAAAAAGTGGAGAAAGCAGACAAACTTTTAAAGCTTCAAATAGATCTTGGTTTTGAAACACGTACTGTTGTTTCGGGTATTGCTTTGCATTTTAAACCTGAAGAAATTGTAGGCAAGCAAGTAACTGTTGTTACCAATCTTGCTCCCCGTAAAATGCGTGGAATAGAAAGCAATGGAATGATCCTGATGGCTGAAGATAAAAGGGGTAAACTTCACTTTATAAATCCTGAAAGCAGCATTGATGCAGGAAGCAACGTTTCTTAATAAGATCAGCAGCTTCTTCAATCAACGCCCGATAGCAGTATTGCTACTATTTTTTTGTATAAGTGTAACGGCCAGGATTCCTAATCTTGGCCGTCCTCTTTCCAAGCACCACGAACTCAACACGGCATTAGTATTAATTAATGCGGAAGAGTGGAATAACAAAGGTGCTTCGTTATACCATTTTGTTCCCGTAAATACCTATCACCTTCCTGGTGATAATGTTTATAATGATCAGCCTTATATGTACATGATTAACCAATCCTTTGGTTCACTCTGGTACATTATGCCGTACGCTTTTTTAAAGTTGTTACATTCACCACCTTCGCCTTTGTTGTTGCAGGTCTTTAACCTTCTACTTCACCTCGTCACCGTTCTCCTTGTTTATAGGATTGCACTTATTCTTTTTCGCAAAGAACCATCAGCCATGTCAAAAGCTTTACTGGTTGCTGTTCTTTATATGTTTAGTCCCGGCCCCTTGTGGTTTCATGGAAACACTTATGTTCATGAAATCGCGGTGTTGCCTTTTATTTTTGGTGCAGCACTTCTTTATCTTCAATTACAAACAAACCAATTCAAGTTTTACAAAGCTTGCTTAATTAGCCTGTTAATAGCTGCAGGTGTCTGTTGTGATTGGCTTATGTGTTTTGTTGCTTTTGCCCTGTTCGTAATTTCTGTATGGAAGTACTATAAGCAACGCGATAAGCAACACTTATACACAAGCTTACTTATTGCTTTGGGTGTTGTTGCTGGCCTCGCTATTACTATTGTTCAGTTTGGTTCTTTTATGGGATACGAAAACTATTTCAATGCTCTTGTTTCACGTTATAATCTCCGTGGAGTAAGTGCAGATGTTGGCGCAAAGGATGTAAGTCCTTTTATAGCTATCCCGGTTTATTATATTATCAGTTACGGAATTTTTATCCCTGCCATTGTTTTCATTTATACTTATTATGCTGCAAAAAGAAAGAAGGTCAGCATAAGCGCACCAGTAAAAAAATTTATTGCTATAGCTGTAGCTATCTGCCTTAGCCACCATTTCATTTTTAAAGGCTTTACTGTTCTTCACGATTATTCTGTTACGAAAGCCGGCATTATTATTAGCCTGTTAACTACCGTAGCCGTGTTTGCTACTATCCCATCGAACAAGTGGAAAGCAATTGTTGTAGCTGCTTTTATAACTATTAATCTTGGCGTTTACTATTACATTAATCCACCGGGAAAGTTTGCAGCCAATGGGCACCCTTATAGCTATTTTAAAACCCTTGGAGAGCACATAAAAGAAGTGGCTAAACCTACTGATTATATTTTTATAGACACCCCGGAAATGTCATTATTATTAACTTATTACAGCAAACGTTTCTATAGAAATGTACAAGACCAAAAAGAAGCTGAAGCATTTTTTAAAGAACTACCGGGCAAGAGTGCGCTCTTCATTCATACCGATGATTTTAAGTTTATAAATTATACGAAGCTGGAAAAATAAAAGGTTTGGCTATGAGCTTTTACTCAAAAATCAACATCGTTGTATCACTCACTTGTACGACAAATCATTATGCTGCTTTTACTATAGAAGCTAAAAGGTTGCCTCAATTCCATCACCTAAATCGCTGCTACTTTTCTATTCAAAAGGAATTAATAGTGAATACAAAAATGAGTATCTTCGAATAATAGTTGTTTAGCTAACTATTTTTAGTGATCATAGGCTTCCAACAGTACAAGAGTGCGACGCAACGATGTGAAATTGAAATACAAATGCCGGTCACCAAAAGATTCCTACAAATTAAAGAACACATTGAAATTGCTTTATGAATAGAACAATTAAAAAAGTTGCCGTACTGGGTAGTGGTGTAATGGGTAGCCGTATTGCCTGCCACTTTGCAGGAGTTGGCTTACAAGTTTTGCTATTGGATATAGCCCCCTCTAACTCCCCCGAAATGGGAGGACAGGGAGAAAAGCCGGTTGATAAGAATAAGATTGTAAACGAGGCATTAACGGCTGCTATAAAAAGCAACCCGTCTCCGGTGTATATACAAGATGTTGTAAAGCGAATAACTACCGGCAACTTTACGGATAACATGAAGGATATCGCTGGCTGCGACTGGATAATTGAAGTAGTTGTAGAGCGACTGGATATAAAGCAAAGTGTGTTTACTGAAGTTGAAAAATATCGTAAGCCCGGTACGCTAGTTACAAGTAATACTTCTGGTATTCCAATACACTTGATGGCGGAAGGACGAAGCGATGATTTTAAAAAGCATTTTTGTGGTACACACTTTTTTAACCCTCCCCGCTACCTGCGGTTGCTCGAAATTATCCCTACCCCTTATACTGATAAAAGTGTTGTTGATTTTCTGATGCATTATGGAGATGTGTTCCTGGGCAAGACTACTGTGCTTGCAAAAGATACTCCTGCATTTATTGCTAACCGGGTAGGCGTTTTTAGCATCATGTCAATTTTTGGATTGATAGATAAATTGGAATTAACGATTGATGAAGTAGATGCGTTGACAGGACCAATTATAGGCCGACCAAAATCTGCAACTTTTAGAACAGCCGATGTAGTTGGTATTGATACCTTGGTTAAGGTGGCAAAAGGTGTAGCAGATAATTGTCCTGGTGATGAAGCGAGAGAAAAATTTAATATTCCTTCCTGGCTTGATAAAGTGGCTACTAATAACTGGCTCGGCGATAAAAACGGACAGGGCTTTTTTAAGAAGATGCCTGCTACTACTAAAGGAGAAAAAGAGATCCATGTTTTAAATTTAACGACACTCGAGTATGAGCCAAGGCAAAAGCCAAAGTTTGCAAGTGTAGAAGCAGCAAAGCCTGTTGATGACTTAAAGCAGCGAATAAAAATGCTGCATAATGCAGGTGATAAAGCAGGGCAGTTTTATAAGCATTTTCATTATGGTTTATTCAGCTATATCTCTCACCGTATACCCGAGATAAGTGATGAACTCTATCGTGTGGATGACGCAATGAAAGCTGGCTTCGGATGGGAAATCGGCGCTTTTGAAACATGGGATGTATTAGGTGTTGCCAAAACCGTTGAGGCTATGAAAGCTGAAGGATATTCAGTCGCCCCATGGATTGAAGAGATGCTTGCAGCAGGCAATATATCATTCTATAAACTTGAAAATGGCAAGCAGGTTTATTACGATGCAACGAGTAAAAGTTATAAGGCATTACCAGGCGGAGAAGCATTTATATTGATAGAAAAATATACTGATAAAACGGTTTGGAAGAACACCGCTTGTAGTGTTGTTGATCTTGGAGATGGCGTATTGGGTTTAGAATGGCGCACCAAGATGAACAGCATAGGCAGCGAGGTTTTAGAAGGGATCAATAAAGCCATAACGTTGGCTGAGCAAAATTATAAGGGCCTTGTAATATCAAATGGCGGACTAAATTTTAGTGCAGGTGCGAACGTAGGAATGATCTTCATGTTTGCTATCGAGCAGGAATACGATGAGCTTGATATGGCGATAAGAATGTTCCAGAATGCAATGATGAGGGTTCGTTATTCATCAGTCCCAGTAGTGGTAGCGCCGCATGGACTATGTCTTGGCGGCGGTTGCGAAATGAACCTTCATGCTGATAAAGTTTGTGCTGCTGCAGAAACTTATATTGGACTTGTAGAACTGGGTGTTGGTCTCATTCCCGGTGGCGGTGGCACTAAAGAGTTTGTACTAAGAGCTTCAGATGAATTACACGATGAGGAGCCCGAAACAAACACTTTAAAAAACCGCTTCTTTAATATAGCAACAGCTAAGGTTGCTACCAGTGCACATGAAGCGTTCAACATGGGCATTTTAAGAAAGGGGCTTGATGAAGTCATCATGAACCAAAGCCGACGTGTATTTGAGGCGAAAAAGAGTGTAATAGAAATGTATGATCAAGGGTATATAATGCCTACACAACGAAAAGATATTCGTGTGTTAGGGCGTAACGCTCTTGGTGCATTATATGCTGGCATTAATGGTATGTGGCGCGGTAATTATGCCACTGATCATGATGCTAAAGTAGCACGTAAGCTGGCGTATGTAATGTGTGGCGGTGATTTAAGCGAGCAAACTTTGGTAACAGAACAATACTTATTAGATCTTGAAAGAGAAGCTTTTTTAAGCCTTACGGGTGAAAGAAAAACTTTGGAAAGAATACAAAGTGTACTAAAAAGTGGTAAGCCTTTACGCAACTAATAGAACGAGCTGAAACTTATAGTTATAAACAAAAACAGCGCTACTTAACTGGCGCTCTTTTTATTTCTAGTCACTAATGCGCTTCGTATAAATCTTCCTTTTTACTGCTTTCATATCTACAAACAGCCTTTTCGTCAAATACATTTTTGCCAACCGAGTATTATCAATTATTTTACTTCTTTATCAAACCTACTAATTGTGTCAACTGTATTAACCATTAATGGTGTCACCAAGTATTATGGTCGCATTCATGCTCTTAACAATGTTTCATTTAGTGTACCTGAAGGAAGTGTCTTCGGCATTTTAGGTCCAAATGGTAGTGGCAAAACAACTTTGCTAGGTATCGTGATGGATGTATTGAAAGCTACTTCAGGAACATTCGATTTCTTCGGTCAGCCTGCTTCTCACGTGTTGCGTAAAAACATTGGAACGTTACTTGAAACACCCAACTTCTATCATTACCTGTCAGCCGAAAGAAACCTAAGAATAGCTGCAGAAATAAAGGGAAAAGGATATGAAGATATTGACACCGTATTAAAAAAGGTAAACCTATACGAAAGAAAGACCAGCAAATTCAGCACCTTCTCTTTAGGCATGAAGCAAAGATTAGCCATTGCTTCAGCGCTACTTGGTGACCCAACGGTATTGGTTTTTGATGAACCAACCAACGGCCTCGATCCTGTAGGAATTGCTGAAATAAGAGAATTAATAAAGCGATTAGCAGGCGAAGGAAAAACAATTATAATGGCGAGCCACTTATTAGATGAAGTG
>JAQBNN010000084.1 GCA_028288505.1 Segetibacter sp. | reverse complement strand
AAAACCTTTGTAAGCGATCCTTCCTTCAATTCCCTCGGGAACGTACTTCTTTACATCATCCTCAACATCCTGGAAGTACCTGTCGCCGCTGCCCTGTACCATGGCGCCTAAAGAACCCATGCCGCGGTATTGCTTGAATTTTCTTCCTTCGTAAATAATGGTTTCGCCTGGGCTCTCTTCGGTGCCGGCAAAAATGCTTCCCATCATTACGGCATTTGCACCGGCAGCAAGCGCTTTTACCATGTCGCCGGTATAACGAATACCGCCGTCAGCAATTATTGAAACGTTTTTTCCTTTTAAGGCGTTGGCTGCTTCCATAATTGCCGTTAGTTGGGGTACCCCGGTACCTGCCACAATCCGGGTAGTGCAAATTGAGCCGGGCCCAATGCCTACTTTCACGGCATCGGCACCTGCTTCGGCCATTGCTGCGGCGCCTGCTGCTGTACCTACATTACCGGCTATTATCTTAAGATTTTTAAAATTAGCTTTCAAGGTTTTTAATGCATCAATTACGCCTTTGCTGTGGCCGTGGGCACTGTCCAGTGTAACAATGTCTACGCCTACATTTATCAGGGCTTCTGCCCGTTCCTGCAGATCTTTTGTTATGCCCAGCGCTGCTCCAACTATTAAGCGGCCGAAATTATCTTTACCTGCATTAGGAAAATTTCGTAGCTGGAAAATATCGCGGAAAGTAATGAGGCCGATGAGTTCCCCGTTGGTATTGACTACGGGCAGTTTTTCAACCTTGTGCTGGCGGAGAATTACTTCTGCTTTTTTGAGGTCAGTTCCTTCGGGGGCCACTACCAGATTTTCTTTCGTCATCAGGTCGCTAACATTTCTTTTCATATCATCAATAAAACGCAGATCGCGGTTTGTAAGGATGCCTACGAGCTTTTTGTTATTGTCGACAACAGGAATGCCGCCGATCTTATTTTCTTTCATTAGGCGTTTTGCATCGCCAATAGTAGAGTCGGCCGTTAAGGTTATGGGATCGAGGATCATCCCGCTTTCGCTTCTTTTTACCTTTCTGACCTGCTCGGCCTGGCGCTCAACACTCATGTTTTTGTGAAGAATGCCGATACCACCTTCCCTGGCTAATGCGATAGCGAGTGTTGCGTCGGTTACGGTATCCATTGCTGCCGAGAGCATGGGTACATTTAGTTTTATTTCTTTGGTAAGTTCTGTTGAAATATCAACATCCCGTGGAAGTACCTCGCTGAAAGCGGGCATTAGTAAAACATCGTCGAAGGTTAAGCCTTCACCAAAAAATCTTGATTGATCGTTGCTAGCAGGAGAAGTAAGATTTGTTGCCATGCGCAAAGATAGAAGGGTGAAATAATACGAGGCAAATAAAAGTTTTACAAAACTGGGCATACATAGGAAAGTGTAGACCTAGAATCGCTAGCAGTACTAACCTTTGTAAGGATTTGCTGGTGTTTCGGGTAAGTGTGTTATTGGTACATTTTAGAGGGACGGGTATTAATAACGATCAAAATCAGGATTTGCCGTACAAGTGAGTGGCACAACGATGATGCTATGGAAAACTAAGGCTGGAAAACAAAATAAAACCTAAGCTACAACTCGCTGGCGAGATAGTTGTAATCGGCCAGCAATACATGAAGAAAATCGATTGCCTCGATGTGCCGGCTTCTGATTTGCAATACCTGCTCGATTTTTTGTTGTGCTTGTACTGCAAGCATGGTGTTACCAGTACGATGTACGCTGGTAATTACTTCCTTAATTAATTGTACATCTGCATCTTTAAGGTGGGCTACTTCGGGGTAAGTAACGGTGTAATCGACGGGAACAGGGGGTGTGGAAATAGTGTCGGTAAAAGCAGTACGTGGTCGTGTTTTAACTAATACGGTTCCTGCCACATAATCGCCCAGGCGTTGTTTTTTTTCGGAAGCCGCCACCATTATTACACCTATTAAACTAAAGGAGAGTGAGAAGTCGACCAGCCTGAAGAGCCAGCGAATTAAATATTGACTTAAAGAGGGTTGCTCACCGCTTAAACTGATTACTTTAAACCCCATTACTCTTTTGCCAAGGCTTTGGCCATTTAAAAACATCTCGCATAAAAGGTCGTATAAAAGTATGGGTAGTATTATTAAAATTATTAATAAGTGTAAATAGCTACCGGTGGTGAGGTTGCTAAAACCAATAATGGCGACCCATAAAAAAAAGTACCCTGCTATAAGTATTCCGTCAATTATTCGTCCTACAATTCGATCGCCCAGGCTGGCTAGTTCAAATTCTACTTCAATGTTTTGGGGAGTGGTGATGCTGATGGTGTTCATTGCCTGTAATTAAAGCAAATAAATTTTATTTTAAGTACATATCGTGCAATTAGTTCCATTATTTTTACAACAACCGACAACGAGAGGACTACTGATGAGAGAAGCGCAGTTTTTAAAACAAAATGCGGACAAGTGGAAGCAATTTGAAACCGAAATAAAGCAACAACATAATGCGGACGTGCTCGCCGATCGCTTTGTTGAACTAACGGATGATCTCTCGTACAGCAAAACATTCTACCCCGGCAGCAATACAACAAGGTACCTAAACGGGCTGGCTGCATCTTTCCATCAAAAAATTTATAAGAACAAAAAAGAGAAGTCTACAAGGGTTTGGAGTTTCTGGCAATATGAACTGCCTTACTTGTTTAAAAAGTACCATAAGCAGTTTGCGTATTCGCTGGCTTTCTTCCTGGTGTTTTGTGGCATTGGGGTTATATCTGCTAAGTACGATGAATCTTTTATTCGGCTGATACTTGGCGACGGGTATGTAAACATGACGAATGAAAATATTGCGAAGGGCGATCCTTTTGGCGTGTACAAGCACAGCAACCAGATGAACATGTTTGCAATGATTGCTTTTAATAATATTAAGGTTGCTTTTATCGCTTATGTATTAGGTGCCTTTTTTTCTGTAGGAACACTTTGGTTGATGTTGAGCAATGGTTTAATGCTCGGGTCTTTTCAATATTACTTTTTCTCGAAGGGTTTAGGCTTTAAAAGCATTACGGTTGTATTTATCCACGGCACACTAGAAATTTGGGCCATAGTAATTGCAGGTGCAGCAGGCCTTATATTGGGTAACAGCTTTTTGTTTCCCAAGACATACGAAAGAAGTGTATCTTTTTTGCGTGGAGGCAAAGACGGGTTGAAAATAGTTGTCGGCCTGGTACCCGTCTTTCTAGTGGCCGCGTTTCTTGAAAGCTTTGTAACCCGCTACACTAATATGCCGTTGTGGTTAAGTTTATCAATATTGTTGGCAAGTGCCCTTTTCATCATCTGGTATTTTATACTTTACCCAATTAGGCTACATAAAAAAATTGAAGCTGCAGTACAAACTCGGGATGCAGAGTCAGAAACCCTAAACTTCACCCTATGGCTCAACAAAAAGTTGAACTCAGAAAGATCAGAGATTTCAGCGACAACTTAAATGATACTTTTGTTTTCATCAGGCAAAACTTTAAGCCTTTGCTCACTGCTTTTTTAGGAATTGCAGGAGTGTTTATGTTGACTGCGGCCATTTTGCAGGGAATGTTTCAGAGCGACATGGGCGGTATATTTGAGGATATTTTTAAAGGAAAAAAGTCGAGGAGTTATAGTGGCCCTTTCCAAATATTTACCGGCTATTATTTTCTAGCCATGTTTGCTTCGTGGGCAACCATTATTGCCATGCAGGTTGTTATTGTTTCTTATCTTAAAGTGTACGAAGCCAAAGGAAATACTGAGCCTGAAATAAGCGAAGTGTGGAACCAGTTTCAAAAATACTTTTTAAGCGTATTTGTGTATTCGATACCGTTATTATTATTAACGGTTGTAGGTTTTGCCTTTTGCATTGCTCCGGGTGTTTATTTTGCTGTAGTCTTCATGATCTTTCCCGTTGTTTTAATTATGGAAGAAGTAAGTTTTGGCGAAGCCTTCAACCGTTGCTTCACTTTAATAAAAGATAACTTCTGGTCATCGTTACTTATCTACTTTGTCGTTTATCTTATCTATGCTTTTGGCTCCGGTATTATCTCCGCAATTGTTGGATTAATTACCGGCCTTATCTCGTACTTTACTACCAACGACATCGGAACAACTATGGGTATTGTTACCTCTGTTCTTAATATCTTCAGCTTCGTGTTTTATATTATTTTTTATATCTCTGTCATTATTCACTACTTCACACTTACTGAAAAATATGATGGTACAGGAATGATGAGACGCCTTGAAACTTTGGGTGCAACAGGCACTACCACTAATACAGAAGAAGAATATTGATGAGTTTGGCAAGTTTAATTTTATATAATTTCTTTTGGGGACCAGCAGAAGTTTTTCATAGCATCATCGTTGTGTCACTCACTTGTACTTGTATATTTTTATGGCAGCTATCGGCTGTGATTAATCAAAGTACCAAGTCTATATTTGGTGATATAGCAATTCTAAAACTTCAGCCCATTTCTCATTTCCCCTTACGGACATTACCCATCATCGTGGTACTTTTATTTGTAACACAAGTTTGTTTTGCACAGCAAGTGGTAAAAGACACTGGTCGCGTGGAGCAACGAACTTTCAACGAGCAAAAGTTTAAAGAACTCAAGAAAGACAGCGATTTCGATTACCAAAAAATGATTGAACCGCCGAAGAGCTTGTGGCAAAGATTCTGGTCGTGGTTTTGGAGTCAGATGAGAGATATCATGCGTACTAAAAAAGGTCGGGTAACATTATGGGCTATATTTATAGTGTTTGGTCTTGCTGTTATCTTGTACTTTGTTTTCAAGGTAATGAAGATGAATAAAGCAGGTTTATTCGGAAGGCGCGCAGGATCAGGTTTAGACTATGATATTTCTACAGAGGATATTAACCAGATCTCTTTCGATGAAGCCATCAGGGAAGCGATTGAGGACAGGAATTATCGTTTAGCTGTACGCTTAATGTATTTAAAATCCCTAAAGCTTTTAGCTGATCGCGGGCTAATTGACTGGAAAGAAAATAAAACAAATACAGAGTATTTAAGCGAGTTATCAGGCAAACCTTTTCAACCTGTTTTTAATACTTTGACGAATCATTTCGAGTACACCTGGTATGGCGAAGTAGCAGTAGAAAAAGGCAAGTTTGAAAATATGCATCAACAGTTCCAGGAATTTTATAAACAGTTGTAGTGAAAGGATACAGAACTTTTATTATTGTTTTTCTAGTGGTGTTTGTAGTTTATGTAATTGCTGAACTAAACAAACCAAAGCCAGTAAATTGGAGCGTTACTTTAAGCAAGAACGATAAAAATCCTTTTGGCTCTTATATTTTATACGATCGCCTAAAAGATCTTTTTCCCTCTACAAGTATTAACTCTTATCGTTTACCCATCTATGACCAGTTGAATGATTACGAAGGCAATCAAACCGGTTATATAATTCTAAGTGCAGACTTCAGACCTACACCAACAGATTATGAGGAACTGCAGAATTATGTTAGCCAGGGCAACTACCTGTTTGTATCCGCTTCTAATTTTGCAAGTGCTTTTTTGGACTCATTGAAGCTCGAAGTTAGAAACAGGGTGTCACTGCTTCCAACGGATTCGACTTCTATCAACTTTGTAAACCCTTTACTAAAAGCCCCTAAAGATTATACTTTTCAAAAGCTCACTATTGACGAATACTTTTCTTCATTTGATACCACCAAGACTATTGTACTCGGTGTAAACAATTTCAACGAGGCAAACTTTGTAAAAGTTCCTCATGGAGATGGTGCTTTCTTAGTACACGCTTCGCCTTTGTGCTTCAGCAATTATTTTATGCTGAAAGAAAACAACGAAAAATATACCGCAACAGCAATCTCTTATTTACCGGCCAACTTATCTACCATTTATTGGGACGAATATTATAAACTTGGTAAAGGCGCTGCAGACACCCCGCTGCGTTTTCTACTTTCCAACGAATACCTTACATGGGCTTTACGTTTATCATTAATGGGTATGCTCATCTTTGTTTTCTTCGAAATGAAAAGAAAGCAACGCATCATCCCGGTAATAACACCACTAAGAAACTCAACGCTCGATTTTATTAAAACGGTAGCCAGTGTTTACTTTAATGAAAAAGATAACACTGGTGTAGCTAACAAAAAGATTGCTTACTTTTTCGAATTCGTACGCAACAAATATTTTTTGCAAACCAACGAGATCAACGATCTTTTTATTGAGCAACTGTCAAGAAAAAGTGGAGTAGCAAAAGATGAAGTTTCGCAACTGATAAATTTTATACAAGAGGTAAGAGTAAATTATAGAATTAGTGATAAAGGTTTACTGTTGCTTAACCAGGAAATAGATGATTTTTATAAACAGGTTACTTAGCAAAAGTTAAGCAAGCTGAATAGAACCTAATTGTACAAGTGAGTGACACAACGATGTTGAAAAAAGTTATAAAGCCGGTTAAAAATATTCTTTAACCTCAATTGATTTTATAAATAGTAATGCAATGGAATACGAAAATGAAGCTATAGAAACAGCGGTAACAGAGGTCACTGTTTTAAACGAGGCAGTGCAGCGCGTGAGGGAAGAAATTGGTAAAGTAATAGTAGGGCAGGAGGGGATGATTGAGCTGTTACTCGCGGCAATATTAGCTGATGGTCATGTATTAATTGAAGGTGTACCCGGCGTAGCAAAAACGTTGACTGCAAAGCTGCTTGCACGTTGTTT
>JAQBNN010000076.1 GCA_028288505.1 Segetibacter sp. | reverse complement strand
AATTTTAGAATATTCGGCAATAAAAGATGCTCTTAATAAAATTGACGACATTATAAATAATGAGAGACCTTTTGGTGAATATGAAGAAATTTACGATTTCAGTAAAGTTAGGTTCGCGCCCATTTATGATAGCGGAAGCAGCTTAGGTAGAGAATTGACAGAGAAAAGAGTTAACGAATTACTGGGGTCAAATGAGCTAATAAATAATTATATTAGTAGGGGCTTATCGGAAATCCATTGGATTGATAAAAAAGTTTCTCATTTTGAGTTAGTGGAGAATTTGATAAACTCAAGTTATAAGAATACGGCAGTTGACATAATAAAAAGAGTTGTAAGTAAGTTTAATCATTCAGCTATAGAGGGGTTAATTCAAAACGCTGACATTTGGATACCTGAATTTATTAAACAGCATAGAATCCCCGAAAGTAGAAAACGACTAATTTTAAAATTAATAAGCTCACGCTTTGCAAAATTGAAGGAGCTAATACATGCATGAGTTTGATAAAATATATTTGAGTTGGCGCCCTGGCAGGGGTAACCGTAGATTTATTGTAGGCCAGCTTGAGCACTTCGACGAACATCGATACGAGTTTCACTATTTTCCTGAAGAGGTTGAAAAGGCAATAGAATTTGGCTTTTCACCCTATACTGAATTTCCTAATGTAGAAACAGTTTATAACGGAAACTCATTAGAAATTTTCGCCCAAAGATTGACAAAATCCGAGCGGCCGGATATACAAAGCTTTTATGATTTCTGGGAAATTGAGCCACAGTTTAGAACTAACAAGTTTTATTTGTTAGGTCACACTCAAGGACTTTTGCCGTCAGACAACTTTGAATTTTTGGCCGATTACAACCCAGTAAAAGGACTTCATTTTGTAACTGAATTAGCTGGGCTTTCTCACCTACAATTACCCTCAGATCTTTTAAAGACGGGCGATATTTTACAATTTGAACTTGAGAAGCACAATCGTTATGATCCTGAAGCAGTCAAAGTTTTTAAAGGAGAGATAGAAGTAGGGTATATTAAAAAGATACATTCCAGAGTTTTTCATAAAGATGGAAATAGCGGCCTTAAATTATCAGTTAAAGCTTTAGATAAAAACGGAATCATTAAGAGAGTATTTGTTAAGGTCGTGAAAGACATTGGGTAACACTCTACAACGGTTAGCCTGAAACTCAATAGCAATAAGGGTTTCAGGTTTTTTTATGCATATAGGTAGCAAAAAGGGTAGCAAAAGAGCCTTACTTTTTCTTCTCCTTTTTGTATTTTAGGTTCTTTTTACAACTCCATTAATCAAAAAGTAATACCTACACTATGGATATTGATCAATTGATTAGTACAATTGAAATTAATGACGAAAACAGTGAATTTAAAATCCTGCTTGAATCAATGATCAACATTGAGGCGGCGCAATTAGCAACATTCTCTTTTATTGCTAGAGCGTTTGCCAATGGCAATCAGGAACTAGGAAAGCAATTCTTTGTTGATTACAAAAAGGATATACAAAAACAAAGAGAAGTAGTACTGCAAGGTCTGTTTGAAATTTTTGGGCACTTGCCGCCAATATTACAGAAGCAAAGCCTTAATTGTGTCACTCACTTGTACTGCTATGAATTATATTTTTCTTGATACAAATATTTTTATTCATTTTATTGATTTTGAGCAAATACCTTGGAATGCCGTTATTCAAGACCAGGATCTAGTAACTATTGTTATAGCACCTACAGTGTTCGCAGAACTGGACAAACATAAGTACAATGCGAATGCGAGAGTATCTGGTAGAGCAAAAAAGGTTCTTCCAAAAATAGAAAAATATATAGATGGTAGTAGTAGCAATAAGCTGCTATTACACTTAATGGGATCGAGGCCTAAAGACAATACTTTCGATCAATACGGGTTAGACAGGGGCGAACAGGATGACAGCATTTTAGCTTCAATAATTGAATATACCGCAACCTTAAGTAGTGCCGACCGGTTATATTTCGTTACAAACGATTTTGGCCCTCGGCTAAAAGCACGATCATTAAATTTAAATGCTATTAAACCTGATGAAAAGTACTTAGCGGCGGTAGAACCAAACCCGGCTGAAATAAGAGCAAACGCATTACAGAAAGAGCTAAATGAACTTAAATTACGCATCCCTAATGTTGCTGTCACATTTTTAGATAAATCGGTTCTTTATTCTGTGGAGCGCAGGAAAATAAGGACTACCAAAGAAGCTTTTATTGAAGACAAAGGAACAAAGTAAAAGCTGGTACTCCCTATTTAGTATTTTTTGCACCTGGTGACCATAAATATCATGGGTTATCAGCTGCCCTTAAGGCACATCAAGCAATGTTTGGTTTAAGCGAAGATCAGACAAATGCGTATAACAAAGAGCTTGATGAATATTACAATGCTGTTGAGACTTATGCTTCTTCAATATTCGAGAAGTACCTTTTCATGCTCAATTCAGTTGAAATAAAGCTTTTGTTACTCAATACAGGAACTGCTCCTGCAAATGATATAGATATTGAGCTCCACTTTCCAGATGGGTTTGAAATATTCCCTAAAGATGAACTGCCGACAATAAAGAAAAGCCCAGATCCACCATACAAGCCTAAAAACAGATTAGAGTTTAAGCCGATGATGATTAATCCTTTTCAAAGGAATTCAAGCAGTCACATTTCACAAACGATAAATCCATTTGATACTTGTAAGCCGACTATTAAGAAAAACAACAGCTGCCTGGTTTCTTATAATTTAAAAAACTTGAAGCATAATCAAACATTTGAATTAGAGCCTCTTTACGCAAAGTTTACTGATATAAACGAAGCGAAAGGTTTCGGTATAGACTACAAATTAAAAATTTCAAATGTGCCGGCAATAATTGAAGGTCAACTGGCGATAAAATTTGGGCAGCTTAATTTGGAATGAAGATTTAGCTAAGGTAAAAGCCGTGGTAACGAGTGCTTTAGTAGCCCTTCTTTTCACTTATCCCACTTACTACAAAAAAACCTAACGGTACACCTTCCATTACTTCTATTTAGGCGCTTTATGAGTACCTGGAAATCATGGAGAGGACGTGGTTAATGAAGCTAAAAGTAAAGGTCAATGGATCTATGAACCTTCCTATAAACATTGGTACACACCGGAACATTTTGAACATATCTACCAGACTTACGTGTATGCTAAGGAGGAATTTTTAAACACCTTGCAAATAAGAAACCCTTTAGAAGGGATTGAGGCAGGGTTTAAACGATTGGAAGATATGCAAAGCAAACTGCTTGCCGGTAAACCATTATCTAATAAAGAGACTGAATATAAAAAATTAAAGGAGCTTAGTGAAAAGCTAAGTTTCTTACAAAAAGCTTTGTTGAATACTACCAAGACAAGTCTTAAAGAAATGCAATAGGTGCTAAATGAAAAGCCATTAGTTGTAGTACTAACGGCTTTCACCTATTCTGCTGCAGTTATTTCTTGTTCGTCCAACGTCCTTCGTTAATTATACGCATATCGAAACCAGACATCGGCATCGTATTTAATTTCAAATGGTTTTCCTGAGGCTGTCGTTGAAACAGCAAAGGGAGTTTTTCCAACTGCTGTTGGCAAGTTTTTACTATAAAAGAAAATTTCCCCGAGATTGGCGTTGCTAAACGTATTCATAATATCCAGAAAGTAAAATTGAGGCGCCATCGTTTTGAAGTTATTCACTCTTGTGTCATAGGTAATAAATACCGTATCACTGCCCTCAAGTATACCAGTCAGATTTCCAGCGGTGTACAAGTACGAATAAGTTGTGTGATTGTTTCCATTTGAAAATTTTCTCTTGGTTTTTAGCGTATTGTCCGAGTTATATTCAAATTCCATTTCCGGATACCGAGGTAGATTAGTAACAGTGTCTACATCATCAATTCCAATTACGTTTCCTTTTGCATCATAACGAAAACTATTAACGTTTCCTCTAAATTGTCCTATTCCATTGCCATTAGTGTACCAGTACTCAATAGTGGAAATTGTTTTACTGTTATTATAGCTGATTTTCCTATCCGGGTAATGCTGTGATCTGATTTCTTTTATAAAGCCCGATGCATCATAAACCATCACTTCTCTTAATGTGCCAATTACTCCTAATACTTCTTGTTGAGAAGCTAAAGTGCCCGATATAACACCTCCCCCTATAGGTACAGACGCTTCTTGTACAGAAATCGTAAAGGCAAAGCGCGAAGTATCAAAACGAAGAGTAAACGGTATAGTTCCTGATTTTTCAGGTTTGCCCACCCCCTGCACAATCACTTGCTTAGTACTTGTATCCGAAAAGGTAACAGAGGTACTAAAATGAAAGCCTTGCACTGTATCTGAATAGATCCGATAGGTTCCAGTTTTTGCTACTTTTAAAGAAGCTACCAGCGTATTATTTACACCTAATGCACTATCTTTTTTATAAATGCCATTTGATACCACATTGATAATTCCAGCTTTCATTGAAGAATCAACCCGTGGGTTTGTGTTATCGGGATCAGTAATCGTGAACTCTTTCTGACAAGCAACAAAAAAGACTACACCTATTGCGGCACAAACAATATTGATGGCGTTTTTCATACAGCGAATTAAAACCAAATTATTAGAATAAAAAAAGGTTTAAAATACATATTTAGTAACTTATCTTAAAAGACTAATAAGAAAGCCGTTACAGCCTCCAGTATGCAGCGTTATCATATACATAAAGCAGTGAAAAGAGATGTTGGGTCTAACGTCGGGTCTCTTATGCGATAATAAAGATTATTCTGCACCATATCCTTTATATACCCTTCATTATTGTCACTACTTGCTATAAAATCTTAATTCTAAAATTCCCCGTCGCATTATGGGTAGTTCCGTTATTATCCTTATAATACAGACTAAACCATCCTTCCTTGAAACCACCAACCCTATTATCATTTCGATATAAATGAATTTCTGGTTGTGCCGGTGATGCATCAATTTGAACTGCTACACCATCCACTGTTACATTGCTGTGGTATATAAACCCATAACTTCCATTTGCAACGAACCATGTATAGAAGCGAATGCCTTTGCCATTGTTACTCAGGTTGAAGCGGATGTCATTTGTATTTGCTGGGCTGGTGTTGAGTTCGGGTGAAATGGCAGTTGTGTTTCCTACTATTGAATAATTGTTGCTATCAATTCTATAATTGCAATACAGTTGTGAGCTGTTAAGGCAAGTATAGTACCTTGTATCATAATTATAAATGTAGCTAGGAGAGGGTAAATTAGACTTCAGGCCTATGGGATAGCGATATATTTGGGCTCCTTGATTATTATAAATAGTCAATGTATCCTGAAAAAAGCCACCACGAAAAATCCATTGTGCTGCAGAAAATTTTCCATCAGTAATAGGAAACAAATATTCATCATCATTTGTAAAAGCTCGAATACCTACAAAGCCACTAGTTATGGGTTTGCCGTCACAATCAAAGACAGCGCCTCGCATTGTTACCACGTCCTGTCTTGCAGGTAGAGAAATCGAAATTTCGGATGCTTTATTGAAGTTGCCGAAAGGCAGACCTTGTATTTTAGCCCCTAAATTAAAACGATGATCATTGATTAAATCAATGGTCAAGTCTTTATTAGTCGGAATAAAAACTAAACCATCACCATTTGCATCAGTTCTTCCTTCAGCTACTTCATTAATCCCGTTTTTAATAAGATACCGGACGTTAGGAATACCTAACCCGTTATTAGCTTTGAGGTGAAAAGTAGTATACACGCCATTCACGGGAACTGCAAAGTTCCAAAAGCCTTTTTTGGTAATTTTCTTTTCATAATAGTTCCCGTTTCGAACAGCAACACCGTTCTGCTGCCACATGTTTTTATCATTGATATTCCAAGTTGGAATAGTGTCTGGGACACTTGATAGATTGGTAGGTATTGGCATTCGAAGCATTACATTAACATTTTCCTTAAAGTCAACATTGTAGGAATTATTATCGCTTGCCCAGGGTGATAGCATATACACTCCATAGGAGTTTAAAAACCACCTCTTCCCGCCCTGATCAGCCATAGGATAACAAGGAAGATAGGCTGCATAATGAGCAGCGGAAGGCGTAGTAAATCCTGCGTTTATCCAAAACGAAGTAGCGCTACCAGGGTTAGCAGGCGTTCCAAAACTATATGGGGGAAGCACTAAATCGCCGTTGTTTGGTAGTCGGATTGTCCCGCTTCCAGAATTACCTATCACAGATCCGGCTGAAATAAGAGGTAAAACCTTGATATTAGTGTAGTTCTTAGAGGCATTAGAGGCTGTAAAAGTCTTTGTAGGGTAATATCCATCAAATCCAAAAATACTGCGAGACCCAAACGAGATAGTACTGGTATATTTATCAAGTGAAACAAAGCCTGTTGAAATGAAAGCATTATAATTACTATTATAATTGATTGAGTTGTTATTGGCCAATACGTAATAAGGAATCGTAGACTGGTTATTTTCAATAGCATACACCATCAATCGACTTGATACTGGTGAAGCATCTGGTATTTTAGAATAATCTCGTTGTGTTTGGTTATTGCCCTGGTTCTCCTCCTTTAAATCTGGTTTTTTACAGGAAACAATTATTAAAGCAAAAATAGCAATAGTTAGTTTCGGTAGCAGGTTAGTCAAAATTTAAGAATTTTAAAGCGTTAAAATAAGCGAAAATTGTGAGTTTTTTTAAGACTTGGATTATATAGGTTTAGATAGGCAATCAGGAAAGCACTCAAAGAAAGTGTACTAATAATAATCATGCTGTCAGTTGCTATAAAATAAAGACAGCTGTCAACGAACTCTAAAAGGCATCCTTGCCTAAACACATCGGGGAGCTATTTACTCTCAACAATCTCAGCAGAGGATGTCTGCGTAAGCTAATTCCACAATTTACTTTTATGATCGCCATCTTAAACGACGGTAGTGTTGTTAAAACTGTTACCTGATATAGTTGAATGGCCCTTTTGTTTTATTCATATTTATTTTGTGAAAAAATAATAGGATGTCAACATTAGAAATGAAACTAGAAAAAATCGACAGGAAGCTAGATCGCATAGATAAAAGTTTACAAACCTTCATACCAAAGAGAAAAATGAGACCTGGGTAAAAGCTTCTGATATCATGCAGTTAACGGGCTGGGATGCCAAGAACATGGTTCGTGCACGGTTAAACGCCTTAGTGAAGTTTAAAAAAGATAGGGGGTTTTGGTATCTCCTCGAAAGTGTTAACGAAAAGTTTTTAATTGCTTTGACAATCCCTTTATAACTGATCAAGAGTTTGCTCTTTATAACATATTTCTATAGTATCAAACCAAGTCAGGATATACTTAAAAATTTTGAGCCTAAAGTCGAAAAGAGATTAGACGAGTACTTTTTTGAAAAACGAGAAAAAGACCTCATTACTGCGGTCGAAAACCTTTCAACGGCGGATATTCAATCGAAAAATAATTCCTTATTGTTTTTGTCCTTAACGCAACACCAAGGTTTTTCAGATCTGCAACTTTTCAAAATCTACCAAGTACTAAGAAATGGAAATTTGGATAAGTCGCAGAAACTTCAGCTTTCAGTATTATCAACCACGAGAGTAAATCAATTCGCGACGGATTACTGTAAAAGTATTTTAGAAGAACATATAATGGATGAAATTTGGGTTGCAGGAGCATACGGGACAAATTCGAACCAAGGCAACGAATATGAAAAGCTCTTTCTGTTTGGCAGGGTATGCCACCAGCAACCCCGAAACTAAAAAAATATCCTTTACTTTGTCAACCAAAAAGAGCCGATGCGTGACCAACGGCTCTTTAGGAAAGGATCAATACTTGTTTATTCAAATATTGATTTGTACAGTAAAACTAAGCTTCCAAACTTAGCTAAACCGTCTAGCCATATATTAAAGTTAGACCGTTTGTCATTCTGCTCTGACATCACTGCAAGAGAGTAAAATTTTAAACTAATAAAAAATTTTTTATCACCTTGTTTTTTCCCCTATTAGTTGGATTTATACCAGAAAAACACGGGAGGATGTGGTTAATGAAGCCAAAAACAAAGGTCACTGGATCTACGAACCCTCCTATAAACATTGGTATACTCCCGAACATTTCAAACACATCTACAAGACTTACTTGTATGCTAAGGAGGACTTCCTAAACAGCTTACAAATCAGGAACCCGCTAGAAGGCATTGAGGCGGGGTTCAAGCGATTGGAAGATATGCAAAGCAAACTGCTTGCAGGTGAACCGTTGCCTAATAAAGAGGCTGAATATAAAAAATTAAAGGAGCTTACGCAAAGGCAAAAATGCGCTTGCTATACATTGTAAACCTAAGGGCACCCTGGAACAGGGTATCCCCACAAAAGGGGGCTTACAACGAACAAGTATTGCCGATGGTGGGATAATTGAAAAACCTTTGCCTCGGCAACCGAAGTTCATTATTTATTCAAAGATTAAAAATTTATTCTAATGTTTAAATGAGTCCCTTCCGCCTGAACCAAAGCTAATAGCGATTTGCAGCCGATTGCTCCAACGTCTCGCCCCACTATTGGCAATACTCTTGTTGTGCGTTCGTGCTACACTTTGACTATTCTAAGGAATATTCTTTTTTAATGAATACTTTTATTCGTGTAGCCTTGTCCTTCAATTGCTGAATTCTACGGCTTAGTCCCCCACCCAGGCCTTTGATGTTAAGCACACGGACTAGGCAATCATTGATGGCATCGGCATCTGCTGTTCGCAGGTAAACTGTTTCAATAGGATTTATAATTTGAGTTGTATTAACCTGTACTTTTTCAAAATCGTTAGCATTCATTATAGTTGAATATTTTTCACGTAATCCTCTTTTCATTGTGATTGATTCATCGTAGAGAAACTGAATTGTTTCAATTTCTTTGTAGTAGGCAACAATGCTATCGGAGACGCCTTTATTATGAATCAGGCGCATGCCACCGGCATTGCGTAATTGAATGATCGTCCTGTCATTCACATATAAATTAGTTAAAGAGCTACGTGTAATGCGAAGTAAATACATATAGATATAGTTGGCTGGTGTTTCTGTGCTAACATGGTTCATCAACATGGCTAATGAATCTCCTGTCTGAGCCTCCTTGTTCAAATTATTTATGATTGTTTGCAGATCATTCTCATCTGCTATCAGATCTTCGTAGAAAGATTTGATGTATTCTTTTTCTCTGTTGCTTTCTACCACACCTTCCCTGATATTCTCTGCAACAAATCCAAGGAACACTGCCAGAAATAACATGAAAAATTCAAGCAAATACTCTGGCCATTTCTTTTTATGTGTGACGTGGTGTGGATGTTTATGTACTTCCATTTCAGTTTCTTGCTTCGGGTTAATAGGGTCACTGATTTTAATAGGATTAATCTCGTCAGAAAGGTTTTCCGATTGATTGTTTGTAGTATTATCCAAATGTTCGTCGTCTATATTATCTGCCATTTATGTTAGTTGGTCAAATTATTCAGGGTATGCAATCCCATGACGCACAACGTTTAGGTATTTATGCAGGTGTGGGATTGGCAGCACTCCCGCTGGTTAAAAATATATTGATGCCGTGATATTCCTCCGCCTAATTTATAACGTCCTGCCACACTTGCATAAATACCCATGTTAGCTGCAGTTTTTTTCTCTTTGCGATAAAGTCTCTAAAAAATTACTAATCCATTCCTGAACAAGTTCTGCAGACGAAAATGACTTTTTACCCGATGTCCAAACATTTTCTCCATTTAGGTTTCTGTCAAATCTATATTCAGTTTGTTTGAATCTGCGCTCACTTTCATTAATTCCATAATGACCAAGCTTCTCGTAAATTGTTGCAACCAACTTTTTGTCTTTTATCTCATAAAATCCGTTGAGCCAATTAAAACACAAATAGTAACTGTCATGTCCAAACTCATACATTTCGTCTCGCCTTTCATTAGGTTTTAAATTAAAGTAAGTTTCGGGGTCTTCAAGTTTTTCTTTGGAATCTTTCATTAAAGTTATAATTCGATTCACTTCCTTGTTAGCTTCACTATGAACTTCGCCACTAT
>JAQBNN010000258.1 GCA_028288505.1 Segetibacter sp. | reverse complement strand
TAAAAACAACACCTCTAAAGCCAGAAAAACGCCTAACCGGTGAACTTGATAAAATCATCCAACCTCTCACACAACAAAACATTCAACAAAAAGCGGATGGAACAATTACCCTAAGGAAAGCATTAGGTGTATTAGAACAAATAAGAAACAAGGAAGTATTACAGAGACCATCAATAGAAATATTGGAACAGGCAAGTATGCAGTTAAGTACCAGGGCTGCAGCCGAGCCGGGTGCCTACTTATCTTCTCTTGAAGCACTAAGACGAATATTGAGAAATAATTTTAAGCCGAGGGACATCGCTGTAGCAGGAAGTGGTTTACAACGAATGATTAAAACATCTTTGAAGCTTCCCCAACAGTTTAGTACAAGTTCTGATATGAAGTTATCGCAGCGCTATTTTATGAACTTAAATCGACGAAATGACTAACTGGATTTATATAGTTGTTGGTTTAAGTTTTCTCCTGCTCGCTTTCTTATTATGGAAGGAAATTAACAGGTTAAACAAGTCAGGGTTAATATGGAGAATATTAGCTACCCTGTTTGCCGTTACAAGTTTTGCGTGTCTTGTGTTACCCATTACCTATAATAAGACAACAAGAGTTGATTCAGTAAAAGAAGCGGTGTTACTAACAGAGGGTTTTAATTCTGACAGCCTGAACGCCTTTCTTCGCACTAAACAAAAGACTATTCCTGTATTTACTTTAGATGGAAAGCTCTTATCTGCAAGAAAACATAACGCCACGTTTCTTGCTGATGCTGGTTTTTTTTCTAAGGACAACCTGCACGCCTTACACGTATTCGGCTACGGATTAAACAATGAGGAATTGAAGGAATTATGTAAGCAGTCTCTTGTATTTCATCCATCTACCGAACGGGGAATAACATCAATAAGTTGGCAGGATAAAATCAAAAGTGGAGACAAACTCCTTGTGCAAGGAAGCTATAATAACACTTCCTCTCCATCCTCGAAGAAAATTGCGCTTACAGGCTTTAATACAACTTTAGATTCTATAAATATTCCTGCAAGCAAAATCCAACATTTTCAACTAACAACTACTCCTAAACATGCGGGACGATCCGTTTTCTTTATATCAGTAACGAATGATGAAGACACTTTAGAAAAAGGACCTGTTCCAGTGCAAGTCGAACCCGCAGCACCGGTAAGCGTACTTATCCTTGCTTCATCGCCCGACTTCGAGAATAAGTTCCTGAAGAACTGGCTTGCACAAAAAGGTTACGAAGTAGTTGTAAGAACTGCGATCAGTAAAAATAAATTCTACAAAGAGTATCTCAACACTAATACCATTCATGTTGATCGTATCACTTCTACGTTACTTGATAAGTTTGATATTTTGATTGCAGATGAATCTGAACTTGCTACTATAAGTAAACCCGAATTGGCTACTATTCAATCACACATTATCCGAAATAACAAAGGGCTAATTGTAAGAGCAGATAGCACTGCAGCAAGGTCTGCCTTTTATGCGGCCACCTTTCCACTTGCCTCTTCCAATACAACTCATGTTGAACAAATAAGCTTACATATTTTTGATAGTAGCACTAAGCTTCAACCTTTAACTATTGAAAGCCCTGTCTTTATTCGTGCAAAAAATGGAACACAACCTTTAGTAACAGATAAACAAAACAGGGTTTTTGTAAACAGTACTTTGTACGGTTCAGGTAAAATTATTTTTATCACTTTATCCAATACTTTTAGTTGGGCACTTGCCGGTAATCAAAACGATTACGATCATCTTTGGTCCGAGCTTTTAAATAAAGCAGCAGGCAAAAAGGTTGAAGAGGAAACATGGTCCACTTCTCCTACTCTGCCGCGAGTAAACGAACCAGTAAAAATTATTCTTCAAACCAATAGTGTCGGTGTTCCACAGGCGCAGGTTGAGGGAGCAGCAGTCTATCTCAAAAATAACTTCAACTTACCCTTCAAGTGGTCCGGAACTTTTTGGCCTGTTAAAGAGGGATGGCAGGCGGGTATCCAGTTGAATGGCAACACTTATTATTGGTACGCTTACGGAAACGATGATTGGAAAAATGTTCATGCCACTAATAAAATTGAAAGCACGAGCAGGCAACAAAGCTTAGTGAACACTACGGAGGACAAGAAAATATCAACAACACAAAAAGTAGAATTTCCAAAGATCTACTTCTTCTTGCTTCTCCTTTTTTGCTGCGGGTATTTATGGTTAGAAAGCAAACTGCAGCAATAGCGACTCGTACTTTAATAAGTTCTCTTTTGGACCGAGCTATTGTACTACTATTAAACTTTCGTTGCGTCGCACACTTGTACGGTAGTGCAACAATGAACAGCCCTTGATGCTATGAAAAACTAAAAGACGAACCGAGCGTGGCAACGATGTAACATTAGGTAACTAATGTTTGTAACATAAAAATAAAAGTAAACGGCTGTAAAAAAGCTGAGAAATATTCTATAGATTGCTGCTATCAAAAACTAAAAGGGGGACAATTTGAAAAGAAAAGACTTTCTCCAGATGTCGGCGATGTCGCTCGGAGCAATCATGATACCCAAGGCCTTTTTATTAGGCCGCGACATTGATCCGTTAGAAGCATTAAATGATGCGATGGACGTATCAATGAAAAAGCAATTAGCAGATGTTGCATTGAACGCTGCAAAAGCAAAAGGGGCTACCTACGCCGATGTTCGCATAGGACGCTACTTAAACCAGTTTGTTGCTACCCGCGAAAACAAAGTGCAAGGTGTTGCAAACACCGAATCGTTTGGAGCAGGTGTACGTGTTTTAGCGAATGGTTGTTGGGGCTTTGCAGCTTCCGATAATGTAACAAGAGAGAACATTGCACGAACAGCGGAACGTGCAGTTGCAGTTGCTAAAGCCAATGCAAAAATACAAGGCGAAGCTGTACAACTAGCAGCACAAAAAGGCTTTGGCGATGTAAGCTGGAAAGCACCCATTATTAAAAGCGCATTTGAAGTTCCCGTAAAAGAGAAAGTTGATTTACTGCTTGCTGCAAATGCAATTGCTATGGGTGGCGGCGCAAACTTTGTTAACTCAGCCATCTTTGCTGTTAACGAACAAAAGTATTTCGCATCAACTGACGGCTCTTACATTGACCAGGATGTACATCGCATTTACCCAACGTTTACAGTTACAAAAATTGACCAGGCTAATGGCAAGTTTGATACAAGGCGATCTTTAAGTACTCCTGTTGGAATGGGTTATGAATACTTAACACCATCAGCAAATGAAAAAGTAGGAGGGGTTGTTACGCGGTATAAAAACCGTTACGACATGCTTGAAGATATGAGAGCAGCTACCACTGATGTTGCTCAGAAGATAAAAGCAAAAACGGTTGAACCAGGTAAATATGATCTTGTATTAGATCCATCTCACCTTTGGCTAACCATACACGAATCTGTTGGTCACCCAACCGAACTTGATAGGGTGCTTGGTTACGAGGCAAACTATGCAGGAACAAGTTTCTTAACGCTGGATAAATGGCAGACGAAGAAATTTAATTTCGGTAGTAAGCTTGTAAATATTGTTGCAGATAAAACACAAGTTGGTTCATTAGGCGCAGTCGGTTGGGATGATGAAGGCGTTAAATGTAAAGAGTGGGATATAATTAAAGATGGCACCCTTGTAAACTACCAGGCCATTCGTGACCAGGCGCATATTATTGGCGAAAAAGAATCTCATGGGTGTTGCTATTCGCAAAGCTGGGCAGATGTTCAGTTTCAACGCATGGCTAACGTTTCTTTACAACCAGGTAAAGAAAAACGTAGCGTTGATGATCTTATAAAAAATGTAGAAAAAGGAATTTATATATTAGGTGATGGCTCATTCTCTATTGACCAACAGCGTTATAATTTCCAGTTTGGTGGACAAACGTTTTACGAGATCCGCAATGGTAAGATCGCAGGCATGTTGCGTGACGTAGCTTACCAGGCGAACACACAGGAGTTCTGGAACTCTCTTACCGATCTAGCAGATAAAGATGATTACCGTTTGGGCGGTGCATTTAACGATGGTAAGGGACAACCTTCTCAATCAAACGCAGTGTCTCATGGTAGTTCTACTGCACGCTTTAATGGAGTTAACGTTATTAATACAGCACGAAAAATATAAGATTTTAATATGCCTATATTAAGTAAAGAAGAAGCACAGGCGATACTAAAAAAAGCACTTAGCTATTCAAAAGCCGACGAATGTACAGTTACCATTGGCGGCTCTGAAGGTGGTAACATTCGTTATGCGAGAAATGCAGTATCTACAGCCGGCGACATTAGTCAAATGTCTTTAGGTGTAAGCTCAGCATTTGGAAAAAAATCAGGAACTGCAACCATTAACGAGTTTGATGATGCATCACTTGAAAAAGTGGTTCGCAGGGCAGAAGAACTTGCTCGGCTTGCTCCAGAAAATCCTGAGTACATGCCTTTGCTCGGACCACAAACTTTTCTTGAATCGGTAACCTATAAAAATGCAACAGCAGCTATTAATCCTGATAAGCGAGCTGATGATGTTGCTAAAAGTTTAAAAGTAGCCAAAGAAGGAAAGCTTGAAGCAGCAGGCTATTTGGAAAATACAACTGGCTTTAATGCTATGATGAATTCAAAAGGTTTGTTTGGTTATAACAGGGATACTGATGTTACTTTTTCTGTAACCATGCGTAACCAGGCTGGTACTGGTTCGGGTTATGTAAGTAAGAGTTATAACGACACTTCAAAACTAGATACCCTTGCATTAACTAAAATTGCTGCTTCAAAAGCAAATGGTTCTGCTGGTGCAAAAGCCATTGAGCCGGGAAAATATACCGTTATTCTTGAACCCCTGGCAGCAAGTGATATGCTCGGTAATATGTTCCAGGGTTTTGATGCCCGTAATGCTGATGAAGGCCGCAGCTATATGAGTAAAAAAGGTGGCGGCACTCGTTTAGGCGAGCAGTTGTTCGATGATAAGGTGACGATCTATTCTGATCCTCTACATCCTGATTTACCCTTTTCAACTTTCAGCGGCGATGGTCGGCCCCAAAAGAAAACAGTTTGGGTTGATAAAGGTGTTGTAAAGAAATTAGCCTACACTCGTTATTGGGCGCAACAAAAAAATGCTGAAGAGCAACCTCCTGCCAATCGTATGGTAATGGAAGGCGGTACAAAATCTTTAGAAGATTTAATTAAGGGTACTGACAAAGGAATTCTAGTTACCCGCTTTTGGTATATACGTAATGTTGACCCACAAACATTGTTACTTACCGGCCTTACCCGCGATGGAACTTTTTACATTGAGAACGGAAAGATACAGTTCCCAATAAAGAACTTCCGATTCAACGAAAGCCCGGTAATTATGCTTAACAACGTTGAAGAACTTGGTAAGCCGGAGCGAACAGGAAACATGATCGTTCCTCCAATGAAGATCAGGGACTTCACTTTTACCTCCTTATCGGATGCAATATAAATTATAAAAAAGGGCAACAGAAATGTTGCCCTTTTTTATTTACAGTTAGTAGACTTATGTAGCCAGCATTTGTAATTCTATTATGCTTTGCTTGCGTCGCACTCTTGTACTCTGTATCAACAGGCAACAAGCTATCCTATAAACGATATTTCTTCAACTCATCATTGCGAGGAGGTACGACGAAGCATTCTGCTTTACGAATAGCAAGTTGTTTTATTAATAAAGCAGATTGCTTCATTCCTTGCAATGACGGGAGTATTAGGTTTCAATTGTAGTAGAGTGATGTTTAGAACAGCGACCAGTGGCTCAATAAAGAACAATCTGTACAAGTGAGTGACACAACGATGTTCAGTCTAAATCCTATAGCTGGTACAGAAAACCTCTCTTATACTCATACATCGTCTCAAATAATTGTCTTGCATTTATAAGTCTTAAGTTATAAATTACTGTTTCTAATTCTTCTTAACCATCTAAACCAAAACTAACTTGAAAAGAAGAGACTTCCTGCACCTTGCAGGCTTAGGAGTCGGTGCATCCGTCCTGCAATCTGTTCCCCTATTTGGTAGAGACATCGGCATTGAAGAAGCTTTAACGCCAGTTGATGTTGCTTTAAAAAAGCAAATGGCCGATGTTGCTTTGAACGCTGCAAAATCAAAAGGGGCGACGTATACAGATGTACGTATTGGCCGCTACCTCAACCAATATGTTATTACCCGCGAAAATAAAGTAGAGAACACGGTGAACACTGAATCTTATGGCTTGGGGATACGTGTTATTGCTAACGGAAGTTGGGGCTTTGCAGCAACGGATAAACTGGATAAAGATAGCATAGCCAAAGCAGCGGCATTAGCAGTGCAGATAGCTAAAGAAAATTCGAGGTTGCTAACAGAGCCTGTAAAACTTGCACCACAAAAAGGCTACGGTGAAGTATCGTGGAAAGCACCCATTGAGAAAAATGCGTTTGAAGTACCTATAAAAGAAAAGGCCGACTTGTTGCTTGCAGTCAACGACGCTGCAATGAAAAACGGCGCTAACTATATAAACTCGATCCTGTTTCTTGTAAACGAACAGAAGTATTTCGCTTCAACCGACGGCTCTTATATTGACCAGGATATTCATCGTATATGGCCAACTTTTACCATTACAAAAATTGATGCTAAGTCAGGTAAGTTTGAAACGAGAAATGCATTAAGCTCGCCTATGGGCATGGGTTATGAATACTTGCAGCCTAATGCAAAAGGTAAGATAAATGGAATAACAACTTTATATGGTGATCGTTATGATATGGTTGAAGATGCAAAAGCTGCAGCTGCCCAGGCAACACAAAAGGTAACAGCAAAATCAGTTGAGCCTGGCAAGTATGATTTGATCCTTGATCCTTCTCACTTATGGTTGACCATTCATGAGAGTGTTGGTCATCCATCAGAACTTGATCGTGTATTAGGGTATGAAGCGAACTATGCAGGTACCAGTTTTCTTACACTCGATAAGTGGGAGTCGAAGAAGTTCAACTTTGGCAGCAAACTCGTAAACCTATTTGCTGATAAAACACAAAAAGGTTCATTAGGCGCAGTGGGTTATGATGATGAAGGCGTGAAAACAAAACAGTGGGATATTATAAAAGAAGGAACGCTAGTTAATTACCAGGCAATAAGAGACCAGGCGCATATTATTGGCTTAAACGAGTCGCAGGGATGTTGTTACGCAGACAATTGGGCTAGTGTTCAATTTCAACGTATGGCTAATATTTCTCTGCAGCCAGGCAAAGAGAAAAAGAGTATTAATGACATGATTAAAGGTGTTGAAAAAGGCATTTACATTATTGGAGATGGCTCTTTCTCCATAGATCAACAGCGATATAATTTCCAGTTTGGTGGACAGTTGTTTTATGAGATTAAGAATGGCAAAATTGCCGGCATGCTGAAGGATGTAGCCTACCAAAGTAACACGCAGGAATTCTGGAACTCATGTGTTGGAATTGCTGATCAAAGCGACTACCGTATGGGTGGTTCTTTCTTCGATGGTAAAGGGCAACCAGGACAAATCAGCACAGTGTCTCATGGTTCATCTACATCACGATTTAATGGAGTAAACGTAATTAACACAGCAAGAAAAATCTAACATGCCAATACTAACTAAAGAAGAAGCGCAAGCTTTAATGAAAAAAGTTCTCAGCTACTCAAAAGCCGATGAATGCGAAGTAAACCTTTATGGATCTGATGGTGGCAATATTCGCTATGCCCGCAACTCAGTAAGTACCAGCGGCGGCGTTAGTCAAAGTACTTTGGTAGTAAGTTCGGCATATGGGAAAAAATCAGGCGTTGCAACTATCAACGAATTTGATGATGCATCACTTGCAAAGGTTGTAAAACGATCAGAAGACCTTGCACAACTTGCACCTGAAAACCCAGAGTTTGTTTCTTTCTTAGGTCCCCAACAATATGCTGATTCAAAAACATATGTCGAGTCTACTGCAGCCATCTCACCAAAAGACCGTGCAGATGCTGTGGCAACAAGTTTACAAATTGCAAAAGATAACAAACAGATTGCAGCGGGCTTTCTTGAAAACAGTGCCGGCTTTTCATCTATGATGAACTCCCATGGTTTGTTCGCTTATAACACCGCTACCAATGTGGCATTCAATGTTACGTTGCGTACTGAAGATGGTAAAGGCTCAGGATATGCATCAAAAGGATACAATGATTTTTCGCAACTTGATGTAAAAAAAGTGACAGCTGTTGCTGCCCAAAAAGCAGGAGGATCTTCAGCAGCCAAAGCAATTGAGCCGGGAAAATACACTGTTATATTAGAACCTGCAGCGGTGGCAGTATTGCTTGAGAATATGATGTTTGCATTAGATGCCCGACAAGCCGACGAAGGACGAAGTTTCCTAAGCAAACCGGGTGGCAAAACCAAGCTTGGTGAAAAGCTGGTTGATGAAAGAGTGGTCATTTATTCTGATCCTTTAAACACGGATTTGCCTACCAAGACATGGGCCGATGATGGCCGTCCACAAGAGAAGATCACATGGATTGATAAAGGCATTGTAAAGAACTTATACTACTCACGTTACTGGGCTCAAAAGCAAAACGTAAAAGCCATCCCTGGACCCGATAGTATGATTATGCAAGGCGGCACTCAATCTTTAGAAGACCTTATTAAAGGGACAGACAAAGGAATTTTAGTTACGCGCCTTTGGTATATCCGTTCCGTTGATCCGCAAACAATATTACTAACTGGCCTTACCCGCGACGGAACCTTTTATATCGAAAACGGCGAGATAAAATTCCCGGTGAAAAACTTTCGATTTAACGAAAGCCCTGTTATTATGCTAAATAATATTGAGGCTTTAGGCAAACCTGAAAGATGTGTGAGTGGAGAGTCAACCAACCATTATTTGCTACCGCCTATAAAAGTGCAAGACTTTACTTTTACTTCATTATCAGATGCGGTATAAGCTATAAAAAGGGTAACAGAAATGTTACCCTTTTTATTTATAGTTAGTAGTATTTAGGTAGCCAGCATTTGTAATTCTATTGCGCTTTTCTTGCGTCGCACTCTTGTACTCTACATCAACATGCAACAAGCTATCCTACAAACGATACTTCTTCAACTCGTCATTGCGTGGAGGTACGACGAAGGAATCTCTGAACTTTGAGCAAGCTTGATTATAGTCGGGAGATTGCTTCGTTCCTCGCAATGACGTGGAGTATTAAATTCATTGCGTCCTTAAAAAATAATAGTAAATATTGATAGCTCAATAAAGAACAGAACGTACAAGTGAGTGACACAACGATGCTCAGCAATGAACGAATGCTGGTAAAATAATTCTTCCCGAATTCCTGTCCTCCCATCTCTACAAATTAATGTTTCCCGCGAAGAAAGTTGCAAACAATATTGGTTGTATATTGAAATCCAATTAAAGCAACGACTTTGAAAAGAAGAAACTTTTTATACTACACAGGTTTAGGATTGGGAGCATCTGTAATGCAATCAGTGCCGGTTTTTGGGAGGGAGATAAACCTTAAAGATGCATTGACACCCGTTGATGCGGCAATAAAAAAAAATGGCGGACGTTGCTTTAAACGCAGCAAAATCAAAAGGCGCAACGTATGTTGATGTGCGAATAGGACGATACTTAAACCAATTCATCACCACTCGTGAAAGGCGCGTTGACAACATATCCAACACGGAGTCGTACGGCATAGGCATTAGGGTGATTGCCAATGGTAGTTGGGGCTTTGCAGCTACCGATAATCTTACAACAGATAACATTGCCAAGACAGCCCCACTTGCAGTACAAATTGCTAAAGTAAATTCTAAGCTTATTGAAGAGCCGGTGAAGCTGGCTCCACAAAAAGGTTATGGCGAAGTAAGCTGGAAAACGCCCATGGAAAAGAATGCTTTTGAAATTCCCATAAAAGATAAGATTGACCTACTGTTATCAGTTAATAATATTGCCTTAACTAATGGAGCAACATTCGCTACATCTAACCTTTACCAGGTAAACGAGCAGAAGTATTTTGCATCAACAGATGGCTCTTATATTGACCAGGATGTTCATCGTATATGGCCAACATTTACCCTTACAAAAACAGATAAGCAGTCAGGTAAATTTGAAACCCGCAATGCATTAAGCTCGCCAATGGGTATGGGTTATGAATACCTTATTCCTGATAAAAGCGAAGAGATACAAACGCACTTTACTTTATACAAGAAGCGTTATAACATGCTTGATGATGCACGTATAGGTGCATTGCAATTAGAGGAAAAACTAAAGTCGAAACCGGTAGAGCCTGGCAAGTATGACCTTGTACTTGATCCAACAAATCTCTTTCTTACAATACATGAATCTGTTGGTCATCCAACAGAGTTAGATCGTGTATTAGGTTATGAAGCAAACTATGCAGGAACGAGCTTTGTAACCCTCGACAAGTGGAAGGCAAAGAACTTCAACTTCGGAAACAAACTGGTAAATTTTTTTGGCGATAAAACACAACCAGGTTCATTAGCTGGAGTTGGATATGATGATGAAGGTGTAAAGACTAAGAACTGGAATATTATTAAAGATGGCATTCTTGTAGATTACCAGGCAACAAGAGACCAGGCGCATATTTTGGGACTAAGCGAATCACATGGAAGCTCTTATGCCGATAGCTGGAACAGTGTTCAATTTCAACGTATGCCCAACGTTTCTTTGCAGCCCGGCAAAACACCGTTATCTCCGAACGACATGATCAAAAATGTGGAGAAAGGCATTTACATTCTTGGTAGAAACTCCTACTCTATTGACCAACAACGATACAACTTCCAGTTTAGCGGACAGCTATGTTATGAAATTAAGAACGGCAAAATTTTAGGGTTGCTTAAAGATGTTGCCTACCAATCCAACACACAGGAATTTTGGAATTCTGTTGGGGCTATTTGCGATGCAAAAGATTATCGTTTAGGAGGATCCTTTTTCGATGGTAAAGGCCAGCCGTCGCAGGTGAGTGCTGTATCTCACGGCTGTTCTACCACAAGGTTTAATGGGGTTAATGTAATTAATACGGGGAGGAGAATTTAGAGATAGATTAAAAGCTTAGCCTGTACAAACCTCAAGCCACCTCGCTTAAGGCTGCCGATTGTAATGTTCATATTATGAAGCTTTACTTAAATTGGTGTCACTCGCGGTTTAGCATTTCTTTATTTCTCTTTTTGTACCTTCGAAGTGGCTAACCTTGCCCTTTACAAGAGTAATTGCTGCAACAGAATGAACGTAAAGATGAAGAGCGGCTACAAAGAGTGGTCGAATTATTTTACTACGTTCTCCTCGATAAACCCCATTTCAATCAACCACGCTTCACAAAGCGTTGTCCATTGTTGTGTTGAGCCGGGATTGTTACGTAATGCAATAGCATGACCCCCATGTGGAAAAATGTGCAGGCTTGATATAATATTTTTATCAACCAAAGCATCATAAAATAGAAGGCTATTTCTAACATTAACCGTTTTATCTTTGGCTGCATGAACAATGAACGCTGGAGGAGTAGTGGTGGTTACTTGCAGATGGCTTGAGTATTTCTTTATCAGTTCAGCAGATGAATTTTCTCCCAACAAGTTTTTACGACTTCCACCATGTGCATATTCTCCAAGATCCACCACGGGAGAAACGAGTATCATAAAATCAGGACGAAATGAAACGGTATCCAAAGAATCTTCAATTACCGAAACATCCCTTGTTTGTGTAGAAGCAGTTGCTGCTAAATGCCCTCCTGCTGACGAACCTTGTATACCTATCTT
>JAQBNN010000256.1 GCA_028288505.1 Segetibacter sp. | reverse complement strand
AATTTCGACTGTAGTGACGGCTCCAAAGTCCACTCCTGAGGTTTGTTTTATGGTAACTTCAGTATTACTGCAGAGCTTGTTACTATCAAGCACTTCAAAACTTGCCTTTGGCACCGAGCCGTTAACAGTGAATGGGTAAGAAATTGTATTTGTGCATCCCTTTACATTGGTAACAGTAAGTGCAACATCGTAAGTTCCCGTCGCGGAGTATTTATGTCTTGGATTTGCGGCAGTAGATGTATTTGGATTAGTGGGGGTCGCATTAGCATCACCAAAATTCCACGCATAGCTAAAAGGTGTACTTACATCCGTTGTATAGCTACTATCTTTAAATTCTGCGAATGCGTCATTTAAACATACTTCAGGTAAAAGAAAGTGAGCAACTGGCGACTTATTAATTGTAATCAACCTCGTTGCTGTATCACTCTTACATCCTTTGGAATTTTGCACGGCAAGTTTCAAAGTATAAGTATTGGCGTTCGTGTAAATCTTTTCAAATGGGTTTCCATTTAAATAGGTTGCACTGGTTCCATCGCCGAATGAATAATACCCATTAGATGTAGTACCCGCCCCGGCCAATGATTGATTAGTAAATATTATTGGAGCTCCTTCACACGTGGGAACAGATGTTGTAAAGTCAGCAACAGGAAGTTTGTTTACATTAATAGATTTAGAGGCAGTGTCACTTACACACCCTTTATCAGTCACCACAAACAACTTCACGGCGTAAGAGTTGGCAGAAAGATATAAATGTGTTGGGTTTTGAATAGTGTCCGTAGAGCCATCGCCGAACTCCCATCTCCACTTACTAATACTATTTCCAGAACCGTTACTGGCATCAGTAAAAGAAATGCTATCCCTCAAACAGATTTCGTTATTACTAGTAAACGCCGCTTTTGGTTGAGCATAAATTGTAGTGAGTTGTTTTGTACTGTCTTTCATGCAGCCTGAGCTTGAGGTGATGGTTAGCTTAACAGAAAAAGGACCAACAGATGTGTAATTATGAATAGGATCTTTTATTGTCGAAGTACCAGCATCTCCAAAATTCCAACTGTAAGTGAAGAAAGAAGAAGTTCCATCACTAATGGTTGAAAGTTCCCGAAATTGCCCTTTACCATCAGGTAAACAAATTGAAGGGAGAGAAAAATCAACATAAGGTGTGGCAGAAACAAGTATTTGACTGGTTACTACAAAGCTTTTACAGCCCAATGCACTTTCTACCTGCAGTTTTGCTATAAAAGTTCCAGGGGTTAGATATTCATGAATCTGATTGTTACCAGTTGTACTAGAAATGGTAGTTCCATCACCAAAATCCCAGTTCCACTGAGTAATTGTGCCCTCCATAAGAGTAGAAGAGTCACTAAAGGTGATACTACTCCCAACGCACTTAGGCCCAGCTATTCCAAATTTCGCTATTGGTTCAGGATTAATAGTAACAGATTTGATAGTATCGGAAATACAACCAATGTCAGTAATTACCTGAAGTTTTACTTTATAAACACCAGAAGTATTATATATTTTTTTAGGCTGCTTTATGGTGTCGGTTGTATTATCCCCAAAATTCCATATCCATTTTGAAATCGGCCTTCCGGAAGTGTTGGTTGCCTCATTGAAATTTAAAGAGTCTGAAAGACATCCGGTAGATGTAAAAGTGAAGTCTGCTTTAGGAGATTCGAAAACTTCCACGTCGTAAATTATCTCCTGTTCGCCGCTACACCCATCTGATACAGGATTATTAGCAATTACTTTTATGGGATAAGTTCCGACAGCCGAAAATGTATAAATACCGGGAAGCTTAAAAACGTATAAAGTTCTCCCATCCCTTGTAAACGTGCTGTCCGGTACGGGAGAGTTGTTTGTTATATTCGCATTAGGAGAGAGATTAGGATTGCTATTGAAATCCCAGGTAAGTGAAGTAGGTAAATAAGGTAAGGTTATAGCATAAAAGAACGGCGTGCTTTTGCAGGTAGCCGGAAAATTAACTGCGGCATACTGGTTCTGTAAGGTCACAAATTGGTAGAGATCCACAATGTTAGTTCCCGCATTATAACCATAACTTTCGGCGCTGCCATAGCCGTAAGCAATAGCGTTGAAACCGGAATCCGATAATAGATTATGAATACCCGCAGTAGTTTTTATTTGGGTATACGAATAGGAAGGATCAGACGGTAAGGGTGAAAAACTTCCGGAAATTTTATTACCATCAAACTTAAAGGTGTTCACACCCGCCGTTTTCATCACCACATTTATGTAATGATAATTAGCATTTATAGCTGCATGAAAAGTAGAGTTTAGCGTTATCCGGTTAAGAGTTTGTTCTACCGGGCTCAAATAAATCATTTCAGGATCTCCATTACCTCCTAGCGTTGTATTTCCACATTGGTTGGCGGTAGTTATAAATTGGGCAACTGTAACAGGTTCATTTGCTTCAATAAGATTTGTCCCGCTTGACTGAAACTCGTAAAATCGGTTATTGGTCAAATTATTCAATACCGTTCCGTTCAATTTAACAATAGTTGAAGGACTGTTAACCATGACCCGGAAGAAGTTGTAAGGCATATCCCTGGTAGGAACAGTGATATACTTTTTACCCCAGGCACTGGCAGGAAAGCATTGTTGAATGGTATTATCAGCCGAAGCATTTCCTGCAGGATTGCACTTAATATTTATTTTACCGCTCCCGCAAAATACAGCAATCTTCTTACAACCGGCAGAACCGCTACTTATTGACCGAATTCGTGTACCTGTTAAATCTACTCCTGTTTGATTTCCTCCGCTACCCCCTGTTAGTTGTCCCAGCAAATTCAAAATCTCCCCTTTTTGTAACGTCTGGGTGAAGGTGATGCCTGCAGCATGGGTTAAAGTATTTGCAGATGGGGTTACTTCAACAACCGTATTATCCTCTGTTGCAATCACAAAACAAAAAGGATATGAATAGGCGGAATTAGAAGTCTGGGTAAAGCCAAGGGTGTAATAATCCCTGCCCAGCGTATTAGTAGGAAAAAGAATCGACGCCCCGGAAACAGAGCCGTCATAAATGTGGGAATAAGCTACTATTGGTCTATCACTAGTAATATGAATACCTTTATTAGAAACGCCCTCTGTGCCTAAACGGGCATCGGCACTCCCTGTTTTAGGTATGATTTCCGTTTCAGTAACTGTATTTGGAGTAACGCTGTAAGTACGCACCCACCCTGTAGCCGGAATTGTAACTGTAACGTTCGCGTTTTGATCAGAAGTAAAATAGAGCACCATATTTTGGGAACCGCCATTTGCATTAAGAGCTCCACCCCCACTATACATCGCAACGTGGGTTCCATACCCCACCCAAAAGTCCTTTCCCTTATTAGAAAAATCCTGCGATCTCAAAAAACAAGAAATGCCTAAGCAAAAGACGATGAGTAAAGTTTTGGGCATACGGCTACAAGATTACACTAAAGCAGTTTTATAACAATTCATTATGACTTTAAATACCCTTAAAAGTTTAAAGTTAACCCTAAACTGTTTATTTAAAACATCATTCTCTCTGGTCTTTAGGGTTACAGAAATCACCCTTTGATTTAGCATCGTTGTGTCACTCACTTGTACAAAAGCACTCTATTCTTCTTTTCTTATGTTTTCTGGTATCCGTGAGGAGTATCCAGAAGGTTGGCGGCGTTAGGTCCCTCGTTAAAAAGCAAATCCAAAATGCTCAAATTTTGTTGGAATCCATTCTTCTCCTCAAACACCTGGGAATACTTTGGCTTCCAGTCTGCCTGATCCTGGAAGTTCTTTGGGAGAATCAAATCCTTATGCTGCACACTAATCTCACTCTGCTCTCCGCAATCAAATGAAAAAGGGCTGATCTTCAGGACTGTACACAGCTTTACTATTATTTCTTTATTCAGTTCTACCAAGCGTACATGCTTACTAAAAATCAAATTCTTTACTATTTCATTGTAAAATTCAAAGAAGGGAGCCTTCCGATATGAAGACTCGATTGCTCTCCAATGATTTGCTCTCCAGTTAGTTACATCGTTTACTTCTACTTCATTTAACCATTCTTTTCTTTCTCTTCCTCCCTTAATGGGAATGCTTAAAGCAATCAAGGCGTTTGACCCACTAATTATTGCACGGTTTCGAAAAGAGGCTTTTCTATAATATTCATATAATAAAATACAGATATCCGTATTCTGTTTTACTATTTTAAACCAGTCAATGGTTGGAAAGTATTGTGTTTCTATTAGTTGCATTATTATTTCACCTTATTAATTAGGTCCTAAGTATATTGATAAAAGAGAACTGTTTTGTATGTTTTCAATGCTAAAATTCTTTTTAAAAAATAATTAACATAGTGTGCAATTAGTTGATTACTAAGTTTTTAAGTATTATATACCTAACTATTATTTTTAGCAAACATAATTAGCTCGAATATTGCCCCTAGTCCCCGTTTTCCAAATATTTTAGCAGCTAAAATAGGTATCTTTTCTAACTGCTTTTAGCGTAATCAAAAAAACTACTTACTTTACAAAAAATATTTGCATGAGAACTCTCACCTTCCTCCTTCTGTTGTTTTTAAGCTGTGCCGCTTTTTCCTGTAAAAAACCACAAGGGTTTGATTACAGGGATATGAGGAATTTTAAAGTGTCGAACTGGAATCTGGAAAAATCAACGGTAACAATGGACCTGGTGTATTTTAACCCCAACAATTTTGGCGTTGACTTAAGAAACGTGAATTGCGATATTTACCTCGATAATACTTTTGTAGGCAAGTTTATGCTGGACACTTTAATGCACATCGGAGGAAAATCAGAATTCACCCTTCCTACTAAAATGGACGTGGATATGAGGAATATTTTTAAAAACACGCTAAATGTGCTTTTTAGCAAAGAAGTATTGGTAGGAGCAAAAGGAAGTACGCGGGTAGGAAAATCAGGAATATTTGTAAACGTTCCTTTTAAGTATGAGGGACGGCATAAAGTAGATTTGTTCTAAAACAAAAGAGCCGCAATTGCGGCTCTTTTTGTTTCTATTTATATTTCTTCAGATTATTGTGGTTGCATGTGGCAAGGTTTTCCTTTCTGCGGACCGCCACCTTCTTCAACTCTTTTGCAAGCGGGAGGTAATAATTTGTAACTGTCTTCTGTAGCTTTTTCGTCGTCGGCATCAAAGCCAGCATTGTTGAAAGCTGTTTTAATGTAGCCTAAGTTGGTTCTGTCGGGCCAGAACTGTACTCTTGTTGTTCCGCTAAGCATGTTTATTTGCATCTTTATTATGCCGCTCTGGTTTTGTGATATTTCCCGCGCCATATAGTCTTCAAGGCGCTTTTTACATTCCCAGCACTTAACGTTAGGCGTTTTAATAACTGTCCATTCTGGCTTTTTCAGTTGGGCATCAGATGAAAAGGAAATAACAATGGCGGAAAAAGCCAAAACAAGAAGTTTTTTCATTGAATGTGGTTTTAAGTTTTTTGGCGTTTTACGATCCTGTCCAGTTAGCCGGATCTTCACGCCATTGCAATAATAAAGTTTCTGTTTCAGAATTTATGGTTCCCTTTTGGGCTCCTATGTTAATTAATGTTGAATAATCGGTTAATGAAGTAAATGGAACGCCGGCCGCTTTAAAATTATTGTTCGCTTCAGCAAAACCGTAGTTAAAAATTGATACCATTCCAATCACTTCAACTCCTTCGTTCTTTAATACTTCCACTACCTGTAAGCTGCTTTTACCGGTTGAAATCAGGTCTTCCACCACAACTGTTTTCTGCCCTTTTTTAAAGGATCCTTCTATCTGGTTTCCCAGACCGTGCTCTTTTGGCTTTGGCCTTACATAAATAAAAGGCAGCTTTAATTGGTCGGCTACCATTGCTCCCCAGGCAATGCCAGCTGTTGCAACGCCTGCAATAAGATCGGCTTCAGGGTACTTTTCAAAAACAAGATTGCACATTTCGCTTTTAATAAAATCTCTCGTAAACGGAAACGATAAGATTTTCCTGTTGTCGCAGTAAATAGGGCTTTTCCATCCACTGGCCCATGTAAACGGTTCCTCGGGGCTTAGTTTAACTGCTTCAATCTGTAGTAATTTTTCGGCAACTGCGGTTTGATTAGTCATTTTGCGAAGATATGCGTAAGGTGCGATTGTTGTTTATTTGCATAAAACATGGAAACGATGGCGGAAAAAATAATTGCAGCAGGCGGAATAGTGGAAAATGAAGAAGGAAAAATCCTATTAATATTTAGAAGAGGAAAATGGGACCTCCCAAAAGGAAAATTAGACGATGGTGAAACTATTGAAGAGTGTGCGGTGAGAGAAGTTGAGGAAGAAACAGGCTTGCGAAATATAAAATTAGGAGAATTGGTAGGCGTAACAAACCACTACTACAACGAGAAAGGGAAGGACCTTCTAAAGGAAAGCCACTGGTATGCAATGAAGGTGACAGGCCAACAAAACCTGGTGCCACAATTAGAAGAGGATATCCACGAACTAAAATGGGTAAGCGAACACGAGATACAACCTTACATGTCTAACACTTTCAACAACATCACTGAGATTATTGAGAAGTATTACGACAATCACAACGCGGTTAATTAAATTTCTTGAACGATTTTGTTACCGGCAGTTGTAATTCTATGATTCTTTACTTGCGTCGCACTCTTGTACTTTTAGTAATTCTACTGGCCACCGGAGCAGAGTAGCCAACATTGTTGCCCACCAGCCAAGTTGCTTCATCTCCCGAATACTTATCGCTCAATGAGGATATATTGTACAAGAGTGCGACGCAACCAAAGCTAAATGTTCGCTACTACGGCTGGAATCAAAAAAATACTTATTAAGCTAACGAGTGAATAGAACTAGCGACCTCTTCCGGTAGAAACTGGCTTACATCGCCGCCATTGCGAATTACATCGCGAACAAGCGTGGAGGCAACCGAAGTATATTTTGGCAGGCACGTTAGAAAAATCGTTTCAACGGAGTGGTCGAGGCTGCGGTTCATGTCCGCAATCGCTTTTTCGTATTCGAAGTCGCTCACATAACGGATACCGCGCAAGATGAATTTTGCCCCAATCTTTTTACAGCAGTCCACTGTAAGTCCTTCGTAACCAATTGCTTTTACCCTTTCGTCGTTTTTGTAGATCTCCCTCACCCAATTCAATCTTTGCTCCTCGCTAAACATGGGAGCCTTGTTTGAATTACGACCAATGCCTATATAAATCATATCAAAAAGATCGAGAGAGCGATTGATAATATCCTCGTGACCCAAAGTGATAGGATCGAAGGTTCCGGGAAAAAGGGCTATGCGCATCATAAAATTTTAGGGTGTTAGTTGTCTCTGTTGGCAAGCAGGTAAAGCACAGCCATTCGCACGGCTACTCCGTTTTCTACTTGCTGCAAAATTATGCTTTCATTACTATCCGCCACGTCACTGTCCAATTCCACGCCCCGGTTGATTGGGCCTGGATGCATAATAACGATTTGTTTATCAAGGCTGTCCAACAGCTTGCGGCTAATACCATAAGCAAGATTGTATTCGCGCAACGACGAAAACAGGGGCTGGTTCTGTCGCTCCAATTGAATGCGAAGCACGTTGGCCACATCGCACCATTGCAAGGCTTCTTTTAGGTTGTAGGTAACATTAATACCTAGTGCTTCCTTTATGTACTTTGGAATTAACGTTGGCGGCCCCGCAACCGTTACCTCGGCTCCCATTTTTGTAAGCAGGTAAATATTGCTAAGCGCAACACGGCTATGCATAATGTCGCCCACAATCGCAATCTTACGCCCTTTCAGTTCGCCGGTAGCTTCTTCAATTGAAAATGCATCAAGCAAAGCCTGGGTCGGATGTTCGTTGATGCCGTCACCCGCGTTTACAATGGCTGCAGGAATATGTTTGGCTAAAAAGTGAGGCGCACCACTTGCGCTGTGCCTCACCACCACCATATCAACCTTCATGCTTAAAATGTTGTTCACCGTATCAAGCATGGTCTCCCCTTTTGTTACCGAAGATGAACTGGTTGTAAAATTCAAAACATCGGCGCTTAAGCGTTTTTCCGCAAGCTCAAATGATATACGGGTGCGGGTTGAATTTTCAAAAAAGAGGTTTACAATTGTTACATCACGCAACGATGGAACCTTTTTAATTGGGCGTTGCAAAACCTCTTTAAATTGTTTGGCAGTATCAAGAATTAATCGAATATCCTGAGGTTGTAAGTCTTTGATGCCAAGAAGGTGACGAGTGGAAAGTTTCATCTCAGGAGGCGAAGTTAATGGATTAGACGAAAAACCGTTTTTGATTTTTTTTGGTGCCGGCAAAACTTTTCATGGCGGCATCGTTGCTACGCTCAGTTCAACAACTACTTATGCTGGATCTTCAGTATTCCAATCCAATAGGTTTCCTTTCATTTGATAACGATTATAGGCAAAATCATCTTTCCACTGTTTAATATTATACGTTTATTTTTGATGCCAAAGACCAATCTCATTTTAGAAACACAAACTATGGCAGCAGAAAATACAAAACCACAAGTAGGAATAATTATGGGAAGCGATAGCGATCTTCCAATTATGAAGGCTGCTGCGGAAGTTTTAAAGGAATTTGAAGTAGCGTTTGAACTTACAGTTGTATCAGCACACAGAACTCCATTACGCATGGTTGAGTATGCCTCCTCAGCTGCAGAGAGAGGATTGAAAGTGATAATAGCAGGTGCAGGTGGAGCCGCCCACTTGCCCGGCATGATTGCATCAATTACTACTTTACCAGTCATTGGTGTCCCCGTAAAAAGCTCTAATAGTATTGATGGATGGGATAGTGTTTTATCAATACTACAAATGCCGAATGGCGTTCCTGTAGCAACCGTGGCTTTGGATGCAGCAAAAAATGCCGGCATATTAGCTGCACAAATTTTAGCAGTAAGTGATGAAGGGCTCAGTAAAAAGATGGTACAATTCAAACAACAAATGCAAAAAGGTGTAGATGAAAAAATTGATCAACTTAAGTTTGCTGGCTGGAATAACAATTTTGATAAGTTGTAAAATGCCGCAGCCAAAAGTTACTTTAATAAAGACAGTCACTTTTAATGACTTTCCTTCCGGCTCTGCTTTAGAATTCCATAACAACAAGCTTTACCTAGCAGGAGATGATGCGACACAGTTTTTAATTCTCGATACAAACTATAACAGGCTCGACAGCATAACACTAGACTCCGCCAGAACCCCAAGAGTACCTAAGGATATCAAGCTAGACTTTGAAGCCTCAACCATTATTAATAATAAAGGCAAAGAGCAATTACTGCTACTTGGCTCAGCATCTACTACGGTAAGAGAAAAATTATTTGTGGTTGATCTGGGAGATGAAGCCGCTCATCAGCTACAGGTTTACAGTACAAGCGAATTGAAAAAGCAACTTGAAAAAAACAGCATTAAAGAGGTAAACTTTGAAGGTGCCGCTTATGTGCATGGAACTTTAATAATTAGTAACCGGGCTAATAAAAGCCAACCAAACAATCATCTCATCTTCACTGACCTTTCGCTAATAGATAATTTCGATAATATTCATTTTAGAATAGCAAAGCTTAACCTGGAAGTAGATGGTAAAGTAGTGGGAGTTTCAGGTCTAACGTACGAGCCCAAAAACGACCGGCTCTACTTCTGTGTTTCAACCGAAGAAACGAGCTCTGCTTATGATGATGGTGAAATTGGTGAGAGTTACATCGGCTACATAAACAACATATCTGAAAAAACCACCGGCAAAGAAATTTCTCCGGATCTGTTTTTTAGTCTTGACAATGTGAATCCAGTCTTCAAAAATCAGAAGATTGAGTCTATTTGCATTGAGAGCATTAAAGGCAATATAATTACCCTACATCTTGTAGCGGATAATGATGACGGAACATCTAAATTATTTAAGCTTACGTTAGAGATAGAAAAAGATAAAGATTGAAGGATTGAGGTATTGAAGGATCGCCAGGGATTATTTAAATTCAATAATACCAAACTGTTGCTCTAAAGCTGTTGATGCTTCGTAAATTTTATTCATCCATTCTTTGCCGTAAAGAGCGTAGAATGATGAAAAGTTTTCGGTTCTTTCCTGCAGACTATTTTGCGGGAACAATTGAACTTTTAATTTATGTAGTTGTCTTCGCTCAGCTTCAAACTTTTTGGTTTCAGCGCGAAGCATTTTTTTCTCCAGCTCTTTAAGGCGTTTAACCTCTTTTGACTGGAGGGAAACAACATGATGATTAAGTGTTGGATCAATGTTAGAAGCTACAGTTTGAAGGTGAGAATAAAACAAATGCATTTGCTCTAACTCCTGGTCAAGGTTTAGCTGCGTACTATTTTCCCGGTTGACTATATATTTAAGTAAGTCTCTTTCTGATTTAAAAAGATCTTCAGTTTGCAAACGCAGTTTTGCCGCAAGTTCCAATTGCTTTTCATTTACAAGTAGAAATGAATTGCGCAGCACTAGAACAGGAAACGGAACATTACACGCTTCAAAAACCTTTTTGAGTTCAAGCCAATAGGCCACTTCTCCGCCTCCGCCAATAAAAACAATGTTAGGTAAAATGGTTTCCTGGAAAATACCGCGGAGAATAACATTTGCGCTAAAATTTTCCGGATGTTGTTCAAGCTCTGCTAATATTTGGGGCTCGCTCCATTGCTTTTGACCGCTAACATAATTATTGTCGATCTTTTCAATTCTTTCCCTGCTTCCATCCTGCAAATAAAAGAGATTGATCTCTCTTCCGGAGGCCTGCATTTTATAATGCTCCTGCAACTGTTTTCCTGTCTCTTCAACTAAAGGGTGGGAAAATTGCTCCAGTAATTCTCTTGAAACAACTGGATTGAAAGCTCTTTTAAGATTTGCATTATCGGGAATAAGAATAAGTAAGCCAAAGTCCTTGAACAATTCGTGAACAAGTTTCAGTGTTGCATCCTGTATAGTTGCTCCTAACTGGTAAGCCTCTTTAAACAGTGAAATCAATTCTTGTCCGTATGGCTGTACTGTTAGCTCTCCGGCTATCCTCTCAATAAGTTGAATAAAGTTCTTATCGACTTTCATTCTACCAACAGCACCCGTTTGCTTTGTTTGCCATTCGATCTTCTCACCGTTCAAAAAGATGTGACCTAATTCCTCCAGGTCGGCATCTTCGCTTCCCATATAATAAACAGGAACAAAGTTTTTACCGGGGATACTTTCCATTAGGTAATTAGCAAGCTTAACGGTATGAAGGATCTTATAAATGAAGTATAAATGGCCCGTGAAAATATTAGGCTGGTGTGCAGTGCAAACTGTAAAAGTATTTTCGTCTAAAAGGCTTTGAAGATTGCTTTGCTGTAAAGTTGTAAGCGTAAGACTTGAATATTGCTTTGTAAGTTCATCAACTAATAAAGCGCGGGTAGTTGGAAACGCTTTACGCTCTTCAATTGTCTTTTGTATGCCTTTTAAAGTGGGAGGATGATTATAAAACTGCTGTAGGTTTGGATGCTGCTTTAAATAGTCAACAATAAGCTTTGAAAAATATCCCGTCTGTTCGTAATCTAGAAATTTGCAGTGACTATCCATACCTAAAAATGAGCCGCAAGTTAGTTAAAGTGTTGTAGTGTGGCAAAGCGTTGTGGGGCCGGTGAAAACATTATTAGCTTATTATTGGTAACCCAAAGCTCATTAAGGTTATGCGGTACAAGTGAGTGACACAACGATGCTGACTATTGTTCCATTGCTTGTAACAAAATCATCTTAATTACTTACGAGGTCAACCAACTTTTCGATTACACCTTTCTTTACCACCTCGCCTTCAAGATCATAGTCGTAAGCTTTGGTGATCTTTACATCAACAAAGTCGCCGACTGTTAATTTCTTATCGCTGTTTATTACAACCTCGTTATCTACTTCTACGCTATCAAATTCAGTACGACCGAGGTATCGTCCAGACTCCTTTCTATCAACAATTACCTTATAAGTGTTACCAATTTTCTCCTGGTTCTTTTCGAGACTGATCTCCTGCTGCACTTCCATAATTTCCTGCGCTCTCCTCTCCTTTTCTTCATCAGGAACATCATCAATTAAAACATGCGCACCGGTGTTTTCTTCGTGACTGTAGGTGAATACGCCCACACGATCAAACCTGTGCTCTCGTAAGAATTCCTTCACCTCTTCCACATCCTCTAGTGTCTCTCCAGGGAAGCCGGTAATTAAAGTAGTACGGAGACAAATTCCCGGAACTTTTTCACGAATGCCATGAATAAGATCGGTCATTTCCTCTCTTGTAATTTGCCGTTTCATTGCTTTAAGCATATGGTTGCTTGCGTGCTGCAAAGGCATATCGAGGTAGTTGCAAATGTTATCCCGCTCCTTCATTGCATCCAGAATTTCCATAGGAAATTTACTGGGATATGCATAATGTAAGCGGATCCACTCAAGGCCTTTTACATCAGCAAGAGCGTGCATTAATTTCGGTAATTCTCTCTTCTTATAAATGTCAAGACCGTAGTAGGTAAGTTCTTGCGCAATCAGCATCACTTCCTTGACACCTTTTTTTACCAGTCCTTCAGCCTCTGCAACAAGTTGTTCAATCGGCTTGCTAACGTGTTGACCTCGCATTAATGGAATAGCGCAGAACGAGCAGGTACGATTGCAACCTTCGCTTATTTTAAGGTAAGCATAATGAGATGGCGTACTAAGCAAACGCTCACCAATCAACTCTGCTTTATAATCAATGTCAAACTTCTTAAGAATTTGTGGCAGTTCCATAGTACCAAAGAAAGCATCTACTTCAGGAATCTCTTCTTCAAGGTTGTTACGATATCGTTCGCTCAGGCAACCAGTAACGTAAACCTTATCAAGCTTTCCACGTTTCTTCAATTCAACCTGGTCCAAAATAGTATTGATGCTTTCGGCCTTGGCTTTATCAATAAAGCCACAGGTGTTCACAATAACTATATTATGGTCACGCTTTCCACTTTCGTGTACAACATTAATTTCGTTTGCCTGTAATTGGCCGCTTAGCACTTCACTATCAACCATGTTTTTGCTGCAGCCGAGGGTAATAATATTTACCTTATCCTTCTTAAGAGTTCTTGCTTTCATAAAAGAGGCTGCAAAGGTAATGAGAATGAAGCCGCCTATTCAATTTTAACCTTTTGTTTTCCTATATAATATAATCTTTGATACCATCTTGTACTCAAAATCAAAACCTTACTCTTATGAAAAGATTAGTTGTGCTTTTGTCCTTATTAGCCACTTCTACCTACGGTTTTTGTCAGGAAGGCGGCGGACCCGGTTATAACTCTGCACTTGGTGCAAAACTTACGACTGGCGTTGGTGTTACATACAAAACGTTTGTAGCAAATACTAAGGCATTCGAAGCGCAGGCAATGTTTTTAAGCCGGGGCGTACGTTTCGTTAGTCTTTACGAGTTTCATTTTTATAACATTGCCGGTGCACCTGGCCTAGGTTGGTATATCGGCCCTGGAGCTCACATTGGTGCCTGGAGAAAAGACAAGGACATAAAAGGGGAGTCAATTTTCGATATCGGTATCGATGGCGTTATCGGTCTTGATTATAAGATAAAGAACATTCCTATCAACCTTAGTTTAGATTGGCAGCCTAGTTATAGCATTATTGGCAACGCCGGCCTTCAACCGCAGTTTGGTGGACTTGCTATTCGCTACGTACTTCAATAATTGCTCAACTTTTTTTTATAGATCCGTTTTAATGAGACGGGTCTTTTTGTTTCCAGCAATTGTCTTTCAATTAAGCATCGTTGTGTCACTCACTTATATCTTTAGGTTTTCTAATCAACAGGCTTTAGTCAGGATCTCGTTCTACTCACTACGTACATTTTTTAAATGATACAGCG
>JAQBNN010000251.1 GCA_028288505.1 Segetibacter sp. | reverse complement strand
ACAAAAATAAGCATATTTGTTTAATCGATTAAACAAAGGCAAAAGGCAGGCCAAAAAATACAGTAGGAAATGGAGTTTTTTGCCCATATTCCACGATTCAGGTTTTCGTCCTGCGCTCTACTCCTTCACACACAGTAGATTACGAACGCAGTAAAAGGCGAAATAGAAACAGTTAAAAAAAAGAAAGATGAGGAAAAAGGTATCGCTAAAAGATATTGCAGAACGGGTAGGTGTTTCTACTGCACTGGTTTCATATGTTTTAAATAACCAAAAGACAAACCGCATTGGCAAAGATGTTGCACAAAAAATAAGAGATGTAGCTCTTGAATTAAATTACAGGATCAACCACATAGCAAGAAGCCTTAAAACAAAAAAAACACATACAATTGGGCTGTTAGTAGCTGATATTTCTAATAGTTTTTATTCCACAATTGCAAAAATAATTGAAGATGAAGCGGAGAAAAATAACTACACCGTTCTCTTCGGTAGCTTAGATGAAAATGCCGAAAAATCATGGAAACTAATTGACGCCCTGCTTAACCATCAGGTTGATGGATTAATTATAGCACCAGCTGCAGATACGGCCCCACAAATAGCTTACCTGCAGGAAAACGAAGTTCCCTTTGTATTGATAGACCGGTATTTTACCGATATAGATGTGAACTCAGTTGCCATTAACAACTTTAAAGCGAGCTACTCTATAGTAGACCACTTAATACAAAACGGAAGCACACGCATTGGTATTGTAACTTTTGCCACTACTCTTTTGAATTTGCAGGAGCGCACCAGGGGGTACTCGGCTGCACTAACCTCAAATGGCATCACTTCTACCGCCAGCTGGATATACAAAGTAACGTTAGCTGATACAAAGCAAGAGGTTGAGGCTGCAATTAATGCTATGCTTTCATTACCCGAACCTGTTGATGCCATCCTTTTTACTGCCAATACACTTTCAACTTTCGGGCTTAAATACATTAACACGCTTCCCCTTAAAGTACCTGATGATCTGGCCATTGCCTCCTTTGATGAGTCCGACGCCTCAGAGTTGTTTTATGCGCCAATCACTCATATAAAGCAGCCTCTTGCAAAAATGGCTCAACATGCCACACAAATTTTACTGAATAGCATTAACAATAAAAAAGAAAATGTAACCGAGGTTTTAGAGGCAGAGTTGGTTGTTCGTAAGTCGAGTATTAAAAAAAAGTGAAACATTTTTAGTAGCAGCCATTTGTTTTCATGGCATCATCGTTGTGTCACTCACTTGTACAGTTGGTTACCATTGCATCTATCAAAGCTGTTGTAAAATAAAAAGGTAAGCAGATGATCCGACTTCAATCGTCATCTACTTACCTTTTAACACTGGAAGTCCTGTTTTAAAAACACCGGAACTATAACTCGATTATGAATTCCTGTTGATACAGTTTAAATCATCAAATGCTACTTCAAGACGCTTACTAAAAGTTTCTTCGCCTTTACGTAACCAAACACGCGGATCGTAGTGCTTTTTATTAGGCTTATCAGCACCTTCAGGATTGCCCAACTGGGCCTGTAGGTAACCTTCAAATTGTTTATAGTTATTCAAAATACCTTCCCAGAAGGCCCACTGCAGGTCCGTGTCGATATTCATTTTAATGGCGCCATAACTTATTGCTTCTCTAATTTGGTTTTGAGGAGAACCGCTTCCACCATGGAAAACAAAGTATAAAGGTTTTTCTTCAGTATTGTAATGGTCCTTAATGTACTGTTGGCTCTTGTCTAAAATCTCAGGGCGTAATTCAACGTTACCGGGGCTGTAAACACCGTGTACATTACCAAAGGCTGCAGCCACTGTAAACAAACGGCCTACTTCACGCAGGTGCTCATAAGCGTAAGCAACATCTTGCGGCTGCGTATACAATTTTGAATTTTCTACATCGCTGTTATCAACTCCATCTTCTTCGCCACCTGTTACCCCAAGTTCTATTTCAATACCCATGCCCAAAGGAGCCATTCGCTTAAAGATCTGAACCGATGTTTCAATGTTTTCTTCTACCGTTTCTTCAGAAAGATCGAGCATATGAGAACTAAATAAAGGACGGCCCTTTTCTTTGTTGAACTCTTCTCCAGCATCAATCAATCCGCTAACCCATGGTACCCATTTTTTAGAAGCATGATCGGTATGGAGTACAACAGGTACACCATAATATTTAGCTACATTATGAACATGCAAGGCTCCTGAAATAGCGCCGGCTATGTTGGCCTGCAGGTTATTATTTGGCATACCCTTGCCGGCTATAAACTGAGCACCACTGTTGCTAAACTGTATTATAACAGGCGAGTTTACTTTTGCTGCTGTTTCTAAAGTTGCATTAATAGAATTTGTTCCGATAGTATTTACTGCTGGCAAAGCAAACTGGTTTTGCTTTGCATCTTTTAAAAGTGCTTCCAGTTCTTCTCCGAATAGTACCCCGGCCTTGTATTTTTTCATGTATTTAAATTTTTAGACTGAATGATTGATATATTAATAGTTGGCGTTAAAAAAATAAGTGCCAAAAAAAAATCTAAGATAATATTTAAAATTAAGTTGTACTAAAATCAAACCCTGCTAAACTAACCCAACTTGGGAGCTAAAATAGCAGGAGTGAATGTATATTGAAGATGTTTTTTGAGGTAGCAGGCAAGGTAATTGGAGCAAGCGAAGTCTAAACTTCGGCAAATAATTACGACATGTACCAATATAAATTAGTTGCATAGATTTATGCTGTACAAGAGTGCGACGCAAGAAATGCAAAATTGGTGTACTTATGCCAGGTACAAAAAAAAATCTCTTGTTACTTTTAACCTAATGGTTACTAGCAACAAGAGAAAAAACTACAAAACTTGTAAACATGAGAAAGAGAACCTTTAATGGTATTTAGCATTGAGGTTGGAAACTGTTACGTCTCCTGTTTCATCTACCAGGTATATTTTAAAAAACAGGTCGTTGAAGGTGAAGTAATCCTGTAACTTTTCAACAATAGCCTTGTACCTGCTTACATTTGGTAGTGCCATTGCAACTACAATGTTTTCGTTTTGGAAATACTTACCAAAATTCAAAAGGGAGTTAAATAAAGCCTCGGTAAACCAGTGGATAGCCTGCTGTGCGGGGTTCAGGTGCTTTTGCAACCCGAAGCCATCGGTATCAAGAAAAAAGTTAGAAGGACCGCCTTTAATCTCGATGATTTCCTTCTTAAAGAGACTTGTAGCTATCAGGTGATTCCCTTTTTTAGAATTACCGGTAGTAATCTTGTAACCATTAGCCTTAAGAAAGGTAAGCATACTCTTTCTTACAAATTCATCAGATAGTAGATCGGCTCCATTTTCAACAATTTGCCTACTATTTGTTACACCCATTTCCATTTTCCGCTTTTTATTTATAAGACACATTTTATACTTAGGCCGTTGCATAATTTAAAACAAAAGTTGTCTACATGGATGTGCATAAATGCATATTTTTTAATGTGAATTCACAACTTTTTTTCTAATTAGATATAGAGCCCGATGCCCCTTTAGAAACTACAACACAAGAAAATTATTGTAATAATAGAAAGATTTTAAATAGAGAAAAGAGGGCGGGAAGATGAATGTATTTTATATGCTGGCACCCTAACTACTAAACATTATTCAGGGTTTTACATTTAAGCTATCTATTATTCGACTTGCTGCCGTGTCGCCCTGTATCATGGCTTGAGTAAGGTACTTTGTGCCTTTTGTCAGGTTCTTGGAGAACTGGCATCTTGTAAAGTAATGTTGTTCCAGTACATCGTCTCTGTCGGCAAAAAGATATAAAATACCTAGTGTACGTTTTGCTGGTGTAAAGCCTTGATCGCCTGCCTTTTTAACCAGCGAAAAACCTTCAGCACACGTAATTGCTTTATTGGTGTTTTGGAGCGCCAGCTTTCCGTAGTAGTACATTGCCTCGGGCACTTCAGCGGTTGACAGGCTTTTATAAATTGCCAGGGCCTCGTCAACCTTGTTTTCTTTTAATAGAGCTACAGCTTGCTTTAGTTGTATTTTCTCCTCGTCGGTTGTTTCCACTGCAGTATTAGCAGTTCTTGTATTGCTGCCACTTGCGGCATCCTCGTTTCTTGCAGAGAATAATGTGTAAATAAAAAAAACTAAACAAATAATTAAGGCAGCACCAATTGCCAGAAAAATATTACGCCGGTTGTGGTTCTTTAATACTCCTGCTACTGGGTTGCTTACAGCAGTGTGAGGATTAATGCCAAAAGAATTTGCAAGAACATCATTTGGATTTTGCTGGTGTTGCAACAAGCGCTCCTGCAATTGTTCTTTTTCCCTTATCAATCTTTCATTCTCCTGTTGAAGCACGGCTATCCTTTCGTTCACCCATTCGTCTTTACTGGCAGTAATAAAACTATTACGCGCTATATAATCACAAAGCTCTACTCCATTGTTGAAGCGATGATCAGGCATTTTTTCGAGGCATTTATATACCATACTCAGCAACCACTCCGGCACATGCATTTCATACTCCTTCTTTTCGTCACTCCAGGTGTTGGGAAGTGCTTTCCTCCTCAAATGCAAAATATTTGGTGGAGGAGTTTCAGCATGGGAAAGCCTTACAATGTTACGGGCAGTTTCACCATTATCTTTCAAAGGAAATGGAACAACACCAGCAAGCAATTCATAAATTATAACTCCGTAACTATACACATCTGTTTCAAACATCATGTCGCCATCCATCTGCTCCGGGGCCATAAATTCGATTGCCCCTGCATTTCTAAAACTTGTGCGACGTTGTTCGTCAGACATGATGGAAAGGCCAAAATCGAGGAGTATGTAATTGCCCGTATGCTGGTTGAACTTAACATTGTTACTCTTTATATCTCCATGCTTTACATCTGCTTTATGACAGTGTGCTAGGGCATTGGCCAATTGGTCTGCCAGCTTTAAAACTTCCTTAATGGTAAAAACAGGGTTATGAGGGGGCTTAAGTAATTCTTCAAGGTCAGGACCTTCAATAAACTCCATTTCTATAAAAGGAAAATTTCCGGAATCGGTAAGGCCTGAACTAAGAATTTTTACAACGTTAGGATTAGGGTCCTCGTTTACCTTCTTCAGTTTCGCTACTTCATTTGCAAAGCTTAAATAGTTTTTGTCCGATGCAGTCTCACTTAGCAAAGGAGTAGGCAATATTTTAATGGCTGTAATTATCTCACCGGTACGCCTTCCTTTGTATACAGATCCCTGGCCCCCGGTTTTTAAAGCCCCCATATTTTCCAAACCTTCGGTAATTGTAAAAACCTTAGCCATCTATAATTTTTAATTTAAACGAACAGACTAAAGCAAATGGTATACCGCTCTATAATTACTAATCGGGCACCTAAGGTAATTGTTTAAAAAGCTGTCCTGGTTTTTAATCTTAATTTAGAAATAAAGAAGAGATTTTTAGACCCAACATTTTACTACTATCAGGCTTTGCTTGCGTCGCACTCTTGTACTGTTGTTTCTATACTCAAAAAAAAACGTAGGGTGAGGCAGAACAACTTGAATTTAATTTGCAGGAGCCAGATCACTTTTGCGCAGCCATCCCTTTGAAGTTTGCCCTTTATGGTTAGTGAAGATGACGTATATGTATCCTTTTTCTTCGCGTAAGGGGGTGAGAACAGCTTTGTTCCAGTGATTGATAAAAGCCTCTCTACGAGTACCAGGATCTGGCTCGTTATGAAAAAAAGCTTTTGACAATACCTTGAACTTTCCTGACGGAGAAGTTGTATTGGCCGTGGTAGTAACAGGTACTTTTTTTTCCGCTGGAGTTGCCGTCTGTGCTAGATTTTTTTTGGGCTTTGCTGCATTTTTCTCTGCAATTGCAGTGGCAGCATTGTTTACGGTATCTGTATTTAGTAAAGTACTGTCAGACACAACACTGTTGTTAGCTACCTCACTTTGCTGATCGCTTTTATTAAACAAGGTATAACCTGCAAAAGCTGCCAGTGCAATAGCAAATATTAATACCGTAAAAAACGCTGGCCTTGACACACCTTGCCTTTCAGCCACTCCATCATCATCATCATAAGTAACATTTGGCGGCACTGAAGTTTCTTCGATTACACCGATCTCCTCTTCCTTTTTTGCGATGCTTTGCCTAAGTTGTTGTAGTTGCTGCTCGAGTTGTTGCTTCTCCTGCCATAGCTTGCCTGCGTCAGCAATAAACAAGCTGTCTTCTTTCTCGTAGGGTTTGCCTGAAACAGTAATGTTATAGATAATGTAATTAGAAAGTTCTGTTCCGTTAGCAAAACGATCCTTTGGATCTTTCTCGAGACACTTTTTAATTAAGTTTAGCAGCCATTCCGGAATCTGCAATTCCTTTTCTTTCTTTTCGTCAGGCCATGTTACTGGCAAATTCTCTTTGCGAAAAGGAACAAGGTCTGGAACCGCTGATTCCATATGAGCGATACGAACATTATTACGGGCAGTTCCTCCATTGTCTTGTAAAGGAAATGGTACCCGACCTGCAAGCAACTCGTAAAGTAGAATACCAAAACTATAAATGTCTGTTTGAAAAAACACCTGCCCTTCATTTTGTTCAGGTGCCATAAACTCTATCGCGCCGGCATTTCTCAAACTCGATCTCCTTTGCTCGTCAGACATTGCTGATAAGCCAAAATCGAGGAGAATATAATTACCTGAGTGAATGTTATACTTGATGTTGTTGCTTTTAATGTCGCCATGCTTTACATCCATTTTGTGGCAATGTGCCAAAGCATGCGATAAGTGTTCTGCAACCTTTAATGTTTCTTTTATGGTGAAGATTGGATCGTGAGGAGGCTTTAATAAATCGCCTAACTCAGGACCCTCAATGTATTCCATTTCAATAAAAGGGAAGTTGCCACTGTCGGTAATGCCGGAACTTAAGATCTTTACAACGTTAGGGTTCGGTTCTTCGTTAACTCTTTTTAGCTTTTCAACCTCGTTCTTAAAGCTTAGATAGTTTTTATCATCCTCGTTTTCGCCGAGCAAAGGCGTTGGCAGTAATTTGACAGCCGTAATAATCTCACCCACCCTCCTTCCTTTATAAACGGAGCCCTGGCCACCTGTTTTTAAGGCGCCCATATTTTGCAAACCTTGAGTGATTGTAAAAACCTTGGCCATCTATGTTTTAAACTTTGTAGGTGATGCTTTCCTTGGTTTGTGAACGAGCTGTTTTAATAAAGAACTAACAGTTGAAGTGTGCGACGCAACGATGCTTAAACAAAGCTTCAAATGCTCACCCCAAAAGAATAAAAAAGTCATTCCAATGAAGCAAATGGTGTACCGCAGTTAACAAAATGTAAAAACAACGAAAGAAAAATCGGCCATATTACCGGCTACTCAAGTTTGGATAAATCTTTCTTTCGAAGCCAACCTTGGGTAGATACTCCTGCTCTATCTGTAAACACTACATAAACAAATTCCCCTTTCTCGTCTAGCGCTTTTACGATTGGCGCGTTATCAGGAACGATATAGGCGCTTCGCCTGCTCTCCTCGTTGGGCTCATTAAAGAAATAGGCTTTTGCCACTACTTTATAATTGGCCTCGGACTTTGTGGGTGTTGCAGCTTTCTCTGGGTCTTCCTGTTTATTTTCCTCACTTTCATCAGTTGTCTCGTCTTCCCTTTGCCTGGTCGCCTCCAACCTTTTTAATACAGAGTCCCTCACTCGTTGCTCAGCTTCTTCAATAGTTAAAGGAATACGAGTTATATTTTCGTTAGGAAGGGGGGAAGTATCGGTTTTTGTTTGCTCTGTTTCAGGCCTGCCTAAGCCTAGTGTATCAGAAGGGCTAATAGTATTTAAGGAATCTGAATTGGGTTGAGCAGAAGTAGCTGAACTACTATTTTTATAAAGGGTATATGCGGAAAATGCAGCAAGGCCTAAGGTTATAAGCAACAACACAATGAAAGCTCCTTTTGACACTCCTCGTCGTGCTGGCTCCTCCTGGTAGGTTGTAGTTGTTGCTGTTGCCTGAGCTTCTTTAAGGCTATTTCTTGCCCTTAAACTGGCCAGTTCCTGGTCTTTTACAATAAGCTGCTGCTCGTACTGCCGTACTTGCTGTTGCAAACGCTCTTTCTCCTGTAGCAATTTATTGCTTTCTACTTTTATACCTGTCGTTGCCACTACGTTCTGGCTTGTTAAGAGAGAACTGGTGCTATTACTTATAATATGGTTGTGCAGCTCGATGCCATTAGAAAAGCGATCAGCCGGTTTTTTTTGGAGACATTTGTACACCATTTTAAGTAACCAATCGGGCAACTGCATTTCGATCTGCTTCTTCTCATCGGGCCAGGTAACAGGCAAATTTTCCCTGCGAAGGGTAAGAAGGTCTGGTGGTGGCGTTTCCATGTGAGATAACCTTACTATATTTCTCGCTGTTTCGCCCTTGTCTTGCAGCGGAAATGGAACACGACCGGCCAATAATTCAAACATGATAACTCCAAAGCCATACACGTCTGTCTCGAACAACATTTGTCCTTCATTCTGTTCGGGCGCCATAAATTCAATCGCTCCTGCATGCCTTAAACTTGTCCTTCTCTGCTCGTCAGACATTACAGAAAGCCCAAAGTCGAGCAAAATATAATTCGCCGTATGAATGTTGAACTTAACATTATTGCTTTTTATATCACCATGCCTAACGTTTAGTTTGTGGCAATGGGCCAGGGCGTGTGATAGATGATCAGCAACCTTAAGTGCTTCCTTTATAGTAAAAACAGGATCGTGAGGTGGCTTTAATAATTCTTCCAACTCCGGTCCTTCTATATATTCCATTTCTATGTAAGGGAAGTTGCCACTTTCTGTTATCCCCGAACTTAATATCTTAACCACGTTCGGGTTGGGCTCTTCATTTACTTTTTTAAGTTTCTCCACTTCGTTCTGAAAATCAACATAGTTTTTATCCTCGTGGCTTTCATTAAAAATTGGAGTGGGCAACAGTTTTATTGCACTAATTACTTCTCCCCGCCGACGACCTTTATACACCGATCCCTGCCCGCCAGTTTTCATGGCTCCCAGGTTTTCAAGGCCCTCAGTTATTGTAAATACTTTTGCCATTATTATAGTTAATTTTCAAGAGCACGATAAGTAAACTCCAGCACGGCTGACTCTCCTAACATTATCTGGTCGCCTTCCTGCAATTGATGACCAATTTCAACAGCATGTACTTTTATAATTTCCCCATCTGCCTTACGAACCTTCATTTTATTCATCGGCGGAATTCCACCTTCATCAGCGAATAAGCAAAAGGCAGCACATTCAGGGTCCCATTCTATGTGTGCATGTTGCCTACTTATTGACCGGTTACTTTCATTGCTGCTTTTATCGGGGAATGCGATTTGGTTCTCGCGGTAGAAACCATCTATTGTTTGCACCTTCCTTTCCCTTCCAATGTTTACTTTCCCTTTTACAGATTGCAATGTATACACTTCCTTTTCCGCTTCTCCATTCAGCACTCGCAGGTAGCCTGTTGCTTCCTTATAAATCAAAGGTTTCTTACCAGATGCTATAGCGATAGACGCATCGGCATTAGGTACTTTCAAAGCATCTTTAGGAGGCTCTGCAAATAAGATTTCTAAAGACCATGTGGCCGGTAAGGCTATAGCAAAATCGTCTGCTATTCTTTGCACTTCTTCTACCTTAAATCTATCTGGCTCGTCAGCAAATACTGCTGCTTCATATGCGTGCCGGTCTTCTTCCTGGCAGGTAATATATATAGCAATTCCCCTGATATTAGATCCCTCTCCACCTTCAGCCTTCTGCAATTGTTCTTTAATAAATTGCAATAAAGCATTCCTGATGCCTTTTACGTCTCCTGGTTTCTCTTCTTTAAAAAAACTGAACATTTGTTTTACCTTGTTAAGTTACGTTGGGTTTAAAATATGGCTTGTAATATTTTTATACCAGCTTTAGTTTTACATAGCATCATCGTTGCGTCGCAATCAGTTTATCTCCTAATCCTTTGGCATCTTTTTCCTGCTATCTGTTTATTTCTGGCACTTTACTTCAAGCTACTTATTCCCGTTGTGATACAATAAGCAGTCCATTGTTTTGGTTCTAATTTTCACAGCCTTTTATTGATCTG
>JAQBNN010000200.1 GCA_028288505.1 Segetibacter sp. | reverse complement strand
AGAAAGAATGACAACCGTAAAAAGAGGCGTCGTCTTACTCTTTTAGCGGAGACGTCGCCGCCTCTCTTTACTATGTATAAAACATATTACAAATAAAAACTGTATACCTATTTTAGGACAACTCAAGATACTACCGTACAAGTGAGTGACACAACTATGTCGCTATGAAAAACTAAAGCTGGTTCCCAAAAATTACTTCTCCAAATACAGCCCGACCTTCTTCAAGGCTATGTAGCCACTTGCTTTGGTAATGGTAATCTTTACTTTCCAAACGGTTTCTTTTGGAAACTTGTCAATCTTGCGGATGCCTATGGTTGTGCCTTGAGATAATAGTTTCCAGTCGCTGTTTACTTGTCCTTCTACTTTATACGCCTCTATGCGTGGGCCGAGTTCCATAACCTCACCCAGCGCAACTGCATTAACATCAATGGGGTTTTCTAAATCAAGTTCGAAGGTTGCTGTAGTTATGTTATCGTTGGTAGCCCAATAAGTGTTCGGGATTCCATCTAATGCGCGTTCGGGTATAAACTCTTTTGTATTGCCACGCGTGTTGCTTGCAGAAACGGGTCTGTGCAAAGCAAGATTTTCTCCCATCACCGGGTCGGTGTCTTTAAGCAACGGGGGCAAACGTTTTACAGACTTATTAGTAAACATGCTTACGGTATTTGAAGCATAGCCAATATTATTTAAAGCGGGCTGACCTAAACGTTCGTGCAACTGTGCGAGGTAAAGACTTTGAGGAGCAACCGGTGTACCATGCGAATCGAAATAGCCTTCTTCTAAGATAGGAGCGGAGTCGAACAGTCGTGCAGTTTTTAGTCGTGCACCAATATTACCTATTGCCCAGTTAGCAGCGCCGGGAGGATTTTGAATGATGTAAGTTTTGGCAATATTGTTCCATGCAACGCCCCAACCCATCGTCCATCCATGTCCTGAACCTGCAACGCCCCGGTTTAAAAAGTCCATACCTCCTTCAAGCAAAGTGCAGTTATCGAGCAACAATCCGGTAGCCCAACGTTGATGTGGTTGCAACCTGCTTCCCCATCCCCTGAACGTACTATTAAGCACAACATTTGGTCCGGGTATAAGAGCGCTGGTCCACACAAAATAGGTATTGCCTCCGGTGCTTTCGCAACGGTCTACCAGGTTTTGGCTTCCTTCAAAACTAAAGTCGGCAGGTTTAGAAGCACCGAGGTTAGGGTAAGTATGTTTTATCACAACCTTTTGCATAGTGTTGCGGTTTCCTGCAAAAACAGTTGTGTTCATGGTTTCCTCGAAAAACACATCCTTCACCCAGCAATCATCACCCGCTACCCGTATACCTGAATAAGGAGCATTGCCATAAGAGCTTTCCAGCGGCGGACATTGCACATGCAGGTTTTCTACGCCTGACTGTGTAACACGAACCGGCGCTTTTACTTTTATCACCTTGGTTCCGGGAGGATTTAAATATTTAGCATCATACGAATCGGAAAGGGGAACATCTACTGATATTTTATTGCCATTTATAGCGGTGATCTTTCGCTGCATAATCAGGTTCCTGTTCTTGCCTATGAATGTTTGCGGCTTACCATCTCTTACAAGGTTGTCCATAACTAAAAGATGTAACCATGCATCTGTTACCGGTCTTACAACTTCAATGGCATCACCAACCTTAAATCCTTTTGCATCTGCAACAGTAAAAGAATTGCTTCCTGACGGAACATAGGCGTCGCTTATTTTTGTTTCTGCGATTCCCGCTTGCGCTTCAGGGATCGCACTCTCTCCGGGTGCCTGGTTACTTCTTCCTGCACCGATTGCAAGCGCTACGTGTTTTCCTCCTGTCATCTTTATAGTTGTTCCGCCTTTTCTGCTTCCGCTGCCACGTAGTACAATACCGCTTGCGGCAATTGTAAGGGTACCTGAGCACGTAAAGGTTCCGGGTGCTAACAGTACAGCTCCTCTAAAACCGTTTTCAACAGGTATTGCAGCAACGGCGTTAATAGCAGATTGGATTGCTTCGGTATCGTCTTTTTCTCCCGATGGTTTAACTGTAACCTTTACCGGAACTATTGGCAGTGCAACGCCGCCACCCATATAACCGGCATGAGAAAAATCCATAATCTTGTCCCCGGTAGGTGTAGTCTTATAAGCCAGCTTTCCATCCTTCCCCTGGTAAACCCATTCGCTTTTAGCTTTACCAGCCTTTTTTGAAGCAGGTTTTGTTTTTTGTGCTGAGCAGTTTATAAAAACAAAAGTTGATAGGAGCGATGCGGTAAGTACAAAGATTTTTTTCATGCAGGCGGTTTGATGCAACGATGAAGTTCAGGTATTGTTTATGTAATTAATAAAGTTTTCACGCAAAGACGCAAAGAAAAATTGACGCCAAGCCGCGAAGAAGAAACTTTGCGTCTTAGCTCCTTCCTATTCTTTGCGTGGAAACTTTGTTCAAGGAAATGAACTGTGCTTTTGAATTCAATTACGGTACTAAAAGTAAATCCTAATCTTGCTGGAAAGACTAAATGTCAATTTAAGATAATCCTTGGGCAATACGACTTAAAGCTGCACAGCTAATAATAAGTTACTTGCGTTCAATACTTTTGGTGACGATTTGCTAAACTTAATAGAATTAGACTGATATGAAATTGCAACGATTGCTTCTTATTGCTTTATTGCTAAGCACAACTTTCTCTTTATCTGCACAGATAAAATGGACGCAAGTAGCCCCCGGAGTTTGGAAAGGAATTATAGGTAAACCAGAAGCTTACGACCTGGTGAAAGCGGGAGGGGCGAAGGCAAACACTGCTGCTATAGCAAAAATTACTGCTGCTCAATTCCCTTTGATGCAAGGCGACATTTTAGGCGCAGTAAAAGATGGCAAGACCACTTTACGTTTTCCATTAGACAAAGAAGAGCAACTGTACGGCTTTGGTTTAAACTTTCAGAGTGTCCACCAACGCGGTAAGATTTTGCAGTTGCACGTTGATCATTATGGTGGTAAAGACAATGGCCGAACCCATGCGCCAACACCATTTTATGTATCATCCAAAGGCTATGGAGTTTTTGTAAACTCTGCACGTTACATAAATGTGTATGCAGGAAGCGGTATTCGTAAGAACGCTAAAACACCTCCTGTTGAAAAGGATAGAAATACAGATAAGTCATGGGCTTCACGTCCTTACTCAGATGCTGTTGAAATGTTAGTTCCTGCAGCCGGTGTAGAGGTATATGTGTTTGCCGGTCCAACACCAATGGATGCAGTTAAGCGCTTCAATTTATTTAATGGTGGTGGCCCCTTGCCTCCACGTTGGGGACTTGGATTTACGCAAAGAGTAAAGTCGTTATATACCTCTGACGAAGTAGCTAAAGAGGTTGATTTATTTGAAGAGAAAGGCTTCCCGCTTGACTTTGTTGGTCTTGAGCCCGGATGGCAAAGCAAGGCTTACCCCGGCACGTTTGAGTGGGACAAGAAGCGTTATCCTCAGCCTGAAAAGTTTGTAAAGCAAATGTTGGATAAAGGCATACGCCTCAACTTATGGATCAATCCTTATGTATCTAAATCAGCTCCTTTTTATCCCGCAATAAAACCGTACACAGGTTCGCACACAGTATGGGTGGGAGAGGTGCCTGATTTTAATGTACCACAAGCAAGAAAGATCTTCTTTGACCAACTACAAAAAGACCAGGTGAACATTGGGGTTAGTGGTTATAAGATTGACGAGGTTGATGGCTACGACCATTACTTATGGCCCGATGTTGCAACGTTTCCATCAGGCATAAGTGCAGAGCAAATGCGGCAGACTTATGGTATGCTTGCCATGCGTTACAGCGCCGATATGTATCGCAAACAAAACAAACGCACGTATGGATTAGTACGTGCAAACAACGGTGGAGGCGTATCACTGCCTTATGTTATTTACAACGATTATTACAATCACCAGGATTTTATAACAGCCCTAATAAACAGTGGAACAGCAGGTGTTTTATGGACACCTGAAGTACGTGCTTCCAAGACAGGCGAAGAATGGTTACGCCGTTTCCAAACAGTTATCTTTTCACCAATGGCTATGATCAATGCATGGTCAAGTGGTACTAAACCATGGTCGTACCCTGAAGTGGCTGACCAGGTAAAAGAGCTTGCTTTGTTGCGCATGCAAATGATGCCTTATTGGTATAGCGAGTTTGCAAAGTACCACTTTGAAGGCACGCCGCCTTTCCGTGGAATGGCGCTTGAAGCTGGTTTTAAACAAGAGGTTAAAAAAGAAGCAGGCAGCACCAACCTTGAAGAAAATCCTTATGCAGAGGCTACTTCAAAAGAAATTAAGGATCAGTACATGGCCGGGGAATACCTGCTTGTTGCTCCTTTGTTCATGGGAGATACAACACGTAAAGTAATCCTACCAAAAGGCAAGTGGTACGACTTCTATACAGGTGCTTTTGCAGGCGATGGTTCGGTGATAACTGTAACGCCCGGTCTTAATAAGATACCAGTTTATGTAAAAGATGGTGGCATCATCCCAATGATGAAACCAATGTTGCATGCACCAAAAGCAGGCGAAAAAGTTGACCTTGAAATTCGTCATTATGGTACTGCGGCAAGCACTTATAACTTGTACGACGATGATGGTGAAACATACAACTATGAAAAAGGCGACTATAGCTGGAGGCAGATAAAAGTAACCCGTGATGCAAGCGGCAACTTAGCAGGAACTATTGCAGATGCACAAGCGGGTAAGCCAAACACAGTAGGTAATGTTACATTTAAATTTATGACGAAGTAGAGGAAGAGAGATGATGGTACGAGCATTAGCGTTTCATAGCATCATCGTTGCGTCGCACTCTTGTACTGTTGGTAACATTAATCGTCAAAGCAAACAGTAGTTGTCAGGCTAAGCTTGTCGAAGCCCTGCTGACAGTAGTACTAAAGATGAGCAACACTTCGACAAGCTCAGTGTGACATGCAGTGTCCGTCATTGCGAGGAGGAACGACGAAGCAATCTGCTTCACAAACAGTAACAGGCTTAAAAGAATAACATCAGGTTGCTTCGTTCCTCGCAATGACGAAGACTAATTGGAAGAGGATGACAACACATCGAATACAAGGTGCAGCATAAAAAGCATCGTCATTGCGAGGAGGAACGACGAAGCAATCTGCTTTATAAACAGTAACAGGCTTAAAAGAATAACATCAGATTGCTTCGTTCCTCGCAATGACGACGAAGACAGACGAGGAATAATAAAACATGAAATGAGAATAGCATTAATCATAATAACGATTGTATCACTTGCCTGCTCGTCACAACGAAAAGCAACTACATCTACTTCGCCAATCCAAAAAGAAGTAAGCCAAACCCTACGCAAACATATCTTAGAAGAAGCAGCATGGGCGCTAACACAAGAACCAATAACTGTAACCGCACACACATCTCCACGAAGCGCAGGAGGAAAGCACGACTTCTTTAGCGAAGGCGATTACTGGTGGCCAAATCCTGCAAGTGCTGATAGTCCTTACATACAAAAGGATGGTATGACCAACCCTGACAACTTTGTTGCGCATCGTCATGCCATGATTAGGTTAAGCAGGGTTATTGGTGCATTAGCTTCGGCTTACAAACTTACCGGTGATAGTAAGTATGTACTGCATGCATTAAAACATTGCCAGGCATGGTTCACCAACGAAGCAACAATGATGAACCCTAACCTCTTGTATGCACAGGCAATCAAAGGTCGCTTTACTGGAAGAGGTATCGGGATCATTGATACCATTCAATTAATGGAAGTAGTGCAAGGACTACTCGCTATGCAATCATCCACAGCAATGGACCAACGGGCATTAACAGCTATCAGGGGTTGGTTTGATAAATACATCACCTGGCTGACTACACATAAGTATGGTAAAGATGAAATGAATGCAGAGAACAACCACGGAACCTGTTGGGCAATGCAGGTTGCATCGTTTGCAAAGTTCACAGGTAACAAAGAAGTAATGAAGTTTTGCAGTGATAGGTATAAGAATGTATTGTTACCAAACCAAATGGCAGCAGATGGAAGTTTTCCAAGAGAGATAAGAAGAACAAAGCCCTACGGTTATTCCATCTTTAACCTCGATGCAATGACAACGCTTGTTCAAATACTTTCAACCAAAGAAGACAACATTTGGAATTATACAACAGCAGATGGTAAGAGTATTAAGAAGGGAATTGAATATTTACATCCGTATGTAGAAGACAAAAGCAAATGGCCTTTTGCTAAAGATATAATGTATTGGGATGAATGGCCCGTTGCTCAACCTTTTTTAGTTTTTGGTGCAAATGCTTATAACAATGGAGCATGGTTAAAAACTTGGAAGCGTTTGGAACATGACCCGAAGGTGGATGAGGTGATAAGGAACTTGCCGGTAAGGAACCCTTTGATATGGTTGGAGCCCGGCCCTAAAGGGAGAAGAGAGATTAAAGCGTACCTCGTTGCGAGACAAACAGCAGACGTCATTGCGAGATAAGCAGCAGACGTCATTACGAGACAAACAGCAAACGTCATTGCGAGGAGGAACGACGAAGCAATCTGATTATACAAGTAGTAGCGTGATGAAAATTATTAAAGCAGATTGCTTCGTTCCTCGCAATGACGAAGAATGTTAGACAGTACAAGTGAGTGACACAACGATGTTGAATTAAATTACAAATGCTAGTAACAAAAAATAAAATGAGCCTATCAAAAGATAAATGCTACATCGGCATACTGTTCTTCATTTTACATTTTACATTTTGCATTACCTCTCATGCGCAAACAGCAGGTGATGAAGATGCAGACATGTCGAACAAAGCGAAGGCAAGGGACCAGCAGGCAATTGATGAAGCAAAGAATGGATGGTGGACAGCATCAATGAAAACGCATGAGCAGCGGATAGCATGGTGGCGTGATGCAAAGTTTGGTATGTTCATTCATTGGGGTGTGTACTCTTTGCCGGGTGGTGAGTGGAATGGTAAAAAAGTGGGTGGCTATGCAGAGCATCTAATGCGCAAAGAGAAGATCACTCGTGCTGAATATATTGCTCTTGCAAACCAATTTAATCCTGTAAAGTTCAATGCGGAAGAGTGGATATTGCATGCAAAGAAAGCAGGGATGAAATACTTTATCATCACGGCAAAACACCATGATGGTTTTGCGATGTTTGATACAAAGGTATCAGATTTTGATATAGTTGATAAGACACCCTTTAAGCGTGATGCAATGGCTGAACTTGCTGCTGCAGCAAAGAAGCATGGGATGAAGTTTGGCTTCTATTATTCACACGCATTCGATTGGGAACATCCTGATGCACCTGGTAATGATTGGGAGTATAATAATCCTGGTGGTGATAAGTTAATTGGTACTGCCAACTGGTTTGATGCACATCCTGAGTGGTTGCCGAAAGCTAAAAAGTACGTGGATGAAAAAGCGATACCACAGATAAAAGAATTGTTAACTAAATATCATCCTGATATTTTATGGTTTGACACACCGCACAAGTTGCCCTTAAGTGAGAACATAAGAATACTAAAAGCAATTCGTGCAACAGACCCTCATGTAGTTGTGAACGGAAGGTTGGTTAGAAGCGGCTCTGCAAACTTTGGGGATTACAACAATACTGCTGACCGTCCTGCTGAATTTTATCCTGTTACCGGCGATTGGGAAGCTATACCTACGACCAATGAAAGCTATGGTTACTCTAAGTATGATAGCAGCCATAAACCTGTTAGTCATTTTATTCAATTGCTTGCTAATGCGGCATCACGTGGAGGTAATTTATTAATGAACATTGGTCCGAAAGGAGATGGTGCATTTGATACAAGAGATGTAAACATATTAAGCGGCATCGGTAAGTGGATTGACAAGAATGGTGAAAGCGTTTTTGGTGTAAAAGCAAGTGGCTTAGGGTTGCAAAGCTGGGGCGTAACAACATTAAAAGGTAGCAAGTTATACTTGCATGTTTTCAACTGGCCGTCCGATGGAAAGCTACCTGTCGGCGGTATAAAAAGTAATATTAGCAAAGTGTACCTGCTTACCGATCCCTTAAAGAAAAAATTACCGATTGACTTTTTAAATGCAACAGATATTAATATCGCTGTGCCTGCTAAACCAAGTGATACTTCAAATACTGTCATCGTTTTAGAAATTGATGGAGCGCTTGAAGTTGATTCAACCCGATTTGTGTCAGTAAATACGCCAACAAGGTTGTTAGCATTTGATGCTGAACTTAAAGGGAAAGGGTTCAATTTTGGTGATGGTAAAACTGACAGGTATTATGTAGATGGATGGAAGACAATGAACCAGGAAGCAAGCTGGACTTTCAGGGCTACTGTGCCTGCTACTTTTAAAGTAATTATAAAGTACGCTGCTTCTCCTGAAAGTGAGGGAACTTTCGAGGTAATTGCAGGCTCAAAAACTTTTAGGGAGAAAGTTAGTCCATCTGTAAAAGGAAATACGATTGTTACAAAAGAACTGGGAGAGATAACAATAGGTGTTGGAACAAACGAGGTAAACATTAAGCCAATACAAATAACAAAGACTGAATTAATGAAGTTGCTGGAAGTTCAATTGATACCAGTAGAGAAAAAAATAAATATTTATGAACTATAAGACTGTTGGATACGCGTTGTTGTTGTCTCTAAGTGCTACTGCTTGTTCAAACAAATTGAATGTAAGTAAAGTATTGGCTGATGCTGAACAGCAAACCAAAGTAATGCTCGCTGAAATACCGAAGGCAAAAGCATCGAGGTCCGCTGTTACAACAGGTGCTACGCCTGGCAGTGCCGGTGCTGATCTAGTTTCTCCAAGAACTTTAGATACGATGGGAAGATTGAGGTTAGTTACTTCAAGAGATTGGACGAGTGGTTTCTTTCCTGGCGTGCTTTGGTTTTTAAATGAAGGTACAGGTAAGAACGAATGGAAGACGGAAGCTGAAAGCTATACTTCCTATATCGAGAAAGAGAAAACAAACGGTACCACGCACGACATGGGCTTTAAAGTGTATTGCAGCTTTGGAACCGGCTATCGTCTTACCAACGACCAGCATTATAAAGATGTAATTATTCAGTCGGCTAAAACCTTGTCTACTCGTTTCAAGCCGTCTGTTGGTACCCTTCGTTCATGGGATCATAGCCGGGACAAATGGGGCTTTCCTGTTATCATTGATAACATGATGAACCTTGAACTTTTGTTTGAAGCTACCAGGTTAACTGGTGATAGTTCTTTCCATAAGATTGCTGTCAGCCATGCTAACACAACTATGAAGCATCACTTCCGCGATGACTATAGTTCTTATCATGTTGTTGATTATGATACTATCACAGGTGTTCCTAAACATAAACATACGCACCAGGGTTATAGCCATTCATCTGCATGGTCACGTGGACAAGCCTGGGCGTTGTATGGATACACGATGTGCTATCGTTTTACAAAAGATCCTGCTTATCTAAGACAAGCGGAAGGCGTTGCTAAGTTTATTCTCAATCATCCTAATCTTCCTAAAGACCTTGTTCCTTATTGGGACTTTAACGCCCCAAACATTCCTAACGAACCTCGTGACGCATCGGCTGCTGCATTAAATGCATCTGCTCTATACGAGCTAGGCTTGTACAGCAGCAACGGTAAATACTATAAGCAGACTGCTGACAAAATTTTACAAAGCTTAACTAAAAGCTATCGCTCCCCAATAGGTGAAAACAAGGGATGGTTGCTATTACATAGCACAGGTTCTAAACCTTCAAACAGTGAAGTTGATGTTCCACTTAGTTATGCTGATTATTATTATTTGGAAGCGTTGTTGAGGAGTAAGAAGTTGAAGGAAGGGAAGCAGTTGTGGTAAATATAGTGACTGTCAGGCTGAGCTTGTCGAAGCCTAGTTGAACAGAAGTAATAAGATGAACAACACTTCGACAGGCTCAGTGTGACAATCACAACCGTCATTGCGAGGAGGAACGACGAAGCAATCTGCTTTATAAATTGCAACAGGTTTAGAAGACGAACATCAGATTGCTTCGTTCCTCGCAATGACGAACAGTAGTTGTTGCTTCACCAGTCATAAAACAATGAACAGAAGACTAATACAGCTCAACCGTTGATAAGTCACTACAAAAGATAACAGGAGTACAATAGCTGGGCCTCCCTCTCCTTCGGGAGAGGGAACGAGGGTGAGGCTAACATAATAAACACAAATATGAAAAAATTATTAGTTGCAATCTTATTGCTTCTATCAGGAAAACTTATGGCGGCAACTATAACAGTTGCATCAATTGCAGAACTGCAAATAGCTATTGAGAAAGCAAAACCTGGTGACATTATTTTAATGAAGGATGGTGTGTACACTACAAGCACCGACATTAATATTAGCAAGGCGGGAACAGCAAAACAACCTATTACTATTGCGGCGCAAGACATAGGTCGTGCAGAGATTACCGGTAGTGGTGGCTTCAATATGGGAAGCGGTGCTACTTATATTATTGTTCGCGGTTTTAAGTTTACACACGAAGCATCAAAAGCAAGAACATCAAACGGTAGTAGCTTCTGCAGGTGGACACGCAATATATTTGAAACACCAGGAACAGGAGACTATTTAACGCTGGCAGGAAGCGACCACGAGGTTGATTACAATACTTTTCAAAACAAAGATTCACTAGGAAAGTTTATTGCTATAAAAGGTAGTGGTAAACAAATAGCTGAGCGACTTCGCATACACCACAATTACTTTAAGAAGCATAAGAACCAGGGTAATCGCAACGGCGCTGAGGCTTTGCAATTTGGACTGAGCGGCTTTAGTCTTTCAGCGAGCAATAGTATTATTGAACATAATCTGTTTGAAGATTGTGCAGGCGAGAATGAACTCATCTCTGTTAAAGCATCAAGGGTAACGGTGCGGTATAATACCATCCGTAATTGTCCTGCAGGCTTCACTTTGCGACACGGAAATTTCAACCAAGTGTACGGCAACTATTTCATCAACACGCCTGGTCTTCGCATTTTTGGTGATGACCATATCATTCATAGCAATCATTTCGAAAATTGTAATCCTGCTATCAACATTGGAAACGGTGGTGCCGAGGTTGCTGATGGTGCGCCGCTTACATCCCACGATCGTCCTGACAGGGTGTTGATCGCCTTCAATACACTCGTTAATAATAAAACCAATATCTCGCAAACTGCAAGAAACAATGGACTTGGTTCAACGTCTATAACTATTGTAAACAACATCGTGCAAGGTGGTGGCACTGCGGCTTCTATTGTTGGTCCTGCTGCAAATCATTTATGGCAGGGAAACATTATTTATAGCACAACCGGTGGCGATATGCCTGCAGGTAGTTTTAAGTTGCTTGACCCAAAACTTACCAAAGATGCAAATGGTACTTATCACCTGCAAGCTGGCAGTCCTGCTATTGACAATGCAACCGGTTCGTATCCTTCAATAACAACTGATATGGACGGTCAAAAGCGTACTGCAAAACCGGATGTTGGTGCTGATGAACTATCGAAAGATAAGGTGACGGCTCGCATCCTAAAACCTTCCGATGTTGGACATACCGTTCCTCCCGTTGTTATGAAATAAAAAGTTCGCAATGGTTTTTATTGAGCCAACATTTAATCTAGGCCCGACATCGTTGTGTCACTCACTTGTACTGGTATCGCGTTAATCAGCGATGAAGTCGAACCAAAGCGTTGGCAATAGCAATGACAGTCGGCCTTAGAAAAAATGCGTTAAGAAAATTTTTATGTAGGGCGTTAAGATTGGAACAACACCGAGACCCGAAAAATAAAAATGAACGAGGTAAATGAAATACAGTTACTGAAGACCCACTTTCTACTATGCTCATTACATTGCACTAAACTACATTACAATTCAAATGCTTGAGCTTATTTCATTTTAGCCCTACATACAAATTTTTAGCAATTTTTTCTACAGCCTTGGTTTTTTGGTTCTTTTTTATCAAGAAAAAAGAACAGCAAAACATGATTAATACTACGTAGAAAAAATGTCAATTTTTCTTGGAGGTGTGGAAGAGAGCTAACCTAAATTAACATTAAAAATTGCAAAAGGGTAGGGAGGGTGTCAAAATGGTTGAATAATATGTAAATTCCTTAACTCATACTATACACAATAATCGTTTAGTTGCATTAGAAAACAATCAAGGTAAACAAGATTGAATTTTAAAAGATTATTTGCCAAGTGTATGAAAAAAATACTCCTTTTTGCAGTAGTAATTACCTGCATTTCACAATCTCTTTTTGCCCAGCAACTACCTAAAGACGAACGTATGAAGTGGTGGCGTGAAGCCCGTTTTGGTATGTTCATTCATTGGGGTGTATATGCACAAATGGCAGGTGTTTATAAAGGTCATGAACAAGCACGTGGCGGCGCAGAGTGGATCATGAACAGGATGAAGGTTCCTGTTGCTGAATACAAAGCGATAGCTAAGCAGTTCAATCCTACTAACTATAATCCTGATGCATGGGTAAAGATGGCAAAAGATGCAGGAATGAAATACCTAATCATTACTGCAAAGCACCATGATGGATTTGCCTTGTTCAATTCAAAAGCAAGCAATTGGGATGTTACCGATGCTACTCCTTACGGTAAGGACTTGTTGAAGCCTTTAGCAGAAGCTTGTAAAAAGCATGGTATTAAATTAGGCTTCTATTATTCACAGGCACAGGATTGGGGTAATGCCGGTGGTTCTGTTGCACGAAAAGAAATGCGTGAAGGATGGCCTAACCCTGATAGTGCAAAAATTGATGCTTATACAAAAGAACATAAAGGTCATTGGGATCCGGTACAGGAAACAAAAACGTTTGACCAATATATAAATGATGTAGCAGTACCACAGGTAAGAGAGATACTTACAAACTATGGCGATATAGCTGTGCTTTGGTGGGATACGCCAACCAATATGACAGATGATGCTGCTAACAAATTACAAGGCCTTTTAAAGCTGCAACCCGGTATTATTACCAACGACCGTTTAAAGCGACCTAACTTTCCTGGTGATACAAAAACCCCTGAACAAAAGATACCATCACAAGCTGAATTGGATGGAATGGATTGGGAAACATGCATGACCATGAATGGTACCTGGGGATACAGAACTTCAGACAATAAATGGAAGTCAACAGAAGCATTGATACGTAACCTTTGTGACATAGCTTCAAAAGGTGGCAACTACTTATTAAACGTTGGCCCTAAACCTGACGGTACATTTCCACAAGAAAGTATAGATAGGTTAAAACAAATAGGAGAGTGGACAAAAGTAAATGGTGAAGCTATTTACGCAACAAAGAGGAGTCCCCTTGCACCTTTATCATGGGGTCGTTGCACGCAAAAACAAACAAACACTGGAACGACATTATACTTCTCTGTTTTCGAATGGCCTAAGGATGGAAAGCTTGTTATTCCCGGATTAAAGAATGCAGTTGTATCTGCAAGTCTGTTGGCCAATGGAGTAAAATTAAAAACACAATCGGGACAAAATACGCTACATCCACCACTTAGTGCTTTAGGTCCAACTCGAATAGATGAACTGGTAATTAATGTTCCTGCACAAGCACCTGATGCAATTGCTTCAGTTATTAAAGTTGAAGTAAAGGGAACCGTTGCTGATGTAAACGGTGAGACAAAAGGTAAGATGAAGACAGGAGCTTCGGATTAAACGTTCGTTATTGCGAGGAACTAAACAATCTGCTTTACGATTTATAGACCTGTTATTGTTTATAAAGCAGATTACTTCCTCATTCCTCCTGGCAATAACGAGTAGAAAGACAACAGTACAAGTGTGCGACGCAACGATGATGACAAAGCGATATAAAGCTCGCTACAAAAAAGAAATGATGACTTATAAAAAATCGCTGCTAACGGTAGCTGTTATACTAACAACTATCCTAGCAAAAGCAACAGATACAGACATCACCAAATACGGTGCTGTTGCTGATAGCACAACGCTAAACACAAAAGCTATACAACAAGCTATTGACAATTGCCATAAGAGCGGTGGCGGTAAAGTTTACTTTCCTGCAGGAAATTTTTTAAGTGGTACGATTGAGATGAAAGATAATGTGACACTACACTTTAGAAAAGGCGCTGTGTTGCTTGGCAGTACTGACCTAAAGGATTACAGGAACCTTGACCCCTTTACTGAAGGCCTTGGGATTGATGTAGGATGGGCATTGGTTGTTGCAGTAGATGCAAAGAATGTAGGCTTAGAAGGTGAAGGCCGTATTGATGGACAAGGCTCAGCTATAAAAGCAAAACATATATTAACCGATACTCGTCCTGAAGGGCAGCGCTGGGGGCTTCGTCCTTTTCTTGTTCGTATTGTTAGATGCAATGGGGTGAGTGTAAAAGATGTAACACTTAACTATGCCGGTGCATGGACATCGCATTATTTTCAAAGCAAGAATATCAATATAGAAAATGTAAAGATAGTAAGCGTTGGGGTTGCACATAACGACGGCATTGGTATAGATGGTTGCCAGGAGGTTCGTATTAAAAATTGCGATGTAATTAGTGGCGATGATGCCCTTGTTTTTAAAACAACATCAAGCACCATGGCTTGTAAAAATATTGTGGTAAGTGGTCTTCGTTTAAAAAGTAACCAGGCTGGTATTAAGATGGGCACTGAATCGATGGCGAATTTTGAGAACATTAAAATAACTGATTGTCATATTTACGATACAAAGAATGGTGGTATAAAATTGTTAACTGTTGATGGTTCAAATTTGCGAAACATAGAGATATCGAACATTACGATGGATGATGTAAGAACGCCTATGTTGTTTCGCCTTGGCAGTCGCTTAAGTGTGTTTCGCAAAGGAAAAGATACAAAGCAACAAACAGGTACATTTGAAAATGTAGTAATTAAAAATGTGAAAGCTAAAGCATCAGCAAATGCGCAACTGAAGCCACCTTCAGGCATTTTAATCACCGGCGTTCCAGGTCATTATATCACCAATCTTACCCTTGAAAATATTGAAATTGAATTAGCCGGTGGTGGTACTATTGCAAACTCAAGACATGCTGTTCCTGAAGCCATTGACGAGTACCCGGAGGTTAAAACTTTTGGCCCGTTGATACCTGCTTATGGCATTTGGGCAAGGCATGTAAAGGGTTTAAAGTTGAAGGATATAACGTTTAAATTGGCAAGTAACGACCAGCGTCCTGCGTTCATTTGCGAAGATGGACAAGACATTGTTTTAGATGATTGGGATATCCCATCAACCAGGGGTGCCCAGTCTATTATAAGGTTAGAAAGTGTTCAGGGAGCAACCATTAAAGACATTGATGCCGCGGGCACAGCCGATGCCTTAGTAAAAGTTGAAGGTGCAAACAGTAAAGATGTCAGGGTATCAAAAGCGAAGGCTAAAGGCATAAAGAAGAAAGTGGAAGTAGCCGCAGATGTTAAGGCGATTGCTATTAAGTAGGGTCATTATGTTACCAACGAAATAACATCAATCAACATCGTTGTGTCACTCACTTGTACTTGTAGCTACTTTCTTCACCATACAGCCTGGCTAGGAGTTCGTCATTTCGAGGAGAAACGACGAAGCAATCTGCTTGATAAATTGTAACATGTTAAAATTAAAACTATCAGATTGCTTCGTTCTTCCTGGTAATGGGAGGGTGGATTTTGTACAAGTGAGTCGCACAACGATGCTCAATTTGAATACAAGCGCTGGTAAACAAAGTTTTTTATATAAAGGAACAGATCCAAATGAGCATCAATAATAGTCCCGGTTTCAGTAATAAGTTTAATATCCTCTTTTACGTAAAGTATATGAAGAAAATACTATCGCTTGCTGTCCTTATCTCTTGCTTTGCAATAACAACAATAGCCCAGCTAGGCAATACAGAAATCACATACGGTACCAACGCAAAAAACATTGCCAACATAACTGGCGACTCTGTAATTGTTATAATGGGTAGCACTTATTCTTTTACAGTTGATACACCTGAAGATCAAGGCTTAGTTTCTACGAAGATTGATGTGAAACAACTGCCTATGCAACTTGCTTCTAAAAATGGCACGTTGCAAACTTTTAAGATTACAAGTAAGGGTGGCATTACAAAAGAAGAAGGTGATATTGAAACAGGAGATAAACTTGTTGTGACATCACAAGATGGTCAGTCGAATAAAACGTATCACGTTGCTGTAAGGCCAATGGCTTTAAGCGGGCAGTTAAGTTTAGAACGTAGCTACGTTACTGCTAACACTACTACCAGTCTTACATTATATTTTACTGCAGGACAAAGAACACCAAATGCAACCGTAAGAATTTATATTCCTGAAGGCATAAATGTAACTGGTGAAAATACTACTGTCAATGTTATTGGTCGTGGCGATGTTAAGCTAAAAGACCTCGCAACACAATCAATGGGTCGTTTAGGAAGTAACTATACATATAAGAAAGTTGGCAAATATGCAGTGACAAAAAACCCTGCAGGTGGTTCTATTCTTCTGTTCAAGCATCTTGATTTGAGACCTGCTAACGGTGCTGATTTAAAAGTTGTAATTGCTAATGTGAAGCTTTCTAAAGCAGGTAATTATCCTTTTAGAGCTACCTACGAAACAAAGGAGCCTGAAGTACTTGCTAGTGCAGGAGTAGGTACAGAAACTGCGATGCTGACAGCAACACAAACAATATCAGACTTTGAAAGAGTTATAGATAGGAGCCTTCATTATAAAGAATTGCCCACTACTTATACTAAGTTGAGCTTTAAATGGAATGCCTATAATGCAACAGCGATCCAATTAATGCAGACGTTAGATGAAGGCAAAACATGGCAGACTTCAATAGCAACGGTTAATGCTAAAGCTTCTACTGCAACGGTTTCGGGCCTACAACCAAACAAGTTGTACACGTTCAAACTTTCTGTAAAACATGGAGCAAACAAAGGCTCATCCAACTTCGTGAAATTCTACTCTGGCAAGATGGACATAAAGAACTTTGGTGTTAGCGGTGAAGATAAAATTGACAATACAGAAAGGGTCAACAATGCAATAGCATACTTACATGATCTTGGTGGAGGAACGCTTCTTTTTACTAAAGGCACTTACTCAGTTAGAACTGTTCATTTAAAAAGTAACGTTTACTTATATGTAGAGAAAGGTGCAGTCATTAAAGCACTAAAAGGTGGCGACGCACCAGAAACTACATGGTTTAGTGATAAAAAGTACCGCTCTGGTTTATCTCCAACTGATCCTGGTCCTTATGAGAACCCTGAGAATTGGTTAACCAAGCAGGATGTAGGCCACCATTATTTTAGGAACACTATGTTCTTTGGCGAACGATTGGACAATGTAAAGATTATTGGCAATGGCCGAATTACGGGTGATGGTAATTTGGTAACGGGAGATAATGTTATGAAGAACGTCCCTGATAACCGTGTTGATAAAATGTTTACACTAAAGCTTTGTTCTAACCTTGAAATTGGTGGTATTCAGCGGCAGGATGATCTTTGGTACGATGAGAAAAAAGATGAGCCTTACTATATACAGAAAGACGGATCAAAGGATTTTGGTATAGATAATATGCTTCACATAGATCGGGGTGGGCACTTTGTATTATTAGCTACAGGTACAGATGGTATTAATGTTCACGATTCTTATTTTGGTAAGAATAGCACGTCTAATGTTCGTGACATCTACGATTTTATGGCTTGTAATAATGTTACAGCAACAAACATTTATTGCAAGGTGAGTTCCGACGATATTGTGAAGCCCGGGTCTGACTGTTCTTTAGGTTTCACACGTCCTGCAAAGAAGTTTAGAGTCAGAAATATTATTGGTGATACTAATTGTAATCTCTTCCAGATTGGCTCAGAAACGGCTGATGATATTATGGATGCTTGTGTTGATAATATTTACGTGCTTGGTGCCAACAAAGCAGGCTTTTCCATTTCAACGAATGATGGTGCCCATATAAAAGATATTCATCTGAATTGTGGTCATACAGGTAAGGTTCACTCACGTTCAAAAATGCTTAGAACTACAACACCTTTCTTTATCTCTATCTCCAACCGTGCCCGTATTTTAGGCGCAAATGTAATAAGGGTTAAGTTTGATGAGAATGGGGTAAAGCATGATGAGTTGTTGGTGAATAATGTGAATATCGGTGTAGTGGAGAACATTATTCTTAACGGAATTGATTGCTCAGAAGCCTACGGTGGAAGTTCTTTTGGTGATGCAGATAAAAGATGGAAGCCTTACGATAAACAAAAGAAAGCTACCCCAATAGTTGCCGGTTATGCTTTGCCTGATCCTTCTGTTGTTGAAGGTGGCCTCAACTTCAAGCTCCCAAATGGTAAACATACAGGGTACATTAAAAATATTGTTTTTAATGATGTCCATGTGCTTGTTAAAGGTGGTAATCCAATTACTGATACTGCAGCTGCTCCGCCTGAATTAGGTGTTGGTCAATATAACGTTGGCAACCTAAAAGTGCAACCCTCTTACGGGCTTTGGGCTCGTCACGTAAATGGTCTTACAGTTAAAGGAAGTTCTTTTAACTATGAAAAGATGGACAACCGTTACGCTTTGTTCTTAGATGATGTAATTGCTGCTAAAATCTCCGACATTAAGATGGTGAAACCGAAAGAAGTTGATGCAGTAATAAAGCTCAAGAATTCGAGTAATGTAGCTATTGATAAGGCTGTTTACTATGCTAATGAATGGGGTAAGGCTCCTGTTCTTTTAGCCACCGTAAGCTCTCCACATAGTGCTGCAGCAAACACACCTAAAGCAACTAAATAGATACAACGTTATACGAAGGGACTTTGGCGCAGATGCAACCGGGATAGGTAAAGCAGGTGCTCAATATTATTCAACTGACGGTATCAATTATAAGCTTGTATCGAAAGAACCGGTTTATAAAAAGACCATTGATTATGATGATGGCTCATCGCTAACTTTTAGAAGAAGAGAACGTCCTTTTGTTTATGTAAATGAGAAAGGAAAAGTTACAGCGTTCTTTACATCATGCCTGGTTGAGGAAGGTAAAAAAGAAAGATCTTGGATAGAAGTTAATCCTGTTGATAATTATGTTCCTAAGCAGTTTAGTAAGAAGAAGTAGAACGCTTGTTGCTATTATAAATAACAGTACAAGTGTGCGACGCAACGATGATGCTATAAAAAACAAATGCCCGGCTCAAAATAATTCTTCTAATTATAAATGTGCACTATGAAAAGACAATGGACTACGGGGTTGTTTGCTGTAACGGTTTTATTACAAATGATAACTGGCGTAAGCTGTGTATCATCAAGAAAAGGAGCTGGAGCATTGACTAATTTTCCACAAGGTTCAACACCAAAGGAGATAGGCGACAGAGTAGCAAGCCGTTTTCTTGAAGCACCTCATCCAAACTTTGGCAGACCTGAACCTCCTGTTCGCATTTCGTACCCGGAAGTATGTGCATGGTATGGAGCGCTTACGTTTGCAAAAGCGACGAACAACGCAACATTAGTTAAGCAACTTGCTCAACGTTTCGAGCCCTTGTTTACTACTGAAGCAAAGTTAGTTCCGCAGGCTGATCATGTTGATCATACTGTGTTTGCTGCCGTTCCTTTAGAGTTGCATATGCAGACTAAGGACCCGCGTTATTTAGCCATGGGAAAAGCAATGGCTGATACACAATGGGCCAAGCCATGGAGTGATCGTGCTAAGCCTGAATCATGGTATTACTATAACAAAGGCATGACATGGCAAACCCGTATGTGGATTGATGATATGTTTATGATCACTGCTGCACAAGCACAGGCATACAGGGCTACAGGTGATAGAGGATACATTGATCGTGCAGCGAAAGAAATGGTATTATACCTTGATACTTTACAAAAGCCAAACGGCTTGTTTTATCATGCGCCTGATGTTCCTTTCTTTTGGGGACGTGGTGATGGTTGGATGGCTGCAGGCATGAGTGAATTGTTACGTTCACTTCCAAAAGATAACCCTGATCGTCCACGTATTATGCAGGGCTATAAAACAATGATGGCTTCTTTATTAAAGTACCAGGCCGAAGATGGTATGTGGCGCCAGTTGATTGATGATCCTGCTTCATGGAAAGAAACTTCATGCACGGGTATGTTTACTTTTGCGTTTATCACTGGCGTAAAAGAAGGATGGCTCGATGCTAAAACCTACGGCCCTGCTGCACGAAAGGCATGGCTTTCTTTGATCACTTATATTAATCCCAACGGCGACATTCGCGAAGTGTGCCAGGGAACTAATAAAAAGAACGACCGTCAATATTATTTAGATCGTGAAAGGATTGTGGGAGATATGCATGGACAAGCGCCGGTGCTTTGGTGCGCTACCGCGTTGATGAGATAAATTATTACCCGTCTAAAAAGCAAAGAGGCTGTTCGTTAAGACAGCCTCTTTTTTTATGTTAGTATTTTATAGACTAAGCAGTGTTACTACTATTAGCCATCGTTGCGTCGCACTCTTGTACTGTAGGTCAATATGCAGCAGGAACGTTAGTAACTATCGCTTATCGTTATTAACCTCTATCCAATAGCCATCAGGGTCTTTAAAGTAGATCTGTTTAATTCCATCAACCCTCGTAGTTACTGCATTCTGTTTGCCTTTTACATCTTCATATACTACTCCTGCTTTAGCAAGGTGTTCGATAAAGGAATTGATATCTGTAACGCTAAAGCAAGTGTGGGTACTTCTATATTGAGTAACCTTTTCCTTTGGTCCCTGTATAACATGCAGGGTCAGATTTTTTCCTATTTTAAACCACGCATGTAAACCGTCTTTAAAGGGTTCAGGAACGCTATCGAGGCCAATTACATTTTTATAAAACGCAGCGCTCTTGGTAAGGTCTTCAACATACACGGCAATATGGTTAAGAGAAATTGTTTGTTTTTGTGCGGCAACGGTCATAACAGAAATTATAAGAGAAATGAATAAGACAATTGTTTTCACTTTTAAATCATTTAAACAAAACTAACTATTTCAGGTATCCACTATATACATGCCTGTTCCCTACTTTTATCTCACGATCACCTCCTTCTGTTATTAAAAGCTTTGCATCTTTATGTCCGTCTTTAATTGCATACACACGAACAACTTCTCCTTCTGCATTAATAACTGTTTCAAGCTTCCATTCCTGCCTTAGGTTAATCGAAGGAAGCAAAAGCTTATATAAGCTTGCTTAGCTCATACTTCACCTATTTGTCTATTCTTGCTTCCGGAATACTAGTGGCCAAATTGCAACAGTTTTCCAATTTGCCGTACTTTTTTGGGTAACTATAAATATCAACGTTGGTTATTGAGCCAGCTATAAAAAAAGTTCAACATCATATATTTACACTTTGTTTGTTATATATTGCCCCTCAAGCAAAACCAAGACACCAAAATGAAATGCTACTTGTATGTAATTTTTATTATTTGCTTTTTTAGTGTTAACCGTTCATCTGCACAGAAAGTATTACCGGGCTTTTATCTTAACCTAAACGGCGACACAATAAATGGCAGTTTTGAATATAAGGAATGGGATAATAATCCTGCACAAGTCACTTTTATAAATAATAACAAGAATGCCGTACAACTATTACCTGCCGGCTGTCTTCAATTTACGGTGAGCGGAGTTGAAACTTATGTAAGCAGAAGGTTTGAAAGGCTCATCAATCCCATTGAATTTACGATGACTGATAATCGATGGGATACTTCAGACCAGTACGAATCGAAGCATGGGTTCTTGTTACTGCTTGCCGAAAGTGATAGTTATACTTTGTTAGTTTTTAAGGATAAGATAAGAGAGAACTTCTTTATGGAGCACAAAGCTACAGGAGCATTAGCCGAACTTAAGAACAAGGTTATAATGGAAAGTAATACAAACATGCTTAAATACGTGGATACTTATAAAAAGCAACTCTATTCTTTTTATTCTCCTATAGCAGGTGAAGCTTATAAGCTAAGTGACAGGTTGAACAATTTGGCGTATGATGAGAAATCTCTCATTGCGTTTGTTCAAAGCTTTTCAACTAAAACCAGTAGTATAAAAAAATCGAAAGCGTACCCTGCTGAATTTCTGGTTTTCGGGGGTGGCGCGTATAATACCTTAACAGTTACGCCAAATGATCCTGGCATTATACAAACCCAGCTCAATTATCCTTCTGCAATTTCACCTGTGTTTGGTATCGGCTATACATCTTACGGCCAACGCAACTTTGGTAAAAACTTTTTTCAGTTGCAACTCAGGTATTCGAGTTTTAAAAATACCGGTAAGAATAATAGTAATAACAGTGAGATAACTTACCAGGCTAAGGTTGTAAGCTTCAATGCAGGTCTGGGAAGGAAATGGATACAGACAGGGGCTTTTTCATGGTTTACGTCGCTGCTTAGCTCCTACCAGTTGCTTATAAATAACAAAGAAGTTCACAATCCGCCGGGTAGCGAGAACAAGGGAGTTAATAGTTCTTTAAATGCACTGGTTGAAACCGGGATAACGTTAAAGCGTTTTCGATTAGGAGTAAGCAGCAGCTTGTTAGCAACCCGTACACACAACTATGTATACTTTTCTCCAAAACAACGTTCTGTTCAATTGACAGCTGGTTTTAGTCTCTAAAGCATTAGTAAAGTTTGTTGTTAAGCAACGAGGAATTGCTACAGTTGCAAGGAAAGCCGTCAGTTGCAATAGCATTAGTCGATAGATGAAGCTTAAGGGTTTTTCTTTTTATGTAACAGGCATTTCCTTACTATTAAGCATCGTTGTGTCACTCACTTGTACTTTAGCATTTCTAATGTGCTGACAAATTCTACACATAGAGTATTTACTTCTGTTTGTATTGAGTTGGCGGAATTTCTATCTGCGGATTGTTTTAATAAAATCACTAAAAATTACGATCGTTATTTATGGTATTACCACCACGCCTTTTCGTTTTTTGCCTCAGGGTAACCATTAATTACTTTTTGAAATGCGTTGCTGTATTTGTTGTTGGCTAACTTGTAAATAGTTAAGATGCTACTGTAACCGATTGGCTCTATCTGCTCGTACTTCCAGGTTTTCTCTTTTAGCATGTAAGGCGTAAACCATTCGAACACTCTTTTAATTCCTTTGCCGTCCATCGTTGTAGTGTTCCAAAGGTCGATGTTTACTTTGTCGGCAATTACAGCAAGCTTGCACCAGCCCACTAAATTCATCGTTGAATAGCCCCACGACTTGGTGCGGATTAGCTCTAAGGGTTGTGCGCCGTCAACAGTAAATTGTTGATCAATGCGAGGGATTGTTTGTTCTTTGATAACTTTTTGTGCTAAGGCTTTGTCTCCAGTAAATAATGCAAAGTCTGCTAGCTGCATGTCGTAATAAGTACCGTGGTTGTTTATTTGAATACGTTCTTCTTTACCATTCGAGCTGTTCATTAACCACTGGGTGTATTCTTTAAACCACTGCTTAACGCCAGCGATAAAAGCAGGCGTCAGTAGCTTGCTTTGCTGCATTATGGCTAATGCATCAGGTATGTTTGTTAATCCAACTGTTTCAATAATGCCTATGCCACGACCATCATTAATGCCAGGAATATATTGACCATAGTTGAGATTTGGATTCATGCGGGTAGCGGTATCAATAAACCATACTTGCATTAACTCAACTGCTTTCTTTCCATATTGTTCGTTGGTGGTGAAGTAGTATGCAAGGGCAAGTTGTTTTACGTTACTACTCATGTCACCCATTTGTCCCCTGTCTTTCGATTGGTTGCGCTCGGGGTTGATGCGGCCGTCTCTTCTTATGTAAGGCTTACCATTGGTTTTTGAAGAGTCGGGCCACCAGTAAGGAGCCTGGCTTACATAGTCGTGTTTATCTCCGCTTGGTGGAAGTTTTGCTTTATGAAAAGTGACAGAGAAAGTGCCCGCGGTTAATGCTTTGTTTGCATCAGCAATTAAGGAGTCGATTTCTGTAATAGCTTGTTTGTGTTTCGATTTATATAGTTGTTTGTAGGCTTCAAGCTTGTGTTCATCTTGCAGGATGAAGGGGAGGTGAGTAGTTTGGGCAGATGTATTAAATACTGAAATAAAGAGAATTAAAAATAGGGGCAAGCATTTCATAAAAAGGGGAGCAATGTTTATATAGAGCAAGATAACCTACAAAAGAATCTCTCAGATTATCTTGCTTAGCAAAATAGTCAGCTATATAAACGTGTTGCCGCTTCTATAACGCTATTCGCTTTTGTTGCCCAAAGAGGTGAAAGTACAAGTGAGTGACACAAGGATGATTCATTTTTAATCATAAGTTGGTTACATAGAAATATTTTAAAAAGCGAAGAGCCGGTGATTAGCCGGCTCTTGCAATAATATAAAGATTGTTGTTACCTTCTTTTGTTTAGATCAGTAAGCTTTTCTTTTGCGCGGATCATTTCTGTTCCGGCCAACAAGAACGCGCCTAATCCATGCGTATCGTTGAGTTCCTTGGGGCGATTGTAATAATATATAATGTCTTCTTCAATTGAAGTGCCTATACAGATGTCAGGCACCTGTCCATCAGGTGTAACTTTCTTGGCCAAGGCGTTCCAACCGATTTGAGCAATGGTTAAATAACGCGGACTGATCCAGCCTTGGTTAACTGCTCTTGCAACAGTGTAAACATACATGGCAGTAACAGAACTCTCTTCGTAAGAGTTTGGTTTATCAAGCACCTGGTGCCACATGCCGCTTGTATCCTGGTAGCGTGAGAAACCGATGATTTGGCGCAACAAAAGTTTAATAAGATCAGCACGTTTAGGATGATTAGCGGGAAGATTGTTTAAGAGCTCAACTTGCGCTAAAGCTACCCATCCGTTGCAACGGCCCCAACGTGCAACACCGTTTGTATTTGCATCGTTATAATAAGCATGAAAATATAAACCAGTTGTTGAATCGAAGATGTAGCGGTTAAAGTTTTCAACTTGTTGAATAGCAAAATCGAAATACTTATTGTCACCCGTAAACTTTCCCATGCGTGCAATGAAAGGAACGCTCATATAAAGATCATCGGCCCATAAAGTCATTTTGCGAGGGCTGTTACGTGCAAGTGTTCCATCTGCAAACTTTACTTGTTTGTTTATGATGTAATCAGCTCCACGTTGCAGGTAATCCATGTAATCTTTTCGCTTGTCCAACGCGTATACATCCATTAAGCCTGCTGACATTGCACCAACATCATCTAATGATCCCATCCTCATTACCGGGCGGTATTCAATGGAGGTTGTACCAGCATCGAATTGACGTTTAAAATACCCCACATTATCAAAGATGAAGTTGAAATTCTTTTTAGAGTAATTGGAATACTTAGCATCCTTAGCGGCATCTGCTAACTGCATCATGCCGATAGTAAGTACGCCGTTTACGTATTGCCACCTGTTGAATTTACTTTCGGCCTTCACATTTATGGATGTGTCTTTGCCTTTAGTGCTTTCAAAAGTTTCTTTCGTTTTGTTGTTGATGAACTTAAAAGAAGTTGTGGCAATTATGTTATCAGCAACTCTTCTCGTGATCTCTTCTGCTGAGGGAGTTGTTTGTGCATACGCAGTTATTGAACAGGTAGTAAGCAGAAGCAATGCAAACTGTTTCATATTTGTTAGTTGGCTGATTTACTAAAATAGTTTCCCTTGTTTTTCTTCTTCCTGTCTTGCAGTTGAGAAAGGTATAGCGACTTTGGTTGTACCGTTTCGTTCTGTGCTTCCCAATAACCTTGTGGACGATCTTTAAAATGCCCCAATGCTTTTTCTCCTTTGGTGCCAATGCTGTAGTTCATCCCGTTAACGTAAGGAACCTGCACTGCTGCTCTTCTTACTGTGCAGTTCCAAAGTATTTGCGTAATGCCAACCCAACCATGACCGCTACCCATTTGGCCGCGATCCTGCACATTTATTTCTCCATCGGTAACTATGTTATCATACAAAGCACCACTCGACCATCGGTGGTGGGGACCAATATCTGCATGTGTTTTTTTAGCAGTGCAGTTAACGAATACATTCGGCCCGTTCACTTTTGCACCTGTTACAAAATCATGTCTCCCGTCTGTTGCATGGCAGTTCATAAATAAGTTCAACTGTCCATCATTGTTAAAAGAATAACGGCGTCCACCTGTAATTATTGATTTGTGATCAAAGCAATTAGAGTTTAAAACAGATATATTTTTTGCTTCTCTACCCAGGTTTACACACGAATAGCCAAAGTGTTTTGCTGTAACGTTTCGCACCCAGCCGTTCTCTATTTTTTCATAGGAGATAGCATCCCATCCGTGGTTTTCCGCAGTGTCGGACATGTATTCACTCTGCATGTATAAGTTCTCAATACCTACCTTATTTATCCTTCCTGCAAACTCGTATTTGTATATTTCGCCACCGCCATATTTCGGCTCCATCTCCATCACAACAGGGTTATCAATAAACACTTTATTGCCTTCAACCTTTTGCACCACTCGTTCGTACATCAGGTTGTATTCGTTCGCCTGCCATTGTTTAGTGCCATTTCTTTCTACAATCTGGTTCATTTTTAAGTCCTGGATCCACTGGTTGCTGCCGGGTCTAAATAAGATAATCCTATCGCCGGGTTTAAAACCTTTTGCAGAAGAAACATTAAACGATGTTGAGCCTACCGGTACAAAAGCATCAGTAATCTTTACCCTTGTATTAGGTACTTCGGTAATGCTGCCTTTGCCTGTCGTTAATAATAAGGGAAGCTGTTTAGTAGCCGTAAACAAAAGCTTCG
>JAQBNN010000195.1 GCA_028288505.1 Segetibacter sp. | reverse complement strand
TGATACCGATAAATAAATACAGGAGTGTTTTTCGGTTCATAGGTTACATACTTGCAGCAATCATTTCGGCAACGTCCATTACGGCAACCTCGTTTTCCTTTTCCTTGTTTTTAACGCCGTCGGTTAGCATTGTATTACAGAAAGGGCAGGCCGACGCAATAACGGTTGCCCCGGTATTAATTGCTTCGTTACTTCTTTCAACATTTACATAGCGATCGCCAGGCTCTTCTTCTTTAAACATTTGGGAGCCGCCTGCGCCACAACATAGTCCGTTTTTTCTACAGCGTTTCATTTCAACCAATTCTGCATCCAGGGCTTCGAGCACTTTACGTGGTGCTTCAAAAATGTCGTTAGCTCTCCCGAGGTAGCAACTATCGTGGTAGGTAATACGTTTGCCTTTAAAGCTTCCGCCTTCTTTAAGCTTTATTCGTCCTTCGTTAATTAGTTCCTGTATAAGCGTAGTGTGGTGAATAACTTCGTAGTTGCCACCTAACTCAGGGTACTCATTTTTCAAAGTATTGAAGCAATGTGGGCAGGCAGTAACAATTTTCTTAACGCCATAGCCATTTAAGATTTGTATGTTGTTATAAGCCATCATCTGGAACAAAAACTCGTTGCCTGCTCTCCGGGCAGGGTCGCCAGTGCAGGCTTCTTCCTTGCCAAGAATGGCATACTTAATACCTACTTTATCTAAAATAGTGGCAAATGCTTTTGTTATTTTCTGTGCCCTTTGGTCGAAGCTTCCTGCGCAGCCCACCCAAAAAAGAATTTCAGGCGTTTCACCTGCTGCCATCATTTCAGCCATTGTAGGTACCCTCATACTATTAATGCTATTTTGGTAAAAGTAATTGAAAATGCATTTTGCCAATAAGTTTAAGCAAACCAAAATTTCGTGTTAATTAGTCAGCAACCGGTTATTCAATTTTTCAAATAGTACATTTGCAGCCTTAATACGTGTAAGGTTGAATAGAATTTGGAATAGAATTACGAATTGGGAACTGTGGCCTTTCTATCTTATTTATACTCCTCTTGGTTTTGTTTGGGCATATTATGCAATTAAAGCCCGTGCTTTCTGGTTTTTTAGTAATGTTAATCCTTCACTTTTATTTTCTGGTTTTGAAGGTGAGGGCAAAAAGGAAATGTATGAGCAAATGCCAATGCACCTTTACCCCAGAACGATATATGTAACACCGGAGACTGCAATAGAAATTGCAAAAGAGAAGATGGTAAAAGACGGACTTAATTATCCTGTTATAGCTAAGCCTGAAATAGGTATGCAGGGAATTTTATTCAGGAAAATTGATAGTGAACCCGAGCTTGACACCTACCATAAAATAATGCCTTTCGAATATGTGATACAGGAGTATGTTGACTTGCCGCTTGAGGTGAGCGTGTTTCATATTCGCTACCCGGGACAAACAAAAGGAAAAGTAACAGGGTTTATTTTAAAGGAATACATGCATGTGGTAGGCGATGGAAGATCGACCTTGTTGCATTTAATTCAGCAACATCCAAAAGCTCAATACCGCATGTTGGAGATGAGGCAGAAACATGGCCACTCTTTCAATAAAATTATTCCGGCAGGTGAGAGATATATTTTAAGCATTGCAGGTAACCATAACCGTGGTGCAAAATTTGTAAATCTTCATAAGCAAATCGATCAAAGGCTTGTTGATGTTTTTGATAATATCAGTAACTCAATCGGCCAGTTTTATTTTGGCAGGTACGATCTTAAATGTTCGTCAGTAGAAGAATTAAAGGAAGGAAAGAACTTTTCGATTCTTGAATTTAATGGAGCAGGTGCAGAGCCGAACCATATTTACGACTGCGGTATGAGTTACTTTGATGCGCTGAAAGAAGTTGCTAAACACTGGCAAGATCTTTATTTAATTGGAAGGATCAACAAAGCAAAAGGTATTCGTTACTGGACCTTTAAGCAAGGCCTCGAGCAGATAATTAATTCGAAGAAGTTTTTTAAAAAACTAAAAGAATACGATCTTACATAAAGTAAAAACCAGGATTATGAGAAAGATGATGATTGCTTTTCTTTTGCTTACTGCTTTCGGATTGCAGGCTCAAACACTCTCTTTTACTGATGAAACCACTGACGTAAAATTTCAGACAAAGCATTTGGCCGGACAGCTTGAAGGCACTTTTAGAGGAGTGAAGGGTAGTGCTCAATTTGATCCAGCCGACCTTGCCGGTTCTTCTCTCAAACTCGCTTTTGATGTTACTACCGCCACAACAAACGATCACACGCTTGGCCCTAATCTTTTTAAAGAAGAATGTTTCTATACGGCTAAATTTCCCACTATAGAATTTTCCTCAAGCAGGCTCACTCAATTAGCTAATAATAAATACCTGTTCGAAGGAACTATACAGCTTAAAGGCGTTTCAAAGTACTTGTCATTTCCTTTTGCAGCAAAGCCAAATGCGGGTGGTTACGACTTTAATTTCAGCTTCACTGTTTTGCGTAAAGCATTCGATTTAAATTGTGGCGCTATGGCAAAAGATTTTAAAATTATCGTTCGCGGGTATGGGAAGAAGGTGTAGTTTTCTTGTTGTTGATACCAGCAACAGTTTTCATAGCATCATCGTTGCGTCGCAATCACTTCATCGGCAAACCAATATGCAACTGCAGGTTTCCATTGCTTAATTTATAAAAGGTTTTAAGCAAGCACTTAAATGCAAAAATTAATTAAGATATTTTTTGTTGGAATGCTGATCAGCTTTCTTGGATCGCTACCGCTTGGTACATTAAATATTGCGGCCATGCAGTTATCAATATCCGATGGTTATACTGCCGGTATGTTGTTCGCCTTAGGTATTTTAACTGCTGAAGTTATCTATGTAAGAGTGTCTCTGGTAGCAATGGATAAAATAAGAAAGCACGAAAAAATCTTAAAGGCCTTAGAGTGGATAACCTTAGGCATAATAGCAGCACTTGCTGTATTCTCCTTCGTAGCAGCTTCTAAAAACAACCCCGAAACAAAGAACATCTTATTGTCTAACTCTATGCCGCGCTTTTATCTTGGCTTTATAATGTGTGCACTTAACCCTGTGCAAATACCTTTTTGGTTTGGCTGGAGCACGGTTCTGTTTACCAAAAAAGTATTGCTTCCCAAGAACAGTCACTACAATTGTTATATAGCAGGCATTGGTATTGGTACTTTTTTTGGCACCTGTGTTTTTATTTTTGGTGGCCAGTTACTAATTGAGCAATTGAACGCAAGCCAAAATATTTTAAACTGGGTTATTGGCGGCATCTTTACTTTAACTGCTATCATTCAACTTTGGAAAATGATGCGGCATAAAGATGCTGTGCAAAAGATCCACGATTTAAAAGACGATGAAATTCACCCCGAAAAATTAGCTGAAGAGAGTGAGGAAGCCGCTCAAGTTTAGGACATAAGTTGGTTGAATATTGTTATGCAAGTACAAGTGAGTGACACAACGATGATGCTATGAAAGGCAAATGCTAGTTTCCACAAATCTTACTATTTATAACCTTCGTCTTTTAGTTCTTAACTCATCTCGGTTGCCCACTTATCCCTGTCATCGGGAGAGAACTTCCAGGGAGCGAAATTGTTTTCTATGTTGCCCGACATTTGGTTCCACTCTTGCGGTGCATTGCTTTCTTCCATAATCAAGTGCCGGCGTAACTGCACAATTATATCAAGTGGATTTATCGCAACGGGACATGCTTCAACACAGGCCTGGCAAGTAGTACATGCTCTTAACTCTTCAGTACTTATATAATCGTGCAGCAGGGTTTTGCCGTCTTCGGTAAAGCTGCCGTTTGTGTCAATTTTTTTCCCTATAACTTCCATCCTGTCGCGGGTGTCCATCATTATTTTACGGGGGTTCAACTTCTTGCCCGTTTGATTAGCAGGGCAAGCTTCGGTGCAGCGTCCACACTCGGTACAACTGTATGCATCAAGCAAGTTTTTCCAGGTAAGATCAGGTACATCTTTGGCGCCAAACTTTACTGGCTGCGCTTCACCTGTGGGCGCTAACTCAGGTTGCATGGCGTATAAAACCTCCTGCTGTATCTCCGGCATATTTTGAAACTTCCCCATCGGCGTAGCACTACTATAATAAGTATTTGGAAACGCAAGCACCACATGCAAATGCTTTGAGTATGGTAAATAGTTAAGGAAGATGAGCACGCCTACAATGTGTAGCCACCAACAAGTTCTTTCAATACCTACCAATGTTTCAGCACTTAGGTTTTGAAACAGGGGAGTGATCAATCCTGACACGAAGAAGTTACCCGTCTGCGCATAGTGACCGTGATTTAATTGTTGCAAAGCTTTGTCGCTTGCATTCATCGTTAGAAACAAAGTCATTAATACAATCTCGAAAACAAGAATGTAATTCGCATCACTCTTTGGCCAACCATCCAACTCGCGACGGTTAAGCCTGTCCACTTTTTTTACGTTTCTCCTGTACAAGAAAAGGGTACAAACTAATATTACCCCAAGTGCCAATACCTCAAAAGCATTAATTAAAAAACCATATAGCGAGCCGAGGGTAGGAGCAAACAAACGATGTGTACCGAAGATGCCATCAAGAACAATCTCTAGTATTTCGAGGTTGATAATTATAAAGCCTGCATAAATTACAAAGTGCATAATAGCTACAACTGGCTTCTTAAACATTTTCTTCTGCCCGAAAGCAAGGAGGAAAACCTTGTTCCATCTTTCCGCCCGGGTGCTTTCTACTTCATGATGGCGGCCTAGCAAAATATTTCTACGAATTTTCTGAGCGTTCGTGGCAAAAAACCAAATGGCTGCGGCAACTACAAGTACAAATAAGATTTGCTGAACGATTAGCATAGGGCTATAATTATGTTCGCAAGATAAAGTTTTTTACAGGTTAGCTATTGTTGAGAAGCATTCTTTATCCCTATTTTTGAAACCTAAACAATTGAAGTGGCGGTTAAAAACGAAATACTTTCAAAAGAGGTTGTCTACAGGAAGCTACAGCGCATGGTACTAGAAATTGCTGAGCAGTTAAACGGAGATACCCAACCATTAATAATAATTGGCATAAGCGGTAGCGGTATGGTGATAGCGCAAAAGATCTATAAATTGTTGCAGCCGCTATTACAAACTCCCTCCAGTATTATTTCGTGTAATTTAAATAAAAAGCTACCGTCTGCCATTACTTATAGCGAGCAGCCCGACTTTAACGACAAAAACATTCTGATTGTTGACGACGTAATAAATAGCGGAAAAACGATCCTTTATGCGATAAAACCTTTGTTAGAATTCTACCCCAAACAAATTCAAATACTAGCGCTTGTAGAGAGAATGCACAAGTACTACCCTGTCAACATTAATTACATCGGCCTTTCTATTGCCACCACTTTGCAAGATCATATACAGGTAGAAGTGGACGGCGATGAAATCACCGGCGCTTATATTATTTAGTACTTTACTCTACTTCAACCGATAAAAGTGGGATAGAGATTTTTGTAACCGCCTTTAGTATTTCTATTAGGCATCGTTGCGTCGCACTCTTGTACAGTTATAATTTTCTTCACTAATAGCAATAACACAAACTTCAACAATCGTAGCCTCGCTGCACCAGCAGTAAGTAGAACAAGATTTTTAAAAGTGCACAAAGTTCACCTTAAACTTACCGGTAGTATTATACTCGAGTGAAGGCAGCGGAAATTTAAAAACATTGAGAACGCCAAGAGCCAGCTTCAAAGCTTTATTGTTGGTTCGGATCTTAGTAAGATCAATATCAGGAGCAAGATAAAATTGCCTGTATCGTTTAATATCTCTCCGGTCAAATGTTATGTTTCCGAACTTGTCTTTAGCTATATTTTCTTCACCGCCAAACATTCCATCTGCTCCATAACCTACTGCTACATTTAGCCATTTTGGTAATTTACTTTCCGGCATAAACGAATTAATGTTAGCACTCAGCCAATACGTTTGCCCGTTGTAATCTTTTAAAAATCTTTCAGAGATGCTGGCGCCGTACAGCTTATCTGCACGGTTATTTAATTCAGGTTCGCCATAATCTTTTTTATGAAAAGAAAACTTGAAACGGATGCGTTGATCGTTCCATGCAAGTTCCTGTGCTACCAGCATTCCGCTGCCTGCCACGTTTGCTGCGAAGTCTCCCCAACTCCAGCCCCAACCTTCACTAAAACCGTCTAGTACTTCTATTACTGTCTGGTAGGCTGCTCCACTCATTCCTCCGAGCCAAATTCTTTGCTTGCGGTTTAAGCCTGCCCATCGCCACATTTCCATACTACCATAACTTTCAACGTATGCTGCATATGCATGGCCTACTTTATCTACCTGTTGCCACTCCCGGTTGTCATTAAAAAAGTGGAATTTAGTTTGAGGGTAACCACTGTACCAGGCTGAGTAAAGTCCTACCATTGAGCCTCCGTAGCCAATTATATTTCCCGCGGTTACTAACCTCACTCTTTTCTTATTGTAAGGGTAAAAGGTTTTGCCGTCACCTGCATTAAGTGAAATAAGCTTTCCTTGTAAAACACCAGAGTCTGCGGCTTTTACGTTGTTCCAATTTTCTTTTCCTTTGAAATAGGCAGCAACAGAATCCTGCCCGATAACTTCCTGGTTACCGAAAAACAGCAACGAGAGAATGGCTATTTTCCAAATTGTTGCTAACTGTTTTAACCTACTATTCATACTGCCCAAACATACGTTACAAAATGATTTGTGGTTGTTTTACCGTGCTTTAATCGTTATTATTACTATAATTGCGTTCTTTACAGTTGAGGTATTTGTTGAAGGTGACAGACTCGAAACTTTTGAAAAGTACTTAAATGCCGGTTTGTTCAATCACTGCTATGCCTTTGAACTGAGCGTAGCAACGATGACAAACAAGCGAACAAATGCTGGTACAATAATTATTTAAACCAAACTAAAACATTTAGATATGGATGCTGCCATTTTAGATAAGGTGCAACAATGGTTAGACGGGAACTACGACCAAAACACGAAAGACGAAATAAAGAAGTTACAGAATAATGAGAACGAGCTGGCAGAAGCTTTCTACCGCAACCTGGAGTTTGGTACCGGCGGTTTAAGAGGCATTATGGGTGTCGGTACCAACCGGATGAATAAATATACAATTGGTATGGCTACGCAAGGTTTTGCGAACTACCTTAAACAAGTATATGGTGAAGCTGAAATTAAAGTAGCCATTGCACACGACTGTCGTAACAACAGCCGCTTTTTTGCCGAAACTGTTGCAAAGGTTTTTGGCGCTAACGGCATTAAGGTTTATTTGTTTGAAGACTTGCGACCTACCCCTGAACTTTCCTATACTATCCGACACCTTGCCTGTCATGCAGGTGTTGTTTGTACTGCATCGCACAATCCAAAAGAATACAACGGTTACAAAGCCTACTGGAAAGATGGCGGTCAACTGGTGCCACCACACGATAAGAATGTTATTACTGAAGTAGAAGCAATAACAAGTGTTGACGAAGTGCTTTGGGAAGGCGGCGACGCAAACATTTCAGTATTGGGTGAAGGAATGGACCAGGCGTATATTGACATGGTAAAAGGCCTTAGCATTTATCCGGAAGTTATTCAAAGGCAGAAAGACCTGAAGATAGTTTACACATCAATACATGGATCAGGTATTACGTTGGTGCCAAAAGTGCTTGAGCGATTTGGATTTACCAACGTGCATATTGTAGAAGAGCAGGCAGTGCCTGATGGCAATTTCCCAACAGAAGTTTATCCTAATCCTGAGGAAAGCGAAGCCATGAGTATTGGCTTGAGAAAAGCACAGGAACTGGATGCTGATATTCTTTTAGGAACGGACCCTGACAGCGACAGGGTAGGTATCGCCTTAAAAGATAAAGCTGGAAAATGGGTGTTGGTAAATGGAATCCAAACCGCCGTTCTCGCTTGCAATTATATTATTGAAGCACGTAAAGCCAAAGGCATTTCGCAGCCAAATGATATGGTTGTGTAAA
>JAQBNN010000176.1 GCA_028288505.1 Segetibacter sp. | reverse complement strand
AAGTGAGTCGAAAACAAAAGCAAATTTTAGCCTAGATAAACTTTCAGCTGTTTGCAGCGTGATGTGGTTCTGAGCTTGCTGATAGCCTTGTCTTTAATTTGCCTAACCCTTTCGCGGGTGAGCTGGTATCGTTCGCCAATATCTTCGAGGCTTAAAGGATGATCGACACCTATGCCGTAGAAGAAGCAAATAACATCTTTTTGCCTTTCGGTAAGGGTTTTAAGGGATCGATCTATTTCAAGACGGAGTGATTCGAAGTGTTCTAATTGCAAATCGGCCATGGCAGCATTTGGATTTTCTAATATGTCCATTAAAGTGTTTTCTTCTCCCTCGGCCATCGGGCTATCCATACTAACGTGCCTGTTTGACATATTTAAAGAAGCTGCTACTTCTTCGGTACCAATTTCCAATAAATCAGCTAATTCTTCTGCTGTAGGTTCGCGTTCGAACTCTTGCTCGAGTAGTTGAAAGGCTTTACTAATTCGGTTGGTTAAGCCAACCTTGTTTAAGGGGAGACGCACGATACGGCTTTGCTCGGCAAGAGCTTGTAAAATACTCTGGCGGATCCACCACACAGCGTAGGAAATAAACTTAAAGCCTCTTGTTTCGTCGAAACGTTGTGCGGCTTTAATTAATCCAAGATTTCCCTCATTAATAAGATCGGGTAGTGTGAGACCCTGGTTTTGGTACTGTTTGGCAACAGAGACCACAAAACGCAAATTAGCTTTCGTTAATCGTTCAAGGGCTTTCTGATCACCGAGTTTAATTTTAGTAGCAAGTTCAACTTCTTCTTCCGGGGTAATTAATTCAACTTTTCCTATTTCTTGCAGATACTTCTCCAGGCTTTGCGACTCACGATTGGTAATAGACTTCGTAATTTTGAGTTGGCGCATACTCATAGCGTAGTTTTTAGGGTGTGAGAATAAGTTTTGGTAAAAGGAGAGATGCGGGGGAGGTATCTTTCTATAGCAATTTAAATCATGTAGCAACACAAACCAAAAATAATTAATAAATATTAGTGCTAATATTTAGATGGTTAAACATCGGAAAAATTAGGTATGCACAATAAGATAAGCAGAAAAATGATTGTTAACCCTTTAAAAACAATTGGTTTTAAAAAAAATATTCTGGCTGTTTCATTTATTTAATATTATTGCAAACTTCGTTCGACGACAAATAAATAAAAATGAGTAAGAAACAGTTATACACCCTCGAATACCCGGTTAGATGTTCTCCTAGTATATTGTTTGAATTTTTGTCAACTCCTGCTGGTCTTGCTGAGTGGTTTGCTGATAAAGTTGATGAGAATAAAGAGCACATTTTTAGTTTTACCTGGAATGATTCTATTGAGAAAGCTGAACTATTGGAAATGCAGGAAAACAAATATGTAAAGTACCGTTGGGTTGATGCACCTAAAGAAGAAACTTTTGAATTTCATATAGAAAAATCTGAGGTAACAAACCAGACTATATTAGTAATTAAAGACTATGCCGAAAAGAAAGAAATAAAAGACCAAACTCAGTTATGGGAATACCAGATTAAAGACTTATTTCACAGGATTGGCGCATAATCAACGAAAAAGTTTTACAAGGAAAGAAAAGTTTTTTTCGAAAAATAAAGGAACATCGTCCCACTCTTGCAGTGGGATTTTTTTTGCCAGTTTTACAAATCTCCTGCTTTGGCACTTGTAATTTTTAGAGGGATCAATTACAACGAAATTATTATTTTCAAAGGTGTGATCCCACTCATCGATCCCTTCTTGAAAATGCCAGCCTTCTTTGTTCAAAGCCACCAGCTCGTTTGCTATTTTATCTGCATAACGGTGTTGCATATTGCCCGATAGGTGCAGTGTTATACTAAAGAAATTCCCCCACCAAAAAAAACATCTGATCGCAAAAAAATTATCCTTGGTAAAGTTTCTTGGGTAGTCAAGCATAACATACGGTAGGCCCTTATAATTTTCGCCACGAGATATTTTAGGTGGAACCCTTACAAATTCGGTCGGAAGACTAGCACCAATTTGAGTATAAGAATGGCTGGTATTTGCCAACAATGCAATTACCTTTTTTATAATGCGTGATTTTGTAATTAACCACTCTTCATTAATAACCAATTCGAGTTCCCTTTGGCTTAATTTAATTTCCATAATCGCTTTCTTTTTTTTTGGAGGTCAGCTTCTGCTTTTCATGGCGTCATCGTTGTATCACTCACTTGTACTTACATAACCAATTGCATCTTTTCAAGCGTTATGTTCATTTCGCCTATCGAGAATCGGCATAATTTGTAACACATTGTAAACTATTACACTGCTTTTCCTCTGTAGTAAAAGATTACTTTTGTTATCCTGGTATTTTCCATGGTAAATTGAATGCAAGGTGATTAAAAAACTAGACGCTTTAATAATTAAATCATTTGTAGGACCATTTTTTGCCACCTTTCTAATTGCCTTATTCGTTTTAATCATGCAGTTTTTCTGGCTGTATATTGATGATCTTGTAGGTAAAGGATTGGATGTTGGAACCCTTGCTTATTTAACCGGCCTCGTTGCTATTACCTGGGTACCTCTTGCACTGCCCCTTGCATTACTTCTCTCTTCCATAATGACCTTTGGTAACCTTGGCGAAACTTTTGAATTAGTTGCTATAAGATCTGCTGGTATTCCTTTGCTTAGGTTCATGCGGCCTTTGTTCCTGTTAAGTATTTTTATAGCATGTATTTCTTTCCTGTTTGCTAACAATATAATGCCTGTTGCTACTTTAAAGCTAAACACACTTAAGTACGATATCATAGTTTCTAAGCCTGCATTCGATATTAAAGAAGGAATTTTCTATGACAAGATAGAAGGCTACATAATTAAGATCGGTAAGAAATCCGAAGATGGAAATACAATCCAGAACGTAATCATCTACGAAAAGAATTTTGGCCTGCAAGACTATACTTTGATTGCAGAAAGTGGCACCATGAAAGTATCAGGCAATAAGCAGTTTCTTGAATTTGATCTTAAGAATGGCTGGCGTTACCAGGAGAAAGGTAACAGGATGACGACCAATACAGAGTACATAAGGCTAGGCTTTAAAGAATATAAGAAAGTGCTCGACCTTAGTAGTTTCGCAATTAATAAAACACCCGATAGTGCCTTTAGCGATAATTACCGAATGCTAAGTGTAAGGCAATTAAATAAAACAATTGACTCTTTAGAAAGAACCGACAAATATTTTGAAAGACGTGCTGAAGCCGAACTAAGTTCTTATTTCTTCTTCCCAAGACAAAAAGATTCCACCTGGGCACCTGTTGATAAAAAACGCCTGAAGGATGCGAAATCTTTTGATGAAATATTACCTGACTCTGCCCGTACTTTTGTAACAGACAGGGCACAAACACAAGTTAATGCAGCCAAGGCGAACATCGAATTACTCGCAGGCGAATATGAGAAACGTCGAAAAGATACAAGATATCACCTCATCGAGTTCCATAGAAAGTTTACACTCTCCTTTGCTTGTATCGTTTTGTTTTTAATTGGCGCACCATTAGGTAGTATAATTCGGAAAGGCGGCTTGGGTACCCCTCTGGTAATTGCTGTTATATTCTTTGTCGTCTTTCACTTATTCAACACGTTTGGCGAAAAGTTTGTGAAAGAAGATGTTATGACCCCACTAATGGGTATGTGGCTCTCATCAATAGTGCTAATACCGGTTGGCATGTTTCTTACTTACAAAGCCATGAGGGATTCTTCTCTTTTTAACCAGGAGTATTATTACCGCAGTTTCCAAACGTTTAAAACATTTTTGGGTACTTTTAGAAAAGCAAAAATTAGCTAAATAAAAAAGTGTAGCATGGCAAAAAATAAAATTTCTCGTCGCGGTTTTTTAGAGCAAACAGGTAAAGCAAGTTTGGCTTTAGGTCTTTCGGCTACCGTTTTACCTACTGTATTTTCATCGTGTAAAACACCAGGTATTATTGGTGCTTCTGCCTTTTCAACGCCTTATAAGCAAGACCCTTTGCCTTATAGTTATAAAGCATTAGAACCTGTGATAGATGCTGCTACAATGGAAATACATTACACAAAGCATGCTGCTACTTACGCTAAAAACTTAGCCGAGGCAACAACAGCTGAAGGTGTAAATACATCAACAACCACACTGGAAAGTCTGCTTGCAAACATTTCGAAGTATTCGGCTAAGATGCGCAATAATGCAGGCGGACATTACAACCACGAATTATTTTGGAAATGCATGGTGGCAAAGGGAAAAGAAAAGCCTGAGGGTGGCTTACTCGTTGCTATCGAAAAGAGTTTCGGTTCATTTGATGCTTTTAAAGCGCAATTTTCTGATGCTGGTAAAAACAGGTTTGGTAGTGGATGGGCGTGGCTTGTACTTACTAACGATAAAAAATTGCAGATAGGCAGCACTGCCAACCAGGATAACCCTTTAATGAACGTAAGTGATATTAAAGGAATGCCTTTGCTTGGTTTAGATGTTTGGGAGCACGCTTACTATTTGAAATACCAGAACAAACGCCCTGACTATATAACTAACTGGTGGAATGTTGTTAACTGGGATTATGTACACCAACGTTATGATACTGCTATGAAATAAAGTACTATTGATTTCGATTGTAACGATACGCTGTTTGAAGCTTCTTTCAATACCAGCATTAGTTTTTCATAGCATCATCGTTGCGTCGCAATCACTTTATCTTGTGTTACTTTGGTCATCTTTCGTAAAACTTTATTTATAGCCCTAGAAATTACTACAAGTACAAGAGTGCGACGCAAGAGAAGCTTAATTGAAGTACCAATGCTTAGTACAAAAAAAATCAGCCATAACGGGCCTATAAAATTAAAAAGAAAGCGTATAGAAATACTTGGATAATACTCTAAAAGCACCGCTACCTTTGCGGTGTTTTTTTATTAAAATAAGATTATGAAAACAGTAACTAAATGGAGAGGCGGCCTTGCCTTTGAAGGCCAAAACGAACAACATACCGTAGCAATTGATACAACAGTTGCAGGTGGCGGAAGTGATACAGGTATGAGTCCAAAACGTTTGTTATTAAATGCGCTAAGCGCTTGCAGCGGAATGGATGTAGTAACTATCCTGGAAAAGATGAAGATAAAATATTCGTTACTTGAAATTGAAGCAGAGGCCGAACAAACAGATGAAGACCCGAAAGTTTTTAAAGAGATTTTTGTAACCTATAAAATTGATGCATCGCAAGATGATGATGCAAAAGTGAAGAGAGCTGTTGAACTTTCTCAAGATAAGTATTGCGGTATTGCTGCAATGCTTCGCAAGCATTGTGCAATACACCATAAGGTAGAATACGTTTAACTACACCAGTTAGTGGAAAAAGCAAAGCATAATTTACAGGTTCAGAAGTGGGTAACGATTTTAGCAGTTGTATTATTTATTGCTAAGATTGTGGCGTGGCATGTTACTAATTCTGTAGCTATTTTATCGGATGCTCTTGAGAGCGTGGTAAATGTAGTTGCAGGAATAATTGGCTTCTTCAGCCTTTATGTAGCCGCTAAGCCTAGCGATGAAGAGCATCCTTACGGTCATGGCAAAGCAGAGTTTGTTTCTGCGGGAATTGAAGGTGCATTGATTGTTGCTGCAGGTATTCTTATATTGTACGAAACGGTGCAAAGCACGCTCCGCCAAACAAGTATTTTTAAGCTTGATTTAGGCTTATGGCTTATTGCAATTACAGCGGTCATAAATTTTATAGCTGGTTATATCTGTCTTAAGGTTGGCAAAAGAAATAATTCTTTAGCCTTGCTTGCGAGTGGTAAACATTTACAAACAGATACCTATAGTACAATGGCGGTGATAGCTGGTCTTATTATAATGATGGCCACGAAGATCTACTGGATTGATAAGGTAATTGCCGCGGCGATGAGTTTCTTTATAATGTATACCGGTTACCTGATTGTCCGGAAGTCTGTAGAAGGGATAATGGATAAGCAAGACATGGAGTTGCTGCAAAAGATGGTTACTGTTTTAAATAGCAACCGCCGTGTTAATTGGATAGACTTACACAACCTGCGTATTATAAAATACGGTTCTCAGCTTCATATTGATTGTCACCTTACAGTGCCTTGGTACTTAAATGTACATGAGGGACATGAAGAGATTGATGCACTCACAAACTTTTTGATGGAGGAATTCGGCGGGAGCATTGAATTCTTCGTTCATACTGATGGATGTTTGCCTTACAGTTGCCCGTTGTGTAATAAGTTTACATGCCCGGTAAGAGAGCAGCCATTCAAACATAAAGTTGAGTGGACGTTAGAAAACCTTCTTACTAACCGTCACCACAGGATTACAGTTAGTAGTACAAAACAGTAGTGGCTATAATTGGCTCAGCCTTTGTCGGATCTTCTCTAAATTCTGGCTGAGAAGAAACAACAAAGGCTGATAGATGCAACGCAATCGTGAAGCGAAAATAGTATAACTCGAATAATTTTCAAACTCAAATCATTTCAATTTCAACATTTAATTGAGATTTAATTGATAAGAAGTACAAGTGTGCGACGCAACAGAAGTTGAACAAGGGCACTACTGCTGGCAACCCCAAAAATCAGACTTAATTTTTTTCGTCTCTTTATTTAATCTCGTATTGAATTAATACTTGGGAGGTATTAACTGCTGGTTGTCCGGGAACAGTTATAGAAATAGCATTCTCTATCATTCCTACACCTTCTGCATAATAAAAATCTCCACCTCCAATGCCCAAGCCTGATACACTTATATCAAGCTTAACATGCACAACGTTATTGAAGGTTCTTCCGCTCACTACTTTCGTTCCTCCTTTTGATTTAATGGTATACCCAAGGTTGGCATTAACAGGGCCGAAATTTGGGATGGTTACCTGCTTGGTATCCGACCATGTACCGTTTACGGCAAGGTTATCTTTCAGATATAATTCTTCCGTACCTGTTCCTCCAATAGCCGCAATTATTCCAAAGCGATAATAGCTATCAACTGACTTGCCCATGTACTGGAACCCACCGGATGAATTAGTAAACACGCGGTATGTTTTAGTATTGATGGTTGTGTCGCGATTAGTTGCAGTAAGCGTGTAAGTACTGTTGTTTTCGTTTCTATAAGTCCAGGTGCTATTAGCAGAGACAGGGCTAAAATTTGGTGTTGTAGGCGTTACTGTATCGTCCTTACAGCGTGTAAACACTACTACCATAAATGCAGCAATGAAAAAGTTTAAAAATCTAAGCGTCGTTTTCATAAAGTTTGGTTGTATAATTTTAATTGTGAGACCCTAAATATTACAGTTAAAGATAATCCTGAAATGTGGTAAACAAAATTTATAAAAGCGTATTTACCTTAAAAAATCCGTTAGTACTGTTGCACTAAACGTTACTATATTCGCAACCATTCATTTAACAAACAAAACGATTCTACCATGCAGCCATGGAAAGATTTTCAATCGCAGCATAAAGAAAGATTTCTTAACGAATTACTTGACCTGCTTCGCATCCCCAGTGTAAGTGCACGAAGCGAACACAAGCAGGATATGATCCAATGTGCACAATCAGTAAAGGAAAGATTACTTGAAGCTGGTGCAGATAAAGTAGAAATTTTTGATACACCCGGACACCCTATTGTTTATGGTGAAAAAATAACTGATCCTACTAAGCCTACTGTTTTAGTATACGGGCATTACGATGTTCAACCGGCTGATCCTTTAGAGCTTTGGCATAGTGGACCCTTCGAGCCCGTGATAAAAGACGAAAAGATTTTTGCTCGTGGTTCGTGCGATGACAAGGGCCAGTTCTACATGCACATCAAGGCTGTTGAAACGATGGTTAAAACCAACACGCTTCCAACCAATGTTAAGTTTATTATTGAAGGCGAGGAAGAAGTAGGTAGTCCTAATCTCGGCACTTTTATCAAAGACAAAAAGGACATGTTGAAAGCTGATGTTATTCTCATCAGCGATACTGCTATGTTAAGTTTGGAGAACCCAAGTATTGATGTAGGCGTTCGTGGTCTTACTTATATTGAAGTAGAAGTTACAGGCCCTAACCGTGACCTGCACAGCGGAGTTTATGGTGGAGCAGTTGCTAATCCAATCACTATTCTTGCTCAAATGATAGCGACACTGCATGACGAGAATAACCATATCACCATTCCAGGTTTTTACGACGATGTATTAGAATCTTCGGCCGCTGAAAGAGCCGAAATGGCAAAGGCCCCTTACAATGAAAATGAGTACATGCACGATCTTGGTGTGTCAAGCTTGTGGGGAGAGAAAGGTTATACTAGCAATGAAAGAACCGGCATTCGTCCTACGTTGGAAGTGAACGGCATTTGGGGTGGTTATACCGGCGAGGGAGCTAAAACTGTTTTACCAGGAAAGGCGTTTGCAAAAATCAGTTGCCGTTTGGTACCCAACCAAACCAGCGAAAAAATGACGAAGCTTTTGATCGATCACATTGAGAAAATTGCGCCTGCAGGTGTAACGGTAAAGGCAAGCGAGCACCACGGTGGCGATCCTTATCTAACACCTGTTGACAGTATCGAATATCGTGCAGCTGCTAAAGCCATCGAAACCACTTTTGGTAAAGCGCCAATCCCTGTTCGTGGTGGCGGAAGCATCCCGATTACAGCACTTTTTGAGAGTGTGCTGGGTCTTAAAACTGTCTTCCTCGGCTTTGGCCTCGATAGTGATAACCTGCACAGTCCAAACGAAAAATTTGACCTCGCAAACTTTTACAAGGGTATCGAAACTATTCCTTATTTCCACCAGTATTTCGCAGAAATGAAAAAATAAAATAAAAATCCCTGTTGTTAATGCAACGGGGATTTTTATAATCACGTCATACAACGATTCTTTTTGGTTTTACTGTTTTACTTTTTCTTTTGTTCCCGGCTTTGGGTACCTGTATGAAGCTTTACTTGCGTCGCACTCTTCA
>JAQBNN010000123.1 GCA_028288505.1 Segetibacter sp. | reverse complement strand
AGAGTGCGACGCAAGTAAAGCTTAAGCAAAGCCAATGCCGGGACCAAAAAAATTTTAAAAAATAAAGCTTAGGACTTGAAGCGCTGCTTTAATTCCTAAGCTTTTAAAGTTCTTAACGACTTAATAATGCCACCTGACAAATGCCTCTACAGCCGCGTACTGGGTCATGCCTAGTTGAGCATATAAGTTAGCGGTATGATGATTTCTTTCTTCAGCACGCTGCCAAAACTCGCGGCTATCACTTCCCTGGAAAGGCACCATATCTTTTTGAGATTGATGGATAAAGATACCGTAACGTTTTTTCATTACCTGGTCGGGGCTCATTGGTATGGCCATTTCAATTTCTGCAATGTCCCACTCTTGCCAGGCGCCTTTGTATAACCACACCCAACAGTCTTTCAGCCACTCGTCGCCCTGTTCTTTTAAGCGACGGAAGCTTTCAAAAATAATATCGAGGCATACTTTATGTGTACCATGTGGATCGGCAAGATCGCCGGCGCAATAAACCTGGTGTGGCTTTAATTCTCTTAGCAACTCCATTGTTATGCGGATATCTTCTTCGCCAAGCGGTTTCTTTTCAATGGTGCCCGTTTCATAAAATGGAAGGTTTAAAAAGTGGGCACGGCTATCGGTTAAGCCAACGTAACGGCAAGTAGCTTTCGCCTCGCATCTTCTTATCAGGCCCTTAATAGCACGTATTTCTGGCGTGTCGCGCTGGTTACTTTTCTTTTTATTTAGGAAGTGACTGGCTTGAAGTAATATTTCTTTACTTGTCATATTGTCAATGCCAAACATGGCTTCAAAGCCAACGGCAAAGTCAAGAAAGCGTGTTACGAATTCATCGGTTACGGCAATGTTTCCACTTGTTTGATAACCTACATGCACCTCGTGCCCCTGGTCGTGGAGGCGCATAAAAGTGCCGCCCATACTTATAATATCATCGTCGGGGTGTGGCGAAAATATAAGGCAGCGTTTGGGTTGTATGTCGCTACGTTCGGGATGACCGGGATAATTAAAATTAGGTTTGCCGCCTGGCCAGCCAGTAATGCTATCGCGGAGCATATAATAAACCTGCAGGTTTAATTCATAGGCGTCCCCTTTTTCAACCAGCAGGTCGCCTAGGCCATTTTCGTTGTAGTCGACGGTGGTAAGGCTTAAAACGGGTTTGCCTGTTTTTAAGGAAACGTTTACTACGGCACGCTTAATCATTTGTGGTGTCCACTCGATCTCTCCAGTAAGCCAAGGAGATTTTATGCGAGTTAGTTCAGTTGCTGCAGTTTCATCTACCACGAAGGTGCAGTCGGGGTGTTGTTGCAATAAGCTTGCAGGCACCTGTTCTGTCATATCTCCTTCCACGCTTCGGGCGATAATAGGAGCCTTCATGCCCCAGGCCATTAGTAGAATGCGGCGGGCTTTTAAAATAGTGCTGATGCCTGCTGTAATAGCTAACCTCGGTACTTGTGAAATGTTTTGGAAGTCTCTTGCGTTTGCGATGCGGGTACTGTTATCAAGGTTTATTAACCTTGTTTTAGAATGGATACTTGAGCCGGGCTCATTAAAACCAATGTGCCCGTTATTACCTATACCGAGTATTTGGAGATCAATTCCTCCTTTTTCTTCAATCAGTTGCTCATATTGCTGACAATGTTTTTTTATCTCTTCTTTTGGTAGCTCGCCATTTGGGATAAAAATGTTCGCTTCATCAATATCCACATGGTCGAATAAATGACGATGCATAAAGCTGTAATAGCTTTGGTATGCTTCGCTTTCTATAGGATAATATTCATCGAGGTTAAACGTGATTACGTTTTTAAAACTGATTCCTTCTTCTTTATGAAGTCGTACCAGTTCTTTATACATACTAATAGGAGTAGAGCCGGTGGCTAGACCAAGAACAATGTTTTCGCCCCTGCTTTGCTTATCTCGAATGCAATAGGCCACCTGTGCGGCCACAAACTTCGACCCTTCTGTTGGTGTTGGAAATATTTTTACGGGTATCTTTTCAAAACTATCAATCAGGTCAATCTCAGCCAGCTTTTGCATGTATGGTTAGGTTTGATGGAGGCCAAAGATAGAAAAGCAACAAGGAACAATAAAGAATGAATGCGAATTTGTTAGCAATGGGGACAGAGAACTGTTGAAGGGTTCTTAAATATAAAATTCTTTCATCATTTATTTTGCCGTACAAATCGAAGTGGCAACACTTGTACGCTTGGATTTGCTGCTTATGGATATGCTGTACAAGTGAGTGACACAACAAAAGATGAATAAAGAACAAACGTTGGTAACCAAGATTTTCTCTAAAGCATTGTGTAAGATCAGCAATGGCTGGTATTAAAGCTTGCCCATCGCTTCCTTAATTTCTGGTTCAGTTATGCTTTGCCAAAACGCAGCATAATTATTAGCATCAGAAGCTTCTTGCACTTTTTTAAGAGTGGGAGCGACCTGTGTTATCGCATCCAGCAAAACAGGATAAGGCCTATATCCGGTGATGATTATGGATTTTTGTTTTGGGTACTTTAACAGCAGCGTAGGGTAACGGCTTATACCACTCAATTGCACCTGCTGCATATCTTGTCTAAAAGCTTCGAGGCCTCTATCGTTTTTAAGATCTGCGAGAAACTGAGAGACATTGAAAGTAATTTGATGCGTAAGTTGTTCTGCTATTTTTTGCAGAACGGTAGTCTTCGTAATATTCTCGCCTTTAAGCATTACCGCCTCACGTACCAGACGTAAGTATTTTTCGCCTGCTTCTTCTGATTGTAAGGTGGCGCACTTTACGGCAATGCAAGCTGGGTACGAAGATGCAGGGGGATCTTCCATCCACATTCTTGTTTTAATAGGCATGCCGGTTAGTTGACTCGCATGCATCCAAACAGGACCCATTTGTATAGGCCTGCTTACCGAGTTTGCTGCATCGTTGTAATCTTTCCAACTGGGCAGAAGGCCGGCCATGCAATACCTAAACGAGATCTTACCTTCAAATTCGTAGCGTAGTTTTCGCCACTGGGGTTCGAAGCCCCAGCTCCAACAACAAAGCGGATCGGTAAAATAGGTGATATCTAACCGGTCCGCTTCATGTTGATCTATCGAATCACTCATTGTCTTTGCTTCCTGCATCAAAACTTATTGGTCTTTTGGCTTCTTAACTGTTGTGTCAATTTCTTCAGCAGCTAATGCGGTGTTCCATTGCTGGGGCCCAATAGGTGCTGCTGCGTTTACAAATTCCTTTTTAGTTTTACCTAGTTGCTCGTTCATTGCCTGAACAGCATCTTCGGTTCTATCTGTTCCGTTCGCTTGCTGATCGAGCAAACCGTTTGTTTCCAAAACATGTTTTATTGGGTCTTCAATAAATTGGAATGTTTCTCCCAGCTGAGTGCTTTCTCCCTGGTTCCACGGACCTCTTAATCCATTACCGCTCGACATGTTGAAATAAAGGTTGCTGTACTTGGGATCGCTTTGTAAAGTACCCATAGGAAAGTTAGGTTGGATAGTAGCAAGAGCAGCTTCAAACATTTGGTAATGCGCAACTTCTCTCGTCATTAAAAAACGAAGCGTTTCTTTTACGTAAGGATCATCGGTAAACTGTAGCAGGTATTCGTACACCATTTTTGCCCGTGTTTCTGCAGCTATATCCGAGCGAAGATCAGATGTTAGCTCTCCTTGCACATCTCCATTGATATACGCCGCACTCCATGGTACACCCTGGCTGTTAGTATAAGCCGGTCCACCGGCTGTTCCTACAAAAAACTGCGGAGCCACCATTCCTTGGTGTATCATAGCTTCTTTAGAGGCTTTACCATTTAATAGTTGCATTATTTCCGAGTTCTCTGCTGCATCTTTCAGGTCGCCATTAATGCCTGTAAGTAGCATTTGAATTGTTGCACCTACTATTTCAAGATGGCTGAATTCTTCGGTTGCTATATCCATTAATAGATCGTACTTATCGGGGTAAGGATTTTTTGCGGCAAATGCTTGCCCAAAATATCTTAAGGCTGCAGCTAATTCTCCGTTAGCGCCGCCAAATTGTTCTAATAATAAGGTGGCAAATGCGGGATCAGGTTTAGATACCCTTGCATTAAATTGAAGCTCTTTTACGTGGTAGAACATAATAGAAGATTTAAATTAATAATGCAATTCTTGCAGTAAAAGTATGCCACACAAAATGGGAAATAACAGGGGAAAACGTGCAGCAAAAAGGTAAAAATGAATGGGGTAATGAATATTTTAACTCAGCCACTGTAGCCTTCAAGTTTTTTTTGTAGTAAGCAGTATTAGTACTATTAAGCTTTTGTTGCGTCGCACTCTTGTACTTTTAGCGCTTATTTCAACACGGCTTACACTTTCGGCTAATCCATTTTTTAAAGGAAAGGTTGAAAAAATTAAAAGGGGATGAAACATCCCCTTTAATCAATCAATAAAACACCCCCCAGTGATTTTTTGAATAGAACGGAAAGGTAAAATGTAAAAAGCTTAAAAACGACCTGTACCGTCCTGAGAATGGATTAAATTACCCTTAATATTTGCCAAATATATTTATCTGTTTTTTATCTGTTTGTTTTTGCCTTAAATATAATTAAACACCTTGCTCAAAATTGCTGCGAAGTACAAGCGTGCGACGCAATGGAAGTTTACTAGCTAACAAATGCCCGGTCCATAAACGTGTTTTATTGCCGAGGATTAGCGAAAAGGGTAATTTTAAGAAGGCCAGCTTCATTGCGGTAAAGGAAAGGGATTAAAACAGAATCTTGTCCAACTACCTGTGTCTGGGCGAGTATATATTCGTACTTACTATTTACCAATATGTTTGAAGATTGTAATATCTCTTTATCACCAGCATAAAAAACAACAAGCCCTTTAGCATTATTAAATAACTGTTTAAATAAAAGATAATTCTTGTTGTTCAACATAAAATTAGCATGCTCACCAATTAGGATATTATGTTTTTCTTTTTTGTTATTTGCAATACTGTCAGCAACAGGATTAAACGCTGGATCAACAACCCAAAGTTTTATAGGATTTATATTTGTATTAGTAGCGTTATGGGGTCGATTGCTTGCCTTGGAAGAGAAATTATTATAGAACGTGTGTAGGTAATCGCTATTGGATGATGTTGAATTTAAAGTAGAATATTCACCGGAGCTTGAGTAAC
>JAQBNN010000121.1 GCA_028288505.1 Segetibacter sp. | reverse complement strand
AAACCGGCCCGACAAACTCAACTCTTTTAATAGGGAAATGGCGTTGGCGTTTCAATCTGTTTTAGACGGATGTGCAGTAAACAACGAGGTAAGGTGTGTTTGTATAACAGGTGCAGGTAAGGGCTTTTCTGCAGGACAGGATCTTTCAGAAGTAATAGATCCAAATGGTCCTGGAATGGAGAGAATCTTAAGTGAACATTACAATCCAATCGTTAAAAAAATAAGGGAACTGGAGAAGCCAGTTGTGGCAGCGGTGAATGGTGTAGCCGCAGGCGCGGGGGCGAACCTGGCGTTGTGTTGCGATATTGTTGTTGCAGCATCTAACGCAAGTTTTATCCAGGCTTTTAGTAAAATTGGCTTAATACCTGATACTGGCGGAACGTATTTTCTCCCTCGCCTAATTGGGTTCCAGAAAGCATCCGCGTTAATGATGTTGGGAGATAAAGTAAGCGCTGATGAAGCTGAAAAAATGGGAATGATCTACAAGGTTTTTCCGCAGGAGGAGTTTGAAGAAAAATCGAAAGCACTTGCTACAACTTTGGCCTCCATGCCTACAAAAGGACTTGCTCTTATAAAACAAGCGTTAAACCGTTCTGAAAAAAACAACCTCGACGAGCAGTTGATGCATGAAGATGAATTGCAGCAAAAAGCCGCAGCCACGAACGATTTTAAGGAAGGCGTAAATGCATTCCTTGAAAAGCGCCAACCAAACTTCAAGGGAAATTAATGGATAAGGCGAAAGCGATAATAGATACGATGATGAGCAAAGATGCCTTTAGTCAATGGCTAGGCATTGAAAGATTGGAAGAAGCGCCGGATTTTTGCAAACTACGAATGATCGTAAGACCTGAAATGTGTAACGGCTTTCAAATTGCTCATGGCGGTATTACTTATTCATTGGCCGACAGTGCGCTTGCATTTGCATCAAACAGCCACGGTAAGCAGGCCGTTTCTATTGAAACCTCTATTTCTCATATTAGGCCACTTGTTTGCGGCGATGTTATTATTGCCGCCGCCACCCAAAAAAGTGCAACTAATAAAATTGCTGTTTACGAAGTTGTCATCCAGAAAGAAAACGCGGAGTTGGTAGCTTTATTTAAAGGAACGGTTTATATAAAAGACAAGGAGTGGTAACCGCGACTAATTAATCTTATGTTTTACGAATTCAAAGGCTTTAAACCCGTTGTCCATCCTACGGCTTTTGTTCACCCGCAAGCTGCTGTTACCGGTAATGTAATTATAGGTAAGCACGTTTACATTGGCCCCGGCGCAGCTTTGCGGGGCGATTGGGGCGCTATTATAATCGAAGATGGTTGCAATGTGCAGGAGAACTGCACGATTCATATGTTTCCAGGCGTAACTGTTACCCTGAAGGCGGCTGCCCATATTGGCCACGGCGCTATCATTCATGGTGCAACAATTGGACGCAATTGTTTGGTTGGAATGAACGCTGTTATAATGGATAATGTTGATCTCGGCGATGAATGTATTGTAGGTGCGCTGGCATTTATAAAGGCCGATGAAGTAATTCCTGCCAGAAGTTTGGTGGTAGGAAACCCCGCAAAAATAATTAAGCCCGTAAGCGACGAAATGCTCAATTGGAAAACTGCAGGCACCAAACTTTACCAGGCATTACCCAAAGAAATGTACGAGGCGAGTAAACCTTGTGAGCCACTTACGGAAGTCGAAATTGATCGTCCTTCCCAGGAAAGTTTATATAAGACGTGGAACGAGATTAAGCCTTAAGGCCTTCAGAAGCTTTTCTTTTGTTTACCAGCATATCCGCTCTATTCAACATCGTTGTGTCACTCACTTGTACCGCATATTTTTATAGCGACGGAGCGGTTCTGTTTCTCACCTGGTTCATGCTTTCACGAGCATAACACTTTATAACAAATACCTGGAATGCTCCTGCAAGTTGTGCCGATAAAGTGATTGCGACGCAACGATGACGCTATGAAAAACGAATGCTGGTACCACAAAAAGATACAAGCATTAAGAAAATCGAAGAGCAGAAAGATGACGCAAAGCGGTTGTTTAAAGTTCCTTAATCCAAATGCTAATGGTATGCGGCGTAAGCTCGTTTCCGCCAAAATAAGGATACAGCCTGTAGCCATCTCCTTTGGCTGTTGTACTTTCTCGTGGCATTTCAATCGCATTGCCGTTTAGGGCGAAAATGTACTTTGCACCCACCACTTTTATGGAGCAATTGTGCTCTTTGCCGATAGTAACGGCGCCTAGCGATTTAAACGACATTACACCATTATTGTACACATAGGCAAACATTTGCAAAGAATCATTTCTCCATCTCCAGCCAAAACGTGCACTAAAATTTTGGTGCGAAGTATTATTGTCGCTAAAGCCGTACAGCTTATTTATATCAACCTGGTTTGAGGGACTAACCGTACGATAAATTGCAGAACTGTCAAATTTTACAACAAACCTCAGTTCTTCATGTTTTACCTTTTTATAGATATTCTTATCGGAAGATTGAGTGCCTTGTGCTATTGTATATTTTACAAATGCGCCTGTTGTATTGTTGTCTTTTGTGCAAGACTGCAAAAAAACGATTGTTACCAGGACAAAAAATTGATATGTGCGCATTAGGAGGGTATCGGTTACAAAATCGTTGAAGAGTTCAAAAGTAGTACAGCGTTTACTTTTCTGCATTAAATTTTTCAGCAAAATCGTGGAGGCAAGGTCGAATAATTTCGCAAGCTCGTTTTCGCGTGTGTAAGGATTAAGACAATAATTAGTATGAGAAGGGAAAAGTTAATAAAGCTACAAAGACGCTTGTAGTTCCTTAATTGAGATAGTTATCTTTTGAGGCGCAAGTTCATCTCCCCCAAAGTAGGGATATAATTTGTACCCAATAGCCTTGGCAGTTGTTGCAGCCCTCGGCATCGTTTCTATTTTTCCATTAAGTGTAAAAATGTATTGGCTGCCCGCTACTTTTATTGAACATGTATTTTCTGTACCGATAGCAACAGTTCCCAGCTCTTTAAAAGTCATTTCTCCATTGTTATAAACATAGGCGAATAATCTTAAAGCATTGTTGCTATAGCGCCAACCAAACCTTGCGCTAAACTGGTGGTGTTGCGTATTGTTATCGCTAAAGCCAAATAGCTTATTTATATCGTTCTGGTTTGAAGGAGATACGGTTTTATAAATTGCAGAACTATCAAATTTCACGTTGAACTTCAATTCCTCGTACTGCACTTCTACGTATCCGCTTTTGTTGCTGTACTGCTCGCCTTGTGCAATAGTGTAAAGTACGTATTGGTTTGCCGCTTTTACCGCGCCGGTGCTATCTGCAATAAGGTTGTCAATTTGCTTTTTGCAGGAGGTTAAGGAAAGGAGGACAATACTCCCGAGTAGGATCGTTTTGTTCATTATAGGGTGTTTTCAATGTTGGGACAGCGATTTCAAACATAAGGCCATAAACCGTATTAAATGTTTAATAACTTTTATTAACCTTAGTTTTGCTATCCCTTCTAAAACGTAGAACAGTGCAGGATATTATACAGTTGTTACCAGAAAATATTGCTAACCAGATTGCCGCAGGAGAGGTAATACAAAGACCTGCAAGTGCGGTTAAAGAATTGTTAGAAAATGCGGTGGACGCGGCAGCAACTGAGATCAAACTAATCGTTTCAGAAGCAGGAAAAAATCTCATTCAGGTGGTCGACAATGGCAAGGGAATGAGCGAAACAGACGCAAGAATGTGCTTCGAACGCCACGCTACTTCTAAGATCGCCAGCATTGAAGACCTTTTTAAAATAAAGACAATGGGTTTTCGCGGCGAAGCACTTGCTTCAATTGCCGCAGTTGCACAAGTGGAACTAAAAAGTCGCCGTGCCGAAGATGAAGTAGGTACTTGCCTGGAAATAGAAAACAGCATTGTAAAGAAACAGGAGATGTGTGCAACAGGTGTAGGCACTAACATCTGCATGAAAAACCTCTTCTTTAATATTCCTGCCCGTCGCAATTTTTTAAAAAGTAATGCGGCAGAGCTCAGGCATATTGTAGACGAGTTCATCAGGGTAGCGATGGCTTTTCCCAACGTCTTTTTCTCCCTCACCAGCAACGGACAGCAAGTATTTCATTTAGAAGCCGGAAGCCTCAAACAAAGGATCATCCAAATTTTAGGTACACATTATAGTAGTAAGCTGGTAAGCGTAAATGAAGAGACTGATTACATGAACATTTACGGTTTTGTTGGTAAACCCGATACGTCAAAGAGAACCCGCGGCGACCAATACTTTTTCGTGAACAACCGTTTTATTAAAAGTGCCTACCTGAACCATGCGGTGATGAATGCTTTTAATGAAATGATTGCGAAAGAAAGTTTTCCGATGTATGTGCTCTTCATTGATCTCGATCCTTCGCAAGTTGATATTAACGTACACCCCACCAAGCAGGAAATTAAATTTGAAGACGAAAAGATCGTTTACGCATTTGTGCAGGCCGCAGTAAAACATGCCCTGGCGCAGTTTAGTATTGCGCCTTCATTAGATTTTAGCTTAAATGCTGATATCCAGCAGTTGTCGGCGGTTAACAGGCCGGCAAGCAACGACCAGTTGTCTTCCATTACCTCCTCTAATCTCTTTAAAACATTTACCCAAAAGAACCAGGCACATAAGATAGAGGGCACCTCCAATAATGGCGAGCTAAAACATTGGAAAGATTTCTACGAGCCTGCCGCCACACCGCTTCCCAACGATTTCTCTGCAATAGAAACTACTTCCCCTGCTAATGCAGAATTCGAATACAGCGCCTACTCAATAGAAAAAAAGGAGCCGCTGGTGCAGGTGCTGCCTAGTACTACATTTTCGCAATTGCACGGTGCTTATATAGTTGCTGCTACAAAAAATGGTTTCATTCTTATCCACCAGCAACAGGCACACGAAAGAATTTTGTACGAACGATTCAGTCTTGCTGCTCATGGCAAAAATATGGCCTCGCAGCAAAGTTTATTTCCATCTACATTGGAGTTGAGCGGCGCCGACACACCTTTAATGCACGAGCTATTGCCAGATATTAAAGCATTGGGCTACCAAATAGAACCTTTTGGTACCAACACATTCATAATCCAGGGAACCCCTGCAGATCTTTCTGTTGGCGACGAAAAAATGGCCATTGAAATGTTGCTGGAGCAATACAAACATTTTACCAACGATATAAAATTCAGCCGCCGTGAAAAGTTGGTGCGTTGCTTTGCCCGCCAGCAGGCTATTAAAACCGGCCGCACCCTTTCCCAAACCGAAATGGCTTCCCTGGTTGAAGATCTTTTTAACTGTGAAACCCCAAACGTTACCCCCAACGGTAATCCTACTTACATGGAGTTTAAAGAGGATTATTTAGAGCGCATGTTCGGAAGGTAAAGGACTAGAATCTCTTGCTACACGTTGGTATTCAAGTTTTGTTTTTGGGTACAAGCAGTAGTTATCAATTATGCTTTTCTTGCGTCGCACTCTGGTACTATTGGTAATTCTGAGCAGCTTTTTTTTAAGAACCACAGAGCCACCGGCGACACAGAGGAACACAGAGTTGTGAGCATTAGGGGTCTTCTGATTATACGGTTTAAAAACTAATTATTGTCTATCACGCCGGTTAAAAACTTCTCGATCGACTTACGGATTTCCGAGGCGCTGCTTTGGTGATTGCCTACCAACACAGAGAATATAAGTGGTTTATTTTTCTTTGTAATGAGGTAACCGCTAATGGCAACATTATTACTGAGCGTACCTGTTTTAGCAAAAATCCTTCCCTCGTAACCTTTGTATAATCCGCTTAAAGTTCCTTCATTCGCTCCCGGAAGAATTACCTGTAGTCTTTCAAAACCAAATTCATCTTTCATTTTATTCAACAACCAAACAAAATCGTTAGGCGAGAAAAGATTGTAGCGGCTCAATCCACTTCCATCCATCCATTTAACGGGTTGAGGGAGACCTGCAAGATCAGTTTTTAATAAAGTATCGACTATTTTCCTGTCGTTCATCACGCCCAGCTTTGCCTGGCTTACCATTAATAATAATTGCTCAGCAAAAAAGTTATCGCTCCTGTGCATAGTAATTTTAAGCAAGGAATCAGTAGGCTGAGAGTAGATTGGTTTAGTTGTTTCGATAGGTAAAGCATCAGCGATCTGGTTAACCTCTTTGTGCAAGGTATCGGCTAAAAAAGAAGCAGCAAATGCGCCTTTCTCCATCGAAATGGTCAAGGTTTTTTGCATAGCTGTAGTTCCTTTATCATTTTCTATTGTATACAGGTGACCGCCTAATTCACGGCTAACATCCCACCGCCTGCCTGTTTGTGGTGTACCAATTGTTGCCCTGGTAAGTGCTGGCGGAATAATGCGAAGGCTATCACCGTTAAATACAAACCTCGCAAGGTTGCCATACATCGGAAAAGGATCCCGCTCAGCCATATAATCAGATGGATAATCGTCCCATGCCCAGCCTCTTCCCAAAGGTTCAGATTGGAAGCCCGTGTGTATCCCTATTTCGGTAATTGCGGGTTGTTGTAAAAAATTAAGTAGCGGCTGGTTCTTAAAATCTGGATGCAGGAAAGTTGGATCACCTGTAGCCTCTAATAATACAGTTGAGTTGTCGCTGGCTATTAAATAACGTGCTGCAAGTATACTATCTCCTAAATATTTCATTGCCGCATAGCAAGTAAATAATTTGGTATTGCTTGCCGGAACAAAATATTTGCTGCCCTGGTGATTGTACAAAAACTTTTTGGTCGAAGGATCGTAAACGCTGATGCCAACATGTGCAGGTGCAAATGAAGGATTGTTTAAAATAGCCTCGTTAGCTGCTTTGGTAAAAGCCTTTTGAGTAGAACAGGAAATGCAGATTGCAAAAGGTAAAATGTAAAAGATAACATTGAATGGAGACGTGCTTAATTGCTTCATCTGAATTTTAAGTAATGGCTAAAGTTAGATAATGCAGCATTGAAATTGCTAAAAAGGGAGGAGGGCATAACCGTGCTTGGGAAAATTATGCCTACCAGCAGGAAATGAGAGAAGGACAGATGACCAAGTTTCACTAAAGGCTTTGCGTTACCTCATCTGCTTTCTGCGCTGGTTTTACCTGCTGCATATTGATAAAAAGTACAAGAGTGCGACGCAAGTAAAGCTTAATAGTAGCTATAAAGCCAGGATCAAAAAAGAATGAAAAAAGTAAAGTGACCAAATGTTCAGAGAAAATAATTAGCCTATTTTTCATGGTGCATTTTTCGGTGTCATCCTCTCTCCACTGCCCGCATCCATCTTTCAGGAATATCGTTGGATGAAGCAATTAAGTAGTCGTAATGGCTGCAGGCAATCATTTTTCCACCAGGAATTTGCATCCACCAGCGACCGGTCTTTTTGCTTTGCAAAAAAGTTGTTTCAATTTCCGCAAAGGCCATCCTGAACTCGTTAAAATAATCCCTGTCTTCCAACTTCGCTTCGTGCTTGCCTTTGCTAATGCCATCCATTAAATACCACAACATGTGCGAAGCCTGTTTTGCAGTAAGGTTGTGCTGATCTTGCTGCGGCAGGTAGCCATACAGGCCAATTGTACTAACATTGGTACTCATGCCTGCATATTGCAGAAGCATGCAAGCCTCTTCTCCTGTGAAGCCGTTGGGCGTTATCCTGTTGGCAGGAGCATGGCAATTTTGAATGGCCGACATGTCGAAGCTGAATAAATTTGAATTGCGGATGACCGGTTCCATGTCCTCCATATTTTCTTTTACCCGCCCAACCCTAAAGCAATCGAAGCGAAGCTTGTCGATGGTTTCGAGCATGGTTGGATGGACAAAGTAGCTTTGGAAACCAATGTGATTATAGTGGCGGATAAAGTTTGGCTCGCCGATCAGCATCTCCATTAAGAAGTGATCTGAAGGAATAATGCTGTCCATGTTAATATCAATCTTCGCATCAACAAAAGTCGCTTCAATTATCTTTTCGTCATCGGCATAGGCGCGGTATTGAGCTAAAGTAAGATCGTGGCTCCCACCAAGTATTACCACTTTTTTATTGTGTGCCAAAAGTTCGTTTACTACTGTTTTTAAGGCAGCGTAGGAATCGTTTATAGAAACTCCTGTTTTTACATTACCTACGTCGGCTACGTTAACTTCTTTGTGCCATTGAAACAACGAATAGAACTCCCGGCGAATCTCATCTGGTCCACTTAAAGCTTGTGCTCCTGGTAGTGCTCCACGATTTTCGTTGCAACCCACAATTACCAAATCAGCTTCTTCAAGATCTGGAAAGTACTCGGCGTTAGCTGCAATGTGTTTACCTAGCTGGGTATCTTTATAACCTTCATCGTTCGATAATTCATACAGGTTAATTGGTTCCAGGAAATCAAGAATTGTTTCTATGTCACGCATCAGCACAGGTTTAAAACAAACTTAAGCTAAAACAACCCCTTGCTCTAGTGATGGGAATAACCCTTACACATTTATAATGAAATCCACACAAAAGGCCCTTATTTCGTTTTAACCTGAAATTGGGCAAATACTTATTAGGCTTAATATTAAATTTGCTGCTTACCTACTATGAAACTGTTGAATAGATATTGTATAATCTTTCTTTTGCTGGTGTGTAACGCAGCCTTAGCGCAATCTTTTACTACAAGAGTTTCTTCAAAAACTATTGGCAAAAGAGATGTTTTGCAGGTGGAGTATGTCGGCCAAAATGTAAACCTTTCTGATTTCCGGGTACCGAGTTACAGTAACTGGACAGTTATTGCTGGACCTAACTTTAGTAGTAACAGGATGGACGTGAACGGGGTAGTAACGCAGGAAACTGTTTATTCCTTAATGATACAGCCAAGAGCTATCGGTAAGCTGGTTATTCCCGGCGCCACTGCTGTTATAAATAACAAGCTTTATAAGAGTAACCAGGTTTTAATAGTAGTTAAAAACGTTGATCACATTAGTGGTGGCCAGCCAGCAGCTCCCCCACAGATGCAAGGCTCTATTCTCGATCAGCTACGAAAAGGTGACGAAGAATATGGCAACGACCAGTTTTTGCGAAAAGGGGAAGATCCACGTGAGAAAATAAAGAACAACGTGCTGGTAAAAGCCGAGGTGAGCAAAAGAACCTGCTTTGTAGGAGAACCTATTTTAGTTACGTATAAACTATGCACCCGGTTACGATCTCAGTCAAGGGTTACCAAACAACCAACTTTTAGCGGCAGTACCGTTATCGAAATGACGACCGAGGACCCAATCGCGAAAAGGGAAGTGATTAACGGCAAGCCTTACAATACCTATGTTATAAGAAGGGTTCAATTATTTCCTTTACAGGAGGGAAAGCTGGAGCTGCCAGCGGCGCAGGTTGAAAATAAAATTACTTTTTACAGGGCGGGAGATGTTAGCTTTCGCGACCTCTATTATAATTCACCAGCTTCCCCTGTAGACGAACAAACCGTTGTATTAGCAAGCCAGCCATTAACAGTAGATGTAAGAGCTTTGCCTGAGCCAGACGTTGCCTCTTATTCGGGAGCAATAGGCAAGTTCGATATTTCGGTTAGCACCGTAAACAAGCCACTCGAAACCAATAATACACTTCAATTGCAGGTGAATATTGTTGGAGAAGGCAACCTGCAACAAATAAAGCTGCCTGCTATAAGTTGGCCTGCCGGTATTGAAGGCTTCGACCCGACAGAGCAGGCGCAGGAAGACAAAACTCACTTTCCCTTACGTAATAAAAAGACAATTTCTTTTCCTTTTGTTGTAAGCAAACCTGGCCGCTATAAAATTCCAGGTATCGAGTTTACCTATTTCGATCCGGCTTTAAATAAATTTGTAAGCAAAACCACCCAGCCGCTTTTACTCGCGGTGGCAAAAGGTACAAAGCCAACCATTATTTCAAACCCGCTGGGTAGCGATCTCGAAGGATTTCAAACCCATCTCTATATTATTTTAGGGGCTGCTTTGCTTGCCGTAATTATTGGGCTTGTCTGGTTCCAGGGCAAAAGTAAACCACAGCCACAAGTTGCCGCAGCTACGCCTGGTGCAACCGCCGCACCTGTTATCCAGCCTG
>JAQBNN010000120.1 GCA_028288505.1 Segetibacter sp. | reverse complement strand
ATCAAAACACTTTGTTGTTTAGTGCTGTTAAGAACGGTCACACAGATATCTTTTCCTTTAAGATAGATAAGCCAAAGTTAGAACAGCTAACAAACGATGTATACGACGATCTTGATCCGTCATTTGTGTCTTTCCCTAATAAATCAGGTATCATCTTTTCAAGTAATCGCCCCGGTCCTGATGCACCAAGTTCTGACACAGTGTTGCCGAGCAATTACCGCTATAATATTTTCCTGCTTGATTATTTTACCAAGAAGCAGATCACGCAATTAACCAACCTTAAGTTTGGTAACGGCCGGTTCCCTACCCAGTACAACGTAAATCACTTTACCTACGTATCTGATGAAAACGGTATTGGCAACCGTTGGGCTGGTTTCTTTACAACACAACGCGAAGGATTAGACACCTTGTTTTATATCGGAGACGAAGTGCTACGTAATCCATCAGACAAAGAGTTGGATTCAACAATGGTAGCATGGCAGAAAAATGAGCCTGATAGCATAAGCATGTTTGCCGTAACGAAAGACTCTACTTACACTTTCCCTATCACCAACTACCAGAGCAGTTTACTCGAAACAAGAATTGCCGGAGACCGGGGACAGGTAAGTGAAGTGATTCGCCAGGGTGACCTAAAGTATTTATACAAGCTTAGAGTCGACTCTCTTACTTTAAGAAGGCGCAACGTTAATGCACGACCAACCGAGTTCCGTAAGAAAGAAATTGCTGAAAGAAGGATCCAGGAAGGAAAAGCTTCCGTTTACCAGGCACCTGATACAACTAAAGCGACAGAATTCTTTCAAAACGAATTCCAGAATGAGGCAAGCGACTCAGGTGCAGCACAGCTACGTGCAGCACAAACCGTTGAGCCTGTTCTTCAGCGATCAAAACTATATAACTACAGGTTGAAGTTTAGTACTGATAACGTGGTAAGTGGTATAAGCAATAATATACTAATTAACCGTTACCAACCTTACGGTGGAGGAAATGGTCCAATTCAATTGGGCAATGGGGCTAACGTAAACTTCGCCTTCAGGGCTACCATTAGCGACCTGCTTGAAGATTATAAACTTACCGGTGGCTTTAGGCTTGGCACTAACCTAAGTGACAAAGATTACCTGTTCGCGTTTCAAAACGTCCGAAAGCGTTTCGATTGGGGTGTTTTATATTATAAGAGCATAAATAAAGACTACGGAGTAGAAATTGTAGGTGCAGGCTTAAGCGGCTTCTATGATGCACAGCTAAATACCAATATTTACCAGGCTAACGTGGCTTATCCTTTAAACGAAGTAAAAAGTCTTCGGGCAAACGTAGCATATCGGGTAGACCGCACTATTATTAAAGCATACAATAACTCAAATGGCCCCGACCCAATAGGACTCTCTTTCCCTGACCAGTTTTCGAGGTATGCACTAACGCGTTTTGAATATGTACATGACAACACGATTTACCCCACCCAAAACATTTGGAATGGGTTACGCTACAAAGTGTACATGGATGTTAACCTTCCAGTAATGGATAAAACAGCGGAAGGGGATCAATATACTTTCAATTTTGGTTTCGATGCCAGAAACTATGTTCCAATTTATCGCAATATTATTTGGGCTACTCGTGCAGCAGCAGATGCAAGTTGGGGCAACAGAAAGCTCATTTACTACCTTGGTGGTGTTGACGGGTGGATTAATCCAAAATTTAACAGAAATCCTCCTGACCCCGATCAAACTTATGCTTTCCAAACATTAGCAGTCAACCTTCGCGGTTTTAAACAAAACGTTGCAAACGGAAACAATGCATTGGTAATTAACAGTGAGGTGAGAGTGCCGGTGTTCTCGTCCTTTTTAAATAAGCCAATTAACAACGCCTTTATTCGTAACTTCCAATTGGTTCAGTTTATCGATCTTGGTGCTGCCTGGAACGGCAAGTACGACAAAATAGAAAGACCGTCAGTAATTCATAACGTAACAAACAACAGCAACCCTATAACTGTTAGGGTAAAAGCTGGTGGCATTGGCCCCTTGGCAGGCGGTTATGGTTTTGGTGCAAGAAGTACTTTACTTGGTTACTTTTTAAAGTTTGATACCGCCTGGGAAATGAATGGCATCTTCAAAGGCAGGCCTACCTATTATTTCGCACTAGGCTTAGATTTCTAATACTAAATTTTCTTATACGCAAAATGCCCCGCTGTTTAGCAGGGCATTTTGTTTACAACCAACACGTTTAAAAGCAGTAGATTTTTTTTGTACTTAGCCTTTGTAATTCTATTAAGCATCGTTGAGTCGCACTCTTGTACTACAGTAATTATTTCGGACAAAGAAAGAGCCGACTATGCGCAGTAATTGTAATTGCAAGAGCTAAAGAAAACGATGAATAGAATTACAAAACGTACAAGAGTGCAACGCAAGAAAAGTTTAAAAAGATTACTACTGCCGGGACCAAAATAATTATTATACCAATGATAAACTTGCCCAACTATTTTGTTAGAAAACTATTAGTAAACAATCCAAAAAGCAACGCATAGTACGTGATTCTCTTTCGCTTTTATTCATAACAAGTCTAAAATTTTAGGTAAGAAAATCAGCGCTCCAATAACTACACTTGCCATTGCCGCCAACAAAACTGCAGCAGCTGCAATGTCTTTAATAGCCTTAACCGCAGGGTGATATTCCGGTTGAACCATGTTACATATTTTTTCAATCGCTGTGTTCATCATTTCAAAAGAAAGAACAGTTACTATACAGGCGCACATCCACATCCACTCGTGTAACGATATTTTAAACAGCCCCCCGGCTATCGTTGCAATCACTGCTGCAAGCAACTGTATCTTTCCATTTCTTTCGTAACGAAAGAAGGTAAACAGGCCTGTAAAGGCAAATCCAAATGACTTAATAAAATTGATCATCATCGTAAAATATTAATGCCGGGAAAGTTAGTGTTTACAGCCTGATCATTTTAAACTAAAGAAATAATTCTTACACTTATTTTATAGGTGATGCTTTTCTTAAATCATCACCTACCAGCCTTCTTATGCAGTTTCAACGGTTGGTTTATTAAAGGTTGGATTGTACCAGTTGATCTTCCGGCTCGCATACATAACCAGTGAGAGTACGGCAAACAAACCAATGCTACCTACCAGCAGAGCTGTATCTTCTAAACGGATAAGCACGAAAATAAAACTGTACAACAAGCCTAGGATCAACCCAAACACTCCCGCAATTTTCCATGTTTCGAAATGGCCTTTTGCATACAACGTAATTAACGAAACCGTTGCTGTAGCCGCAATCACATAAGCCAGGTCAAAATTTACAAACTCGCTTATAGATAGTAAGAGCGTATAAAAAATTACAAGTGCAAGCCCTACCAGTACATACTGTACAGGATGCACCGGTTTGTTCTGCATAATTTCTACAATAAAGAAAAGAGAGAAGGTTAGCCCAATAAACAGGATTGCATACTTTACGCTTCGCATCGTCTTAGAATATTGGTCGGCTGGTTGTAGCATGGTAACACCGAAGTTGTACTCCTTTACATCCATATCAAACTCTTTCATAAAAGACTTGAAGGGTAGGTTCGCCTTATTAAAACTCCAGCTTGCTGTAAACCCTTTTTCGTTCACCGACCTATCAACAGGTACTGTCAAACCATCAAAGGAAGGATTAGCCCATTTGCTGCTTAAAGTAAACTTGCTATCGCCGCTTAAGGGTACAAAGCTTAACTGTTGGCTTCCCTTCAATTTCATATTGAAACTAAAAGGCAGATACACGTTCAGGTTTTGTAATGTCAACGGTATACTTGCTGACAATCCTTTTTGATTATTCTGGCCGGGTAAACCAGGCGTAAGATCATAAGCTTCACCGTTCAAGCTAACAGTAACTTTTTCTTCAATTCCCTTAAAGTCGTTGATGCCAATACAAAGTTTCGCATCTTTTAGTACCAGCTTATTTAAATCGATATCTGCTGGTGGCTGTATCTTAAAAACGCCTGAGCCATTTAAAGAACTTCTATACAACAACACTGTGTAAATAGATCGCTTTCTTTCCTGCGGGTCAACCGTTCCGTCTACTTTTATCTGCTCCGGAATTAGTGTTACTAACTTCTCCTGCGTTTGCTCTATGTTATCTGCAGTGCGAAAAGTTTCGAGGTAAGGCACTACTATATAAGGCCCAATAACAGTTTGAGCCGTTGCCCACTTGTTACTAATTTCTGCAACTACTTCACGCTGCCGCGCCTCTCTTTCGTGTACGAGGTTATTTATAAAAACCGTTGGTATAAGCATTACAAGAATAAGAACTCCGGTAATAACTCCTTTAATAAGTGTCTTGTTTGATTTTGGTTCTGGCGCATCGTTTTTAAAATTGTCCTGGTTCATTTTATTTTGGTTTTAGTTTTATGTATAGATGATTTTATTGAGCAGGCATCGCTTATTAATTAAGCATTGTTGTGTCACTCACTTGTACTGTTATATCAACAAGCAGCAGAGAGATTATGAACAAGCATGTTCCCGTTTACGAATTATAAGCAGTTACAATTTTCACCCAATAGGTAAAATAAAACGGCTGCGAGGCATAAGCCGGCTACTACAATCACGGACCAGTTGGAAGCAAACTTTTGAATAGTTATAAAAAGATTGGTGTGCGGCTTTTGATTAACTATAGAGGCGTGAACGACCTGCGGCAGGTTGAGTAGTATAGTTACAACCGGCCCAAACAAGATTATTAGATTGATGTTTAGACCAATACTCCTCTTAGCAGGATCTTCAAAGATGTAAGCGATGGGCTTCCACAGTAGTGGCATATTTAGTTCGCTGTTGAGAAGATTGGATACAAGGAAATAAACACAAGGCAGCACGGCAGCAAGGCCAGCACTAAAAGCGAAGGACCTTTTTAAGATTAGATGTTTCATTTTATATTTTTTTTATGTTTTTAGGTGCTGATACTCCTAGCAAGTTTTCTCGTGGTTTATCTCCTGCTGAATAAAGATGGCCAGTACAAGAGTGCGACGCAACGAACGCTTAATAGCAGCACCCAGCTTGGTCACAAAATTCTTTTATTTCCTAAAAGTACTTTGAAATACAAAGTTTAAGTACAAAAAAAATTAACCCATTCCTTTTATCATTTCTTCGAGAGCTTGCAAGTGGGCTTTAAACGCTTTTTCACCTGCTTTGGTAACAGCGTATGTTGTATTTGTCTTCCTGCCGATAAAACCTTTTTTCACATCAACATAGGCATTCTCTTCAAGCGTTTTTAAATGGCTTGCCAGGTTTCCGTCGGTTACCTGTATAAGTTCTTTCAAATCATTAAAGTTTACCTCATCGTTAACCATAAGCGCACTCATGATGCCCAGCCGAATACGGCTGTCAAAAATTTTATTTAGGTTTTCTATTGGGTTCTTCATTCCTTACTTTTCAATTGCATCAGTTCGTTCATATTTCCACCACATGAAGACACCATAAAAAATATGCAGTACGCCAAAGCCTATAGCCCAGAAAAAAAGACCGTAGCCGATAGCGTAGCAATTTATAATGCCGAGTACCACCTGGGCATAGCCAAGGTTGCGAATTTCGTTTAAAGTATACTTACTCGCATTAATAAGCGCGAGCCCGTAAAATATGAGACTGGCCGGGGCTACCAATCCTTCTACATTGTATTGGATAAGCCTAAGTATAAACATACCACCTACCAACATTGGTACGCTGACATTAAAAAGTAAGCGGCGCGCCGTAATGCCCCAGATTGGAATGTTCTGCTTTTTACTGCGGATATAGGTAAAGAGAAAAGCCAAAAAAAAAGCGGCAACAAACGTGAACGCGGCGATTATTACGAGAGGTTCGTTAATCAAAGAAACCAGAGAATATTCGCCCCGGATTGCTTTTCCCGAATAGCCATGGGTAGTATAATAACCTTGGCGATGCATTGTATTGTAAGCGAAGAAAGCGCCTACCAGGGCGCAAACGCCTGCCGAAATACCACTCCAGCCACTGAGGCTAATAAAGCGGTTGCTCCGCTGCATCATCTGCCTGATATCCTGCAATGCATTTAAATGCTCCTGTTGATTGTCCATACTTTAGAAGTACTTTGTAATTCAAAGTAATAATAATTAAATGGTTTCCCCAAATATTTTTGTAATTGTTTCGTATTTATAGTGGTTCTCTAATTCTTATTGACCTCAAACCTTATTTTTGACTGATGGGTTCGCAATGCTTCAAACGTCTATATACTTTCTTCCTGTTTTTTATTTTAATAGGTAGTTTGGCTAATGCGCAAAAGAAAATAGTTTCAGGGGTAGTAAAAGATGTGCAGAGTGATGAACCTATTCCCTTTGCATCAGTTTCACTAAAACTTGGACAGTCAGGCAGCACAACAGATACAGCTGGCATTTTCTCGTTTACTTACACCTTTACAATTCCTGACACTTTACTCATTACCTCTGTAGGTTATAAACCGGTTGCTTACGTAATACCACAGAACACTGATTCTGTTTTCCTTAATATAAAAATGGAGATCGCGCCTGTATCGAAAGATGCAGTGGTAAAAGTAAAGTTTAATAGAGCACTTTGGTTTTGGAATCGCATCATGAAGAATAAGCCCAAACATGACAACAGCAGTTACCAAAACTATTATTACGAGGTCTATAATAAACTGGAACTGGACCTTAACAACGTAAACAAGGAAAAGCTGGGGAACAACAAAATTTTAAAGCCTTTCAACTTCATCCTCAACAACATTGACTCAACCGAAGAGAAACCTTTCCTTCCCTTGTTTCTTACCGAAACAATTTCCGACTATTATTTTCAGCGTTCACCAAAAAGAGTAAAAGAGGTAATTAAAGGAAGTAAGACCAACGGCATCCAAAACGAAAGCGTAACAAAGATGCTCGGCGGAATGTACCAGAACGTAAATGTCTACCACAATTTTATTCCTGTTTTTGATAAGCAGTTTGCAAGTCCTTTTCATGATAACGGAGACTATTACTACAACTTTAAACTATTAGACACACAGTACCTAAACAATAAGCGCCTGGTGCACTTAGCATTCAGGCCTAAACGAAAAGGTGAGAACACATTTGAAGGTGATTGCTGGGTAGTTGACAGTACATATGCTCTTCAAAAAATTACGCTTAGGCCGAGTGAAGGAGCGAACCTGAACTTTGTACAAAAGCTTACTTTAATACAGGAGTTCAGGTTAATAAATGATAGCACATGGTTCTTAAGCAAGGATAAATTTGTTGCTGACATTTCGCCAATTGGCAAATCAAGGAGTGGTTTTAAAGGACGAAAAACAAGCACCTATCGAAACGTGTTGCTTAATGCCGATACTGTTGTAAGCGTACTTAAGACAAACCGTAAAGCTGAAGAAGTTATAGTGCTAAAAGATGCTGAACTAAAAGTCGACACCTTTTGGTCGCAAAGCAGACATGAAGAGCTTAGTAAAAACGAGGCAGCCATTTACAAGATGATTGATACAATTCAATCGTTACCGCAATTTCAAAAATATTCCAACGCCATTAATTTTATTGGCACTGGCTATAAAAGCATTGGCAACTTTAATATTGGCCCGTGGTTTAACTGGATCAGCGGCAACAGTTGGGAAGGTACCCGCCTTAGGTTTGATGTTAGTACCAACAGCGGCTTCAACCGCAAAATTTACCTGCATACTTACCTTGCTTATGGCTTTGGAGATAAAAAGTATAAAGGCCAGGCAGAAATTTTTTACCTGCCGAAAAAAGATCCGCGCTTTTACATATCAGCGGGGTACAAAAACGATCTTGACAACGGGCAGCAGTACTACGATGAAATAAGTACCGACAACATTTTTGCACTTGCTTTTCGTAAGCCAAACGTTCCAGTGAAGTTTCAGAAGATTGAAGAAAAGAAGTTAGAGATCTTCCAGGAAACAAGATCAGGAATCTCGTTTCTTTTGGGCATCACTAACCGGCAGGTTACGCCTTTAAGAAATCTTCCTGCTAAATCTTACTTTACCGGCACCGCAAGTCATGAACCGCTGGCTAATTTTGAAACCTCTTTACGAATAAGGTACGCTTACCTCGAACGCTTTTTAGAAAATACTTTTTTTCGCACGAGCTTAGGTAGCGACTTTCCAATTATTGAAGCGAGGTATAGCAAGGGTTGGGCTGGTGTTTTAAAAAGCAGTTATAACTATAATAAGATCACCGGAAGCATAAGCGATTACATGAACGTGCCTCCATATGGCAATTTCTATTATAACTTTTTTGCAGGAAGAGTTTATGGAACGCTGCCTTACCCGCTGCTGGAAATCCATCCTGGCAACGAGATCTTTTATTATAACAAGTATGCGTTCAATATGATGAACAGGTTCGAATACATCAGCGATCGTTATGCTGGCTTCAACCTTGAGCATAATATTGGTAATGGGCTCTTTAAATTTATTCCGCTTACACGTAAATTAAAGTTCAGGCAATTTTGGAGCGCCAAAGGCGTTTGGGGCGATCTTAGTAAAGAGAATCGCAGCTTAAACTTTGTGGGCGACCACCCCTTTCAATCGCTGGATAAAAAGATGTACATGGAAGTTGGTACGGGTGTAGACAACATTCTAAAGGTGATCCGTCTTGATTTTGTATGGCGAGTACTTCCCACACCATTGCCCAAAGAACAATTAAAACGTTTTGGAATTTTCGGCAGCTTCAGGGTGCAATTTTAGTTTCTTTTGGTCCGTGCAGTATTGCTGCTATTAAACATTATTGCGTCGCACTCTTGTACTCATTTTTCTTTACTCAGCAAGAAGAAACTATGCAGCAGTGAACTCATTTTGCATCGGCTGCATAACGATAAAATGTACAAGAGTGCGACGCAAGAGTACTTTCGGCCAAGGCCAGAAGATGAACCCTAACCGTTTAGCTAAAGAATTTCTCTATAAGATTACGTTGACGCCTTTTCGTATTCCATACTTGCTTTGCTAAAATAGTAATGCAGTCAAGACTCCAGAAAAAATGCTAAAAATTTATAGACCAGGCTAAAATGAAATAAGTCACAGTGGTTGGATATGGGCCGAGCAATGTGCGACTTACAGGCGGCGGTTCTTCTCCCTGCATCAGTAACATCTATTTCATTTCTTAACGCCTGATCTATAAATTTTCTTAACGCATTTTTTCTGATGTCGCCAGGAGATCGATTCATAGAGATTGTGCTGCTCTTTTTTCTTTTGGACACATACTCCTAATACCCGCTCCTGACAAAAGTTATTGCATAAGGGACATCAGCCGGTTGGGTGCCAAGCGAAGCGAAGGCATGCTGAACATGCGAAGCAGTTTCAGCAACAAGCGGGTGGAGTCCCGTTGCAATAACAAGCCATGCGGCTTGAGCTTAAACTGCTTGCATAGCAGGTATTAAGTGAGCGTTCAAGGCCTGATAGATAAACGATGGTCTCTCGGAAGATCTTCTAAAATTGTTGTTGGTTCAAACCTTTAAAAGCATGTTCATTAGTAGAAAAGCTAAATAGATGCAATTGCCCTGGCTCAAAAAACCTCTACTACACCATTTCCTTTAAACTATTTTGCTTCTTCTTTGCTTTGTTAATGCGCAGAATCCGGAAGGATTACATTATCATCATTAGTGCCCGGAGGTTTAATTACACCGGCTGTATCCATAGGCGCTGGTCGCACAACACCTGGAATACTATCGGCCATTGGTGCAGGTGCAGTATCTGAAATAGTTGAAGTACTCTCTCCGCCATTACAACCAATAACAAAACAATAGATTGATATTACGAACAGGGGAAACGTCTTTTTACTAATCTGTTTCATAAAATTCATTTTAATCGAACAGAAGTTTCTGTGCAATTGATGTACCTGCATGTAAACCTCGTCATATTTGAAGCGTCGAGCTTAAGCATAAAAGTACAAGAGTGCGACGCAACGATGCCTGAGGTTGTACTAATGCTTAGTACAAAAGAACTACAACAAAATAGCTGCTGGCACGATTTATAAATTAGTTATGGAAACTGCTGGCCATGGCTACCAAAAAGAAAACTACTGGCGTTACTTCAACTGAATTTCCTACTGACATAAAACCTATGTTGGCTACTCTTGTAGATAAACCTGTTGATGATGAAGGTTGGATGTACGAGGTAAAATGGGACGGCTACCGTGCTATCGGTTATATGCACAACGGCACTGTTGATATCAAGTCGAGAAACAATAAATCTTTTAATGAAAAGTTCTATCCAGTATTTGATGCTTTAAAACAATGGGGGATCGATGCAATTGTAGACGGCGAAATTGTAGTGGTAAATGAAAAAGGAGTTCCTGATTTTGGCGACCTGCAAAACTGGCGAAGCGAAGCTGATGGACAACTTGCCTTTTACCTGTTTGATCTTCTTTGGCTCGATGGACAGAACTTAATGGACCTTCCCCTTATTGAAAGAAGAAAGCAGTTGCAGCAAGTTGCGCCTTCTATCCCAGGCATAAAAGTAAGTGAGAATTTTGAAGCAACGGGAACGGAGTTTTTCGAGTTAGCCGATAAGCTTGGTCTTGAAGGCATCATGGCAAAGAAGGCTGACAGCAGGTATGTGCCAGACTTAAGAAGTAAAGAGTGGCTTAAGATTAAAACAGAAAAACACCAGGAACTTATTATAGGTGGCTACACCAAAAACGAAGGAACGCCAAAGAAATTTAGTGCACTGCTACTGGGTTTATTTGAGAATGGTGCCTTCCACCATGTAACACCTGTAGGTACCGGCTTCAACGTTAAAATGCAAGTGGAAATATTAGAGAAGTTAAAGCCCCTCGAAACTCCTGATTGTCCCTTTATTCATGTTCCTGAATTTAATAAACCTTCCCGCTTCAGGCCCAACCCTCCAAAGGCAGAAGTAACATGGGTGAAGCCTGAACTGGTTTGTGAAATTAGCTACCGCGAAATGACAAAAGATGGAAGCATAAGACATCCATCATTCAAAGGCTTACGTGAAGATAAAAGTGCAAAGGACGTGGTTCGTGAAAGACCAGTGCCGGTAACTGATGTGCTACATGAAGAGAACACTTTAGTACAAAAGAAAGTCATCGCTTCACCGGGAAAAAAAGAACGAAAATCGCTGCTAAATCCCAACGAAGAAACGCAGGTAAAAAATGTAGGCGGGCACGATATGAAGTTCACCAATCTAAGCAAAGTGTATTGGCCTAAAGACAATGTGACCAAGCGTGACATGCTGAATTATTATTACCAGGTAGCTCCTTTCATTATGCCTTATTTAAAGGATCGTCCACAAACGCTCAACCGTTTCCCACACGGTATTGAAGGCGAAACTTTTTACCAGAAAGACGTAAAAGGCAAAGCGCCGGATTGGATAGAAACTTTTCCGTACCACAGCTATGCCGATGGACGGGATAAAGAATTTTTAGTGTGTACCGACGAAGCAAGTCTTCTCTACGTGGCATCGTTAGGCTGCATAGAAATAAACCCGTGGAGCAGTCGCAGGCAGGCGCCTGATAACCCTGATTGGTGTATCATTGATCTTGACCCCGATAAAAATACTTTTGAGCAGGTGATAGAAGCAGCCTGCGTTACAAAAAACATTTTAGATGCAATGGGCATAACCGCTTTTCCTAAAACTTCAGGCTCCACCGGCCTACACATTTACATTCCGTTTGGCGCTAAGTACGATTACGAAGATTCAAAAGAGTTCGGGCGCATGGTTGCCAAACTAATACATAAAGAACTCCCAGGCTTTACGAGTATTGAGCGCAAAACAAAAGATCGTGGCGGTAAAATGTATATCGATTTTCTACAAAATCGTCCGCAGGCAACTGTTGCTGGTCCTTACTCCCTCCGACCTAAACCTGGCGCCCCTGTTTCAATGCCGCTACACTGGGACGAGGTTAAGAAAGGATTACAAATTCGCGACTTCACTATCTTCAATGCAATGGATCGCTTAAAAGAAGTCGGGGATATTTTTAAAGGAGTGCTTGGCAAAGGAGTTGACCTCGACAAAGTTTTAAAAAAGGCAGATAAGGAATTCGGCGTTAAGATGGATAACAGGAAGTAATTAGCCAAAGATGCTACGAGTAAATTTTTTGTAGCCAGCATGGTAACAACAATTAGGCTTTACTTGCGTCGCACTCTTGTACTATTGTTCGTTGCTCAGCTCCGTTAAAGTTTCTGTCCACAATGTATTGCACTTGCACGGTTATAATTTAGCTCAAAAATAAAAGCCATCCTACTTAAGCAGGATGGCTTTTATATTGACATACGTTTACTATTTCTTACTGTCTTACCCGGTCGTCATCAGGTGTAATATTAATAGTGCTGTCGGTATCAACTCCGCTTACACTACCACTGCTTGTCACTTCCTGCAAAGGCGAATCTCCTGATTCATCCCCTGTTTCATCGCCCGGATCATTACCATCCGCAAATTTGCTTGGTCTTATAATTTCCTCAGCTGTGGGCGCCTCATCATTTTTATCTTGTTCAAATTCTTGCTGACTTTGCAGGCTGCTGTCACCTAAATAAATTTTACTGGTATCTTCCTGCAAGCCCGTTTTAGGATCCCTGCCTTCACCACTTTGTTGTTCGTTCATATAACTAGTTTTAAAAGTTAAACCTTAAGCGGTTTTAAAAAGTAATCATCCTCGAAGGATGTGTTCCTTGCTGCGTACTATAATTAAGCCACCACCTGCCGCAGCTTATCTGCAACAGCCACTTCAAGTGTATCAGGTAAGGTAGCAGACTCATCACCAATGGCAGCATACCTTCCTACCGAAGTATCAAAAACAAACATATAATCAGAACCATTTATAGTTACTGTAAAACGGGTTTCCTCGTTAAATTTAAAAGGAACAGCCCGTGCATCAACAGGCACGCTGTCTACTAAAAGTGTGAACGTTTGATCTTGCATATAGTTGAATTTTAAGGGAAATAGTTACAAAAACGATGCCCTCGTACTATCAGAAAAACGCAGATAACCGTACCCTATTCCTGCATTTGAACACGAAATGCAGCCTTAATAGGTTAATTTTGGGCGGTCATACAAGAAAGTCGTTTTCTTAATCGTTACATTTAGACCTTCTTTCCAGTTAAAGAAATAAAAATTCATGTTATCCGTATGAAGCGCTCAATAATTACAGGATCTGGTTGCTACATCCCAACTGAAATAAAGACCAATAACGATTTCACTTCGCATAATTTTTATGCTGAGAACAATGTTAGGATAGAGACTAACCCTGTTGAGGTTGTTGAGAAGTTCAGGCAGATTACAGGAATTGCAGAGAGACGCTACGCTCCTTCCAATCAAAACGCTTCAGACCTTGCTACCCTGGCTGCCAAAGCCGCCATAGAAGAAAGCGGAATCGATCCCGAAACTATTGACCAGCTAATTGTTGCCCAAAACTTTGGAGACGTGGTTTCAAGTACTATACAAAGCGATGCAGTACCTTCTCTTGCCAGCAGGGTTAAATATAACCTCGGCATTGCAAACCCAAATTGCATCGCTTACGATTTATTATTCGGCTGCCCTGGATGGGTGCAGGGAATCATTCATGCTGATGCTTTTTTTAAAGCAGGCATTGCTAAAAAGGCTTTGGTGATAGGGGCCGAAACTTTAAGCCGCGTAATAGATGAGTATGATCGCGATAGCATGATCTTTAGCGATGGCGCTGGTGCTGTTGTACTCGAGTATAAAGACGTTGAAGAAAACGGCAGCGGCATTCTTGCCTCAAGTGCGCAGTCGCATTGTAAAGAAGAAGCATACTACATACACATGGGTAAATCTTTTTTACCTGACAGTGATCCCGCCGTTCGGTTTATTAAGATGAAAGGCCGTAAGGTGTACGAGTTCGCGATTAAACATGTAGCCGAAGCAATGAAGGATTGCCTTGAGAAAAGTGGCATAGAAATCCATCAGCTTAAGAAAGTTTTCATTCACCAGGCAAATGAAAAAATGGACGAAGCCATTATAAAAGTCCTCTACAAATTATATGGCCTTAAGGACATGCCGCACGATATTATGCCTATGTGTATTCATTGGCTTGGCAATAGTTCGGTAGCCACCATTCCAACCCTCCTCGACCTGGTGCGCAAAGGCAAAGAAGAAAACCATGAAATAAATGATGGCGACGTTATCCTCTTCGCAAGTGTTGGCGCCGGTATGAATATTAACGCGATTTGCTACAGGGTATAAATCAAAATTAAAAAGTAAAAAAGAAAGCACAAGCGTTTCCTTCAAATTTTGACTTTTGAATTTTTACTTTTGGCTTTTTGGATACCAGTGTTTGTATTCCATAGCATCATCGTTGCGTGGCAATCACTTTATCTTTTAGTACTATTGTCATCTTAATTTTTCGATAGAAAAACAAGGCTCTTCTCCGTGCTTCTCAGTGCCGCCGTGTCTCTGTGGTTCAAAAAAAATCGGAATAGAATTAATAAAAGTACAAGAGTGCGACGCAAGTAAAGATGAAGGAAAAACTACTGCTGGAAACAAAAAAGAGAACACTACAATTGTAATGCTCTCTTGTATTAATGAAGATTTCTATTGTCTACATATTCCTTCTGTACTGTCCACCCACCTCGTAAAGTGCATGTGTAATTTGACCAAGGCTACAATACTTAACTGTTTCCATAAGCTCTTCAAAGAGATTACCGTTATTAACAGCAACTTGTTGTAAGCGTTGTAAAGCTTCATCACTCTTTGCTTCATTACGCTTTTGAAAGCCCTTAAGGTTTTGAATTTGTTGCTCCTTTTCTTCTGTAGTACTGCGTATAACTTCAAGCGGCAAAATCGTAGGACTGCCTTTCTTGTTAAGGAAGGTGTTCACGCCAATTAAAGGCAACTCGCCAGTATGTTTCTGGTGCTCGTAAAACAAACTTTCTTCCTGTATTTTATTACGCTGGTACATACGCTCCATTGCACCTAGCACGCCACCTCTTTCGGTAATACGATCAAACTCGGTAAGCACCGCTTCTTCTACCAACTCTGTTAGTTCTTCAATTAAGAAACTTCCCTGGTTAGGGTTCTCATTTTTAGCAGTTCCAAGTTCGCGATTAATGATGAGCTGGATAGCCATTGCCCTTCTTACGCTTTCCTCAGTTGGCGTTGTAATGGCTTCATCATATGCGTTAGTGTGCAGGCTGTTGCAGTTGTCGTAGATAGCATACAAAGCTTGCAAGGTTGTTCGAATATCATTGAAGTCTATCTCTTGCGCATGCAACGAACGACCTGAAGTTTGAATATGATACTTGAGCTTTTGAGAACGATCGTTGCCCTTGTATTTAAGCTTCATTGCCTTAGCCCAAATCCTTCTAGCCACACGACCTATAACACTATATTCAGGATCCATTCCGTTACTAAAGAAGAACGATAAGTTTGGCGCAAAATCGTCGATGTTCATGCCACGGCTTAAGTAGTATTCTACATAGGTGAAGCCATTAGCCAGTGTAAAGGCAAGCTGCGTGATTGGGTTAGCACCTGCTTCTGCAATGTGGTAACCACTTATAGAAACACTATAGAAATTACGCACTTTCTTATCAATAAAATATTGTTGCACATCACCCATCAACTTCAACGAAAACTCTGTTGAGAAGATGCAGGTATTTTGTGCCTGGTCTTCTTTAAGAATGTCTGCCTGTACAGTTCCCCTAACTTGTGATAAGGCTTCAGCTTTTAGTTGTTGGTATACATCTGCTGGTAATACTTCATCGCCGCTTAAGCCAAGTAACCGCAACCCTAATCCATTGTTTCCTTCGGGTAATCTTTCTGGTGATGCAGGGTTGTAATAGGATGGCTTTGGGGCATGCTCATATTTCTTATTAAATGCTTCTTCAACCTTGCTCCAAAGCTTGTTTTGCTCAATATACTTTTCGCATAGCTGATCAATAGCAGCATTCATGAAGAAAGCAAGCACCATAGTAGCGGGACCATTTATGGTCATGCTAACAGAAGTCTTTGGATCGCAAAGATCAAAGCCGCTGTAAAGTTTTTTAGCATCATCAACTGTTGCAATGCTTACACCACTGTTGCCAACTTTGCCATAAATGTCTGGTCGAATAGCTGGGTCTTCTCCATATAACGTTACACTATCAAAGGCAGTAGATAAACGCTTCGCTGGCTGCCCTAATGATACATAGTGAAAGCGTTTATTGGTTCGCTCTGGTCCACCTTCACCTGCAAACATCCGGGTAGGATCTTCACCTTGTCTTTTCAGTTCAAATACACCAGCAGTATAAGGAAATTCGCCAGGCAAATTCTCCTGCAACTGCCACTTTAAAATATCGCCCCAGTCTTTATACTTTGGCAGCACCACTTTAGGAATGCGTGTACCACTTAAAGATGGAGAACTAAGTGGTTGTTTAATCACTTTATCACGAACGGTATATTCAAAAAAATCAGCAGCATATTTATTAACCACCTTTGGCCACTGCTCCAATAACTTTTTACATTCAGCATGCAGTTGCTCATCAAAATGATCCCGAATTTTTTCAAGGTCAGAAGTACCTGTTGTTCCAACTTCCCTCATTGCTTCAATAGCACCTTGTATCCTGTACAACTTTGAAGCTATTGCACTTTGTTGATTAGCCCATTCATCGTAACCTCTATTATTTTCTGCTACCTCGCTTAAATACCTTACTCTTTTAGGCGGAATAATCTGGGACTTTGTACTTGTATCGCTCGGGTGCCCATGATCCGTTAATTTACCATACTGCTTACCCGTTTTTTTACTGATAGCAATCATTATTTTTTCAAACAATTCGTTTACACCAGCGTCGTTAAATTGTGCCGCTATCGTTCCAACTATAGGAAGCTCTTCGTCTTTTGCTGTCCACAAACCATGGTTTCGTTTGTATTGTTTGCGTACGTCGTGTAGTGCATCTAAAGCGCCTGCTTTATCAAACTTATTTATGCAAACAACATCTGCATAATCAAGCATGTTTATTTTTTCAAGTTGTGTTGGAGCACCGTATTCGGGCGTCATCACATACATGCTTACGTTGCAATAATCCAGTATCGATGCATCACTTTGGCCCACACCCGCACTTTCCAAAATAACAAGATCGAAGCCCGCCTGCTTACAAATGTCTAGTGCTTCCTGTACATGTTTACTTAGGGCTTTATCACTTTCACGTGTGGCAAGGCTACGCATGTAAGCACGACCATTATGAATGCTGTTCATCCTAATTCTGTCACCCAACAAAGCTCCGCCGGTTTTTTTCTTCGATGGATCTACAGAGATAACGGCAATTGTTTTATCGACATAAGTATGTAAAAAGCGACGTACAATTTCGTCAGTAACTGAAGACTTACCTGCACCGCCTGTACCTGTAATACCCAACACAGGAGATTCTGCAGTAGCGTTGCTGGCAGTAAATGCACCATCCACAATATTTTTATAATCGCCCCCGGCTTCTGCCACTGTAATTGCACGCCCAATCCTCCTTACATCTTTTCTTTCCTGCAGCGGCAGCTTACCATTCCATTTATCCTCGCCATTTAAATGCACTGTTGCACATTGGTCAATCACATCCTGGATCATTCCCTCAAGGCCCATGTGCCGACCATCGTCAGGACTATAGATCCTGGTAACACCGTAATCCTGGAGCTCCTTAATTTCAGCAGGTAGAATAGTACCTCCACCACCTCCAAATATTTTAATATGGCCGCAACCATTCTGGTCAAGCAAGTCTTTCATGTATTTAAAAAACTCCACGTGGCCACCCTGGTAGCTCGTAATTGCAATCCCATGTGCATCTTCTTCAATAGCGCACTCAACAATTTCTGCCACACTTCTGTTATGCCCCAAGTGTATGATCTCTGCACCTTTTGATTGCAAAATCCTGCGCATAATATTAATAGCTGCATCGTGCCCGTCAAACAACGAGGCTGCGGTTACAATCCTAACTTTGCTATCTTGATTTTCTAACTTCATTACTTCTGTTTTTAAACTTATTGAAGCGAGTTTATTTATGGTACCAACATTGTACCTGCTTCAGCATCCGTTGCGTCGCACTCTTGTACAGCAGAATTTTCTTCAGCGAAAACATTTGGAAGGGTGCAAGCAATCAGCCGCAAAATTAGGGGTTTTACTTGCAGTGAAAGCAGAAAGAGCAAGGCCAAAATGTGAAAGTAATAACATGAATATTAGACCAACCAAAAGCACAAAAAATTCTCTTTTCAAGATTAACTGTTCTGTTTTTCATGCTTACCGTGATAAAAAGAACAGGCATTTGCTGGTGAATATTGAACAACCAGTACAAGTGAGTGACACAACGATGCTAAATGGAGAACTTCAGCTGGTAACATAAGAATATAAGACACTTAAAATCGCATTGAGTAACCATGCGTGTAAACTGAAAAATGAGGCTTAAACTTGCACTTATGAAATGGGAAGAATTATACAGTGCAAGGCGGACGGGGCAAACGAGAGTAAGTGGTGGCGTAGACAGTCTTCGAAACTCTTTTATCCGCGACTACGACAGGATAATTTTTTCTTCCGCATTTAGAAGGCTTCAAAATAAAACGCAGGTATTTCCTTTGCCAGGAGCAGTGTTGGTGCACAACAGGCTTACACATAGCTTGGAAGTTGCATCGGTTGGCCGATCGTTAGGAAAATCTATTGGAGACAGGCTCTCCGCTAAATACAATTTCGGCGAGGGCTTCACCGACTTTTACCGGTACGAATTGCCATCCGTAATTGCTGCAGGTTGCCTTGCACATGATATTGGCAATCCTCCTTTTGGCCACAGCGGTGAAGATGCCATTCGCAATTTTTTTAAGGAGTTGGAAGGCGAGGATAAAAAAGTTTTTGAAGAGAACTTGACCCTAAACCAGCAGCGCGACTTCCTGTATTTCGAGGGGAACGCAAACGCATTTCGAACACTTACGCACCATTTTAACGAAGAGCGGGAAGGCGGCTTCAGGCTTACCTATTCTACCCTAGCCTCCATTGTAAAATATCCCTGCGACTCTTTGAACGCCTTTAATAAGGCCAACCTCGTTACGAAAAAGTCCGGCTTCTTTGATACTGAAATTGATATTTATAAAACGATTGCGGAAGCGCTAGGCATTCCTAATATACAAGAGGGAAACGTGTACGCCAGGCACCCATTCGTCTACCTGGTTGAAGCGGCAGATGATATTTGCTACCGCATTATCGATTTTGAAGATGCCCATCGTTTAAATATTCTTTCGATAGATAAGATCCAGCAACTGTTTCTTGCTTTCTTCGATAAGGAGCAGGGCTACGATGCCCGCGAAAAAGTTGAACAGACACTCGCATCAATAAAAGATAGTAACCAGAAAATCCAATTCTTAAGAGCCAAGTTAATTAACCTGCTTATCTCCCGCATCTCTGAAGTATTCATGCAAAATGAAACGGCATTATTAGATGGAACTTTAGAGAAGCCTTTGCTTAATTACATCCCCGAACATGAGCAGCAGTTGGTGCAGCGCATCGACGATTTTAGCGTGGAAAATATTTATAACCACCGATCAGTTGTTGAAATTGAAATTGCTGGTTATAACGTTATTGGCGGATTACTTAAAGAATTTTATGCGGCAATACTCAACCCCAAGTCATCAAAAAGCAGGAAACTATTGCAATTAATCAGCAGCCAATTTACAATCACTGGCGAGAGAGACCGGTTGTATTACGACATCCAATCAGTGGTAGATTTTATTGCAGGAATGACTGATCTCTATGCCGTTGACATCTACAGGAAAATAACAGGAATAACCTTTCCCGAACTAAGGTAACTCGTGCCGGAAATAGACAAACTAATGTAGTATTAATACTCTGGTTGCCAGCATTGCAACTAAATTCAGCATCGTTGTGTCACTCACTGTACTGTTGGAGCTCTAGTCGTCAATTATCGAAATGATCATAATAACTAGGTGCTTGTACAATAATATTAATTGGAAAATGTGCGTTACTTACGGCAACGAAAATATGACCGAGAATTACCTAATTTTAGTACCTAATTACGAATGCCAAACCTATTGAAACTATGAACCGAATATTTACTATCCTCCTTTTTATTGCACCGATATACTCCTCCGCACAAAAGGATACGATCTACACAACCAGGACGGGTTGTAAAGTTTATTCATCAGAAGCAAACCCAGGAATTAAAATAAATTGGGATGGACCTTGCGTTGATGGCTTTGCCCATGGTTATGGCACTAAGCTGTTATACAATAAGGGCGAGTTACATACAGTGTACACTGGCGAAATGAAAAATGGAAGGAGACAGGGTGCCGGCAGGTTGCGTGCAGTAAATGACAGTGTAGTAATGGAAGCAGTTTTCTTAAACGACACAATCACCGGTACCGGTTCATACACTTATTACAATCGCGGCTACAAAGTGGAAGGTGCTTTTGTAAACGGAAAGATCAATGGGCCAGGCAAAGCATATTACCCCGACGGAACAAGGTTTGAAGGCGAAATTGTCAATTCAATTCCACAGGGAAAAGGCAAGTTTTACGCAAAGAATGGAGCCACCTTAGATGGTGAGGCAATCGATTGGGAAACAAAAGGAAAAGCAAGGCAGGAAACTAAAGGTGGAGATATTTATGAAGGTGAATACAATAATAACGTGCGTGAAGGTCGTGGCATTCTCACTTTTGCAAACGGCAACAAATACGACGGACAATGGAAGAATGACTTGAGACACGGGCAGGGCAAACTCATATTGAAAGACGGCACCAGCTACGAAGGCGAATGGAAAAATGACAAAAGAGATGGCAAGGGCACCCAAACCTATACCAGCGGAACAAGCTATACCGGCGACTGGAAAAACGACAAGCGCGAAGGAAAAGGCAAACTGGTTGAAGCAGATGGCAGCGTTTACGAAGGAGACTTTAAAAATAACGAATCCAATGGCAAAGGTATTTTCACTTCAGCTTCAGGCGACCGTTTTGAGGGTGATTGGAAAGACGGAAAATTGCACGGGATGGCCGCGTGCCTTTTTGCAAACAACGACAAGTACGCAGGAGGTTTCGTAAATGGCGTAAAATCTGGTAGGGGCATTTACCACTTCACCAATGGCGACATTTACAACGGCGTTTTTGCAAAAGATGCATTTAATGGACAAGGTATTTTAACAAGGAATGACGGCTCATCTATTGAAGGCCAGTGGAGCGACAATAAACTGAACGGGAAAGGACGCTTTAAAAGAATAAATGGCGAAGAGGCCACCGGCACCTTCGCAAACGGTTTACTAGAAGGGCAAGGAACTTTTGTCGACGATGAAGGAATTATTTGCAAGGGCAAGTTCAAAAATGGTTTCCAGGATGGCGCCGGTACCGAAACTTACAAAGACGGCTCCGTTAGAAAAGGCACCTGGAAAGAAGGCAAGCCAGTTGGAGAAATGGTAACAACGCTAAAAAGTGGCACAAAGCGAATAGACAAATACGACAAACAGGGAAACTACATCACCTCGTTTAGGGTTGACAAAGATGGCAACAGAACCGAAATGCGTGCTACTGCCCAAAGCAACCGCTAATAGTAGCCATTACTACTTTGCAAAGCGCTGCATTTTGCGGCGCTTTTTTATTTACCCGGCATTTCTTCTATGAAGCTGCATTCTTGCGTCGCACTCTTGTACCATTTGTACGCTACGCGGCGGTTCAGCGTAGAAAAACGATGACGCTTAACCAACCGAATTTACTCTGGGGCAATATAAACACTTAGTTAATCGTTCAAGCAGTATGCTAGCTACTAAGAGCCTTTTTCAGCTTTATGTAGCTACCTAGTTTAAGAGTTCGAGCCATCCCTCCAAACGAGAATTATTAGGAAGCTTAAAAAAACAAACTGCTAAAACCTACATTCTTCCTTTACAAAACGGTCATTAATCGACGAAATAAATAAGCGGCACGTTATTCGCAAAGCATTGTTTGAAAGCAATTAAAGCAACCCTTTCTGTCTTTAATTACTCAATTTTCAGTACAAAAGCTGGCTTTTAAAAGCCGTTTAAATAAATCGAAAACGATAAAAAATAAAATTATGAAAAACACGATCCTCATTATTGCAGTTGCTCTTGGCGTGGCCTCTTGCAATAACAATCCAAAAACATCTACTGATGTAACAATTGACACAACTGGAAATTACCAACGTTATCTTGCAGATACCGCTCAATCAATAGTATCAGAAGGGGTTGATGATACCCTTATCACCAATTCTGGCGAAACATTTGTAAAAGTTGATCCAAACGCAGCTAATAGGGTAGCCACCAAAACGACCGCTAAAAAAAGCACTAGATCCGGTTCTAGTACTAGAAGTAGTGGTAGTAGCTCAAATACTTCAACAGGAAGTACAGGCAGTACCACAAGTAGCGAAACCACTGCTCCCGTAGCTAAGAAAAAAGGATGGAGTAATGCTGCGAAAGGAACCGCAATAGGTGCAGGTACAGGTGCTGTTGCAGGTGCCATTATTAGTAAGAAAAAAGGTAAAGGTGCGATAATTGGCGGTGTAGTCGGTGCAGCAGGTGGTTACATAATTGGTCGTAAAAAAGATAAAAACGAAGGACGAGTTCAATAATTGTTTTAAAAACAAATTTTTTAAGCCATCTTAATCTTGCATTAAGGTGGCTTTTTTATTTCCGCTTTTGTTGCTGAAGAGAGAAAGAATAGTACAAGTGAATGACACAACGATGCTTAGTAGAAGACCTAATGCTAGTATCCAAAAACTACAAAAGAATTTAAGTGTTTGCAAAATGTTTGGGAAGCTTTGCCTCTCTTAACTGGAGTTAATGATTTAAATTGCCGCCTCTTAACCTTAAAACATGATGCATAATTTTAATGCGGGACCAAGCATTTTGCCCCGTGAAGTGCTGCAGGAGGCAAGCCAGGCATTAGTGAACTTTAATAACAGTGGTTTATCCATTTTAGAGATCGGGCACCGTACTCCTTTATTTGAAGATGTACTGAACGAGGCTGTAGCACTTGTGAAAGAACTAATGCAGTTGGATGCGGAACACGAAGTGCTGTTTTTGCATGGTGGAGCAAGCACCCAGTTTATGCAGGCGCCTATCAATCTTTTAAATGACAACGAAACCGCTGCTTATATTGACAACGGTGTCTGGGGATCGAAGGCGATTAAAGAAGCGAAGCTTTTTGGAAATGTTGACGTGGTAGCTTCTTCAAAAGACAAGAATCATACTTACATTCCTAAAGATTTTATAGTTAATCCTGCCAGCAAATATTTGCATATAACCACTAACAATACAGTTGAAGGAACACAATGGCACCGGTTCCCGGAAACAGATGTGCCAGTAGTAGCGGATATGAGCAGCGACATTCTCAGCTGTTCTTTAGACTTTAACCGCTATGCCCTAATTTATGCAGGAGCCCAAAAGAATATGGGCATGGCAGGGGTAAACCTTGTCGTAATTAACAAAAGTATATTGGGAAAGGTCAACAGGAAGATTCCTACCATCCTCGATTACCAAAACCATATTGCTAATGGCAGTATGCTTAACACACCACCTGTATTTGCGATTTATGTTAGCCTGTTAACCCTGCGCTGGATTAAGAAAATGGGAGGCGTACAGGAGATAGAAAAGCTTAATGAAGCAAAAGCAAAACTGTTTTATGATACGCTGGATAGTCTTCCGGTTTTTAAAGGCACTGTAGCTAAAGAAGACAGGAGCCTGATGAACGCTGTTTTTGTAATGGAAGATCCTGCACTAGAAAGAGCTTTTTTAGACCAATGCAAAAAAGAGAACCTGTACGGGGTAAAAGGCCACCGTATAGTTGGCGGCTTTCGTGTTTCTATGTACAATGCTTTGCCAATTGAAAGTGTAAAGGTGATGACAGATGTGATGAAAGAATTTTGTTTACAGTACGCTTAATAATCCCCGTAAGGTATTTTGTTATCTTGCGACCCCTTAACAAATAATTGAATGGCAAAAATTTCTCCTTTCAAAGCGCTTAGGCCCTCTGTAGCGCTGGCACAACAGGTTGGCTCTAAACCTTATGATGTTTTAAGTAGCAGTGAAGCCCGTGCTGAAACTGCAGGTAACCCCAATTCTTTTTTACACATCACCAAAAGTGAGATCGACCTTCCTGATTATGTGGATGTACATAGCCAGGAGGTTTATGAAAAGGCGAAACAAAATCTTGACAGTTTTATAAGGAAGCAAACCCTTTTTAGAGAAAACAAGGATTGCTATTATATCTATACACTGGTGATGAACGGACGAAGCCAGACCGGCCTCGTATGTGTAAGTTCTGTGGATGATTATGAGAATGACATTATTAAAAAGCATGAGTTTACAAGACCAGAAAAGGAATTAGATCGCATTAACCATATTAAAACCACAGGTGCACAAACCGGCAATGTTTTTTTGGCTTACAAAAATTCCGAAGCTATAGACCAGTTAATCGAGCAATGGAAGAATGACCATAGTCCTATTTATGATTTTACTGCCGAGGATAGCGTTCAGCACACTATTTATATTATTAATAATAGCGATACAATAAGCAGCATTACCTCTTTGTTCGAGGAAGAGATTTCCAATACATATATAGCAGACGGACACCACCGTGCAGCTTCTGCTGCTAAGGTTAGAAAGGAATTAGGCAGTGCTGCCACCCCTGATGCTGATTGGTTTTTAACTACCCTTTTTCCATCGAACCAACTACATATAATGGATTATAACAGGCTTGTAAAAGACCTGGGTGGATTAACGAAAGATGAATTGCTGCAAAAGATTGGTGTGGATTTTGAAATAGAAAGTGCCGAAGAAGAGGTAGCGCCCAAAGCATTACACCAGTTCGGAATGTATCTGGAAGGCACCTGGTATAAGCTGAAAGCGAAAGAGGTAACTTTTACAACAGATCCTATTGGCGTTTTAGATGTAACCATACTTCAAAACAATATACTTGATAAGCTACTGGGTATAAAAGATCAAAGAACCGACAAGCGAATTGATTTTGTAGGCGGAATTAGGGGCCTTGGCGAATTGGTAAAACGAGTGGATAGTGGAGAAATGGCTGTTGCATTTAGCCTTTACCCTGTAAGCATCCAACAACTTTTTGATATTGCTGACAGCGGCAATGTAATGCCCCCAAAAAGTACCTGGTTCGAACCTAAACTTAGAGATGGCTTATTAACCCATCTTATTAATTAAACAACAGTTAGGACGAACTTTGTTCGTCTTTTTTGTAGGTATAATTTTGAATAATATGAAGAGTCTTATTTTTTCCGTTTTATTGCTTTTAACCAGCATTTGTAATGCCCAAGGCGAACAAGACCCAATGAGCCTGCATGAAACCGCAAAAGGGTTCTTACGCCAGGGAGATTACGAAAACGCCTTATTAGTCCTCAATAAAACCCTGCAACAAAAGCCGAACGATCTTGAAGTTTTAAAAGATATCCTTTTTGCTAATTACCTTAAGCGCGACTTTGCAAAGGCTATGGAAATAGGTAAACCTCTTGTTGATCGTACCGATGCAGACGTGCCGGTTTTTCAGATGATGGGCATGGTGTATAAATCTATAGCTGAGAATAAAGAGGCGGAAAAAGTTTATAAAAAAGGTATGGCTAAGTTTCCTGATGCAGGCGTTTTGTACAGCGAGTATGGAGATCTGCTTGCAGAAAAAGAAATCGATAACGCCTTAAAGCTTTGGGAAAAAGGAATTGAGCTAGAGCCAAACCATAGCAGCAACTATTATTATGTTGCAAAACAGTACGCACAAAAGGGCGAAATACTTTGGAGCATTTTATACGCCGAAATGTTTTTAAACATGGAAAGCTTCACGCCCCGTAGTACCGAGATTAAGAACCTGTTGCTCGACCAATATAAACGCTTTTTTACTGCAGCCTCTCCCGCCGCTACTTATACGGCAAAAAAAGCAGCCGGAAACTCAAGGAAGGCGAACGATCTTGCAAATAAGGCAAACGAATTTTCGAAGAACGTTGCAGAGGCACTTTACCAGCAGGCCAGCCAGGCATCTTATGGTATTACCCCCGAAACGCTTGTAGCTATTCGCACCCGTTTTATACTAGATTGGTACGAGAAATATGCAGACAAATACCCTTTCCGTTTGTTCGAGCACCAGCGCCAATTGTTGCAGGAAGGCATGTTCGAGGCATACAACTACTGGTTGTTCGGTCCTGCCGCTAATTTAAAAACTTACCAGTTGTGGCAACAATACCACCAGGCTGAATTAGATACTTTTTTAACCTTTGTAAGAAGCAAGGTTTTTAAAGTGCCTGAAGGCCAACAATACAAAGCCTTCTAATTAATTATAGCGGGTTTTTTTGCGTCCAACTTTAGGAATTAAGAAATTACATTGAGAGATATGTCTCCTCGATTCAAGAAAGATTAGATTTTGCAGGAATTGAATAAAATAATAAGAACAAGCTTATTTTCGTTATTCCTAAAACAAGTCATGAAAAAGTTTTCTATTATAGTAATTGCTGTTTGCTGCCTCGGTGCTGCTTCGTGCAGCGTTAAAAAAGGCTGCCCGGTTAATGGCAGAAGCGTGGGAGCAGAGAAGTTACTGAGCGGCGACCGCGAAACAATGAAGGCTGTTAAAAAAGCTAGAAAGTTCAAGGCTTAATTACTGCCGCCGACAGTTGCTGTTGCAGAAAAATGCTCAATAGTATTGCTGAAAGTACAAGTGAGTGACACAACGATGTTTAGCTTTATTCCCTGGCTTGCTCCCTAATAATTATTTTCTTTTATAGACTCCATTAAACTGAGGTAGCTAACATAACGATCTTCACTTATCTCGCCTGTTTCTAAGCCTTGCTTTACTGCGCAACCTGGTTCATTAAAATGTATGCAGTTATTGTACTGGCAATCGTTAATGCGGGCTCGCATTTCAGGAAAATAATGAGACAGTTCCTGCTTTGAAATGTCTACCAATCCAAACTCTTTTACGCCGGGTGTATCAATGATCTTTCCATCATTTAGCAGGTCGTACATTTCGGCGAAGGTTGTAGTGTGCATGCCTTTGCCGCTCCAACCACTTACATCGCTTGTGCGTAGGTTTAGCTTCGGAAAAATGGCGTTTATAAATGTTGACTTACCAACGCCACTGTGCCCGCTTAATAAGGTTTTCTTGTTATCCAGAAGTTCTTTCACTTCATCAATACCAAGGTTGGAAACAATGCTTGCAAGAACAACTTTATAACCGCAGCTTTCATAAGTATCCTTCCATGCTTCGAACTTGTCCATTTCTTTTTGGCGATAGATGTCAGCTTTATTGAAAACAATAATGGCTGGAATATGATACGCTTCGCCTGAAACAAGAAAGCGATCGATAAAACCATTAGAAGTTTTGGGATCTCTTAAAGTAGCAAACAACAAAGTTTGATCGAGGTTGCTTGCCACTATATGGTGGTGCATGCGGTGATGCGGTGATGAGCGGGCAATGTAATTACGGCGGTCGTAAATAGTAGTGATCGTAACTGTTTTTTCGTTCTCGTTCTCGGTTTCTATTTCTACTTCGTCGCCTACGGCTATTGGGTTTGTTGAGGTGATACCCTGATTTTTAAATATGCCTTTTATGCGTGCATTAAATGTTTCTCCCGCAGCATTCTTTACTATATACCAGCTTCCCGTCGACTTATAAACCATTGCCTTCATAATACGAAATTAAGCCTAACTGCTAAGGATGGAAGAATTAGTGATTACAGATGATTGATAACTAAAAGTACAGTGAGTGACACAACGATGATGCCATGAAAAGCCATTGCTGGAAACCAAAAAAAACTATAGCTACGGGAACCTTTTGAAAACAGTGTAACGCAGCAACCCTTCGATAAATAAAAGAACAATACCTGCGAGAAGCCATGGAAAAAATTCTTCAGTATAACGATTGTAACTCGTCACTTTTATCCTTGTCTTTTCAAGCTTGTTGATGCTTTCATAAATCTTCACCAGCGCTTCCCTATCGGTAGCGTGGAAGTATTGACCCTTTGTTTCAGCAGCAATATTTTTAAGTAAGGCTTCGTTGAATTCGAGCTTCTTCCTGTTCTTCATTTTGCCTAAAGGAGTGTCTACCTGCTCGTCAACTTCCTTTTCGCTACCTACACCTATTGCGTAGATCTTTATACCATAAAGCTTCGCCATTTCTTTGGCAATGTCGGGAGGAATCATTCCACCAAAGTCAACACCATCGGTTAAAAGAATGATGATCTTACTTTTTGTTTTCAAATCTTTAAGGCGATCAACCGAAGTGGCAATTCCGCTGCCTATTGCCGTTCCCTCCTCTTCGAGGTAGCCCATACGGATGTTTGAAATTTGTGCAAGCACTGCATTCTTATCAGTAGTTAAAGGGCATAGCGTAAAACTTTGACGACTGAAAATTACAACACCTATGCGATCTCCTGTTCTTTCAGCAACAAACTGTTGTGCTACTTCTTTTGAAGCTTCTAACCTGTTTGGTAAGAAGTCTTTTTCATTCATACTGCCACTAATGTCGAAACAAAGCACAATGTCAATTCCCTCACCTTCTACTTGCTGTTCAGCAAACTCATGTTGTGGACGTGCCAAAGCGACGATTATAAAAGCAAGGGCAAGACATCGCAATACGAACGGAAAATGCCTGAACCATGATCTAAAACTTTTTACCTCGGAGATAAAATGGGTTGTTGTAACCATCATGCTGGCATTACGCTTCGTACCATTTTTACCGTACCAAATTATTAGTATCGGAATTATGATGAGCAGCGATAACACCCAGGGATATGCGAACTTTATATTTTGAAACCACTCTAAGAGCATCAACGATTATAATTGGAGGATGATTGAATTTGTTGTTGCAAGGCGTTTACGTGTTGCAACATTTCCTTTGCTGTATCTATTGATCTTTCATTCTCTTCTGCAGGTGGCAGATACTTAGCAAACTTTACAGTGTCTGAAAGTCGTAGCAATTGAAAGAAGGAAGTCTTCGTTGAACTTTCGACAGGCAATGCTTGTAATCTTATCATCCATTCATCTGTTGTAATATGCATAGATGGATGTTGCATTTGTAACACAAAGTAGTTGCGGGCAATGTCGGTCAACCTATCGTAGTGTTGCTTTACATGATTGCTTTGGTATAAAGCTTCTTGTTTAAGCTTGTCTAATTCCTGCATTGCCCATGCGAGTGGCGATAGGTTTCCTACTTTTATTGCGGCTGCTGCAGGCACCTTTGCCTTCATCTTTTTAAACAAGATGAATAAGGCAATTAACGCTGCAAGTGTAAGAAAAGCGATGATGCCAACGATCAACCAGTTGATCTCTGTTTTTACTTCAACAATGTCTTTAATGTCGTGGTAATCCTTCATCTGGCTAACATCAACAGGCAGCACATAAATAGTAAGTGGTGGTATCTTTTGGCCCACACCAGGAACAGACAAAGCAGGAATTTGCCATTGTCCACTATCGAACGATGTGATAGAAATAGTTTGTTGGTAATTAGTGATACTACCAACTTGAATAGTATCTATTTTTTGCCTTTCAACTACTTCAATATGGTTCACACTATCAGGAAGGTTGAACCAACCTTTAAGGCCTTTTGCATTTTCAACCGTTAGCTTCAACTGTATTTGTTCACCTATCAAAATTTTCTCCCTGTCCATTGATGCTTTAATAGACTGGGCAGACGCAAACAACGTGAATACACTGCACACCGTTACCAACAAAAAGACTATATATATTTTTTGCTTCTTCACTTACCTCTTCTAATAAAAAATTGTTGTAAGAATTTTACATAATCCTGCCCTGTGGAGATTTGTAAAAGGTCGGCACCAGCCGATTTAAAGGATTGTTTTGCATCCTCGAGCACCTTCTTAAATTGTAAGTTGTACCGGTATCTTGTAAAGGCGTCATTAGTATCTAACAATACCGTTTTACCTGTTTCTGAATCTATAAGTTGCATCATGCCAACCGCAGGCAAATTTTCATCCCGCTGGTCGTATACTTGTATGCCTACTACATCATTCCTTTTTGATGCCACACGTAATGCATCCTGGAAACCTGCATCAGCAAAATCGCTTAGCACAAAAACAATGCTCTTATGCCTTGTGGTATTATTTAAAAAGCGTAAAGCTTTTACAAGATCTGTTTGCGAAGAACGAGGTTTAAAATTTATCATCTCGCGAACCATGTATAAAACATGGTCCCTTCCCTTTTTGGCAGGAATAAATTTTTCTACATGATCACTAAAAAATATGATGCCTACTTTATCATTATTTGCAATGGCAGAAAAAGCAAGCACAGCACTAATTTCTGTACTAAGGTCTTTTTTCGTTTGCCTGAAAGTGCCAAACAAACTACTCGCACTCACATCCATTAAAAGGTAAACCGTTAACTCTCTTTCTTCTTCAAACAATTTACTAAAAGCATGACCCATCCTTGCCGAAACGTTCCAGTCAATAAACCTTGTATCGTCACCCGGCTGGTACTCGCGAACCTCTTTAAAAGACATGCCCTTTCCCTTGAAAGCAGTATGGTACTCACCGGTAAATAAGTGGTTGGTGAGCCGCTTGCTTATAATTTCAAGTTCACGTACTTTTTTTAAAATCTGTTCGGTAGTCATTTAGAGTTGTATGTTATAAGTGCTAGGTTTTAGGTTATAAATATGAATTAAAGCCATTTTTTTTTGTTACCAGCTTTTGTATTTCAATTAAGCATCGTTGTGTCACTCACTTGTACTTATCGTTTTCTATGCAGCAGTAAATAAGCCTCGCTCGGTTCACCCTTCCCTTTTACTTTTGATATACTAAGGCACCGGAATAGCAGCCAGGATATCGTCAATAATTTTCTCTGCTGTTATGTTTTCTGCTTCAGCTTCGTATGTTACGCCAATACGATGGCGCATAACATCTTTGGCAATCGCTTTAATATCATCGGGAATAACGTAACCACGCTTGTTCATAAAGGCATGTGCTTTAGCGGCCAATGCAAGGTTTATACTTGCACGGGGCGAACCACCATAACTAATTAAAGGCTTCAGCCTGTCAAGCCTGTACTGCTCAGGAAAACGGGTGGCAAACACAATATCAATAATGTACTGCTCAATCTTTTCGTCCATATAAACCTGCTTAACAAGATCTCTTGCACTCG
>JAQBNN010000053.1 GCA_028288505.1 Segetibacter sp. | reverse complement strand
TTTAGTGATCATGCTGTTACTGACTTTGCAACTGCAGCTTCTGCTAATAATGCAAGATTCAATAAATTCTTTCATGCCATGTTGAATAGAGGAATTTACTTACCGCCGTCTGCATTTGAAGCGTGGTTCTTAAATAACGCTTTATCTTATGAAGATCTTGATGCAACTATTAAAGCTGCAAAAGAAAGTTTGGAGGAAATTACTTCGTAGCTTTTGAAAAAAAACATGCATTTGAAAAGGGCACAAGTTTTCTTTGTGCCCTTTTCAATTATAATGAGAAGCTTTTTAATTGCTGGTAATGGGTGAATAGAATTACAACAGTACAAGAGTGCGACGCAAGTAAAGCTAAATAGTGATTCAAATGCTTAGTACAAAAGATTACTTCGCCATCAACAACTCACAAGGCTTTAAGCCTGTATGCTTTTTAAAAGCGGAAGAGAAGTGGGAAATAGAAGAATAGCCTAGCAGGGCAGAAACATCAGTAACACTAAGGGCCTTTTCGTACAATAAATACTTAGCGTGCTCCATACGTTGCTGCTGGTAAAAATCAAAGATGGTGGTGCCATAAACTTCTTTAAAACCTTTCTTTAGGTAACACTCGTTAATCGCCACTTTTCGACTTAATTCTTTGATGGTAATTGGATCACCGATATGCTTTAATAAAATTTCACGGGCCAGGTAGATTTTTTCACGCCCCGATTCGTCAGCCAGAAACTTACACGCAAAGCCTTCCTCTTTTTCATCAACTAAGCACTCAAGACTGTATAATAGGATCTCGTGGATTTTTGCGTTGATAAAAATGTTTTCTAAACTTCCGCTATAGGTGTGATTTAAAAATCCATCGAGCACGTTGCGTTTACGGCTACAAAGCGGGAAAACTTTAGTGAAAGAAGCAGGATGCTTAAAACCAATTACCTCATCTTTTCGGTTGCTCACCTTAACGTTATGAGTGAATTGACTAAGAAAGCTATGGGTAAAATGGAAGGTGTAAACATCCATAGTTTCAATTTTCCCCTTGCAATTATTGGTTGGCAATTGAGTGCAGTTGGAGCAACTCTTCTCAGCACAATAACGATTACCAGCAGTGCAATAACGTAACTCCAAAAAGTTTTTGTCGGGCCGGTGCTCGTTGTAATGATAAACCATCATGCCGGTGTCATCAGAATGAATTCGATCGCCGGTAGCATAACGCTTAATAGTATATTGAAGGGAGCCCGGAACATTTTGTTCTTTCTCAAATAACAACTCCATCGAAGGATCGATGGTAGGTTGATGAGCCACCCGTAAAATATCTAACGCTTTTAACATGATGGCCAAAATTAATGTATAAACATGGAAAAGGAGTCTTTTGAAGTCTTTTGGCTAATTCTTTTGCAATTTCATGACATACTTATCATGAATGATTTTTTGAACCGGCTGGTCCTGGATCTTACTTTCGAGCCAGGAAGGGATATCGAGGTAAAGGAAGGCACGGGTTTCATACGGGTTGCCCTCGAGGCTTTTCAACTTGTCTAACAACTTCTTAAACTCGGGTTTTAGCTGTCTCACACTCAATTGGAACGAGTTGCGGATAAATTTAAAGATCTCCTCTTCAACCACGCTCAAGCTTTCCATCTTTGCCATAAAGCGATAGACCGACTTGATTAAATACTCCAGGATGTCGAAGTTACCTAATTCGTAATGCGCAATCAAGTGGAGCAAACGGGCATAACATTGAAGATCAGTTCGAAGATCTACTTTCCAATTAATGATCTTATTGAGGTAGTCAATCGTGGAATCATAATCCCCACTTCCAAAGTAAAGGGATGCTATTTTGTAGTAGAAAACAAGGATGCGGTGCCGATCGAGGTAAAGAGAATATTCCTGCAGCTTCTCCTCTATAAACGGTACTAATCTCAATCCTTCTGTAAATGTTCCCAACATAAAGTGTTGGTTAAGCCGGGCAAGGTTTAAGTATACAAAAGTCTGGATCCGGTTATTGTCGTTTTCTGTTACAAGAGAGCTATGTGAGAACTCTTCAAACTTTTTCAGAACGGTTTCAAACTTCTTCGAGTTACTAAGATCGAAATGAGCACTTATTAAATTGTGCATTCCCTTTATGTAATTAGCCGTTTCTATTTCTATCATAAAAGGTTGCTCCTCAAAAAGGTTCACCCATTTTTGTGTGTAGCGGTAGTAGTTTAAAAAGTCTTGCCTAATAAAGTGGTACCAGCAAAAACTTTGGTAGAGGTACAACCTGTCGTAAAACTTATTCGAACTTTCCAGTTCAGGAGTGAGCTGGCTTTTAAAAAATGCTTTTACTCTTTCAGCTTCATCCTCGTTGCGGGCATGCCCGTTTTTAATATACCAACTATACAGCTTAAGCGCAAGGTTCGAAAGCTTAGTAATCTTGTTCATCCTTGCATTCACATCTTCCGACTCTGCAGCTAACACATCAGCACGGTCTTCCATACTTCGTGTTATGTGCAAGGTTTCAATTTTCTTCTCCAAAAATATTACCTGTAATAAAAAGCTTAACTGGTTATGGGCTTTTGCACTCTCCTTTATCTTGTCAAGTATCTTCAAACTCTGGATATATAACCCTTTGTTGTAAAGTATCATTGCATAATCCAATTGCTCGTGCAACTGAATATTAATATTATCCTGACTCTTAAGTATTCGTAAGCTTGCCAATAATTGCTTATATAAATGTGCCTTTATATTTGATAACTGCTGCTTCTTAATCGAGGGGTTCTTTCTCAATAAACTCTCCTCATCATAATCATCCATCTTATCCAATGCATCAAATAATTGAATGACTTTCAGGTCTTCGGTAGCAGTATTTCTTGTAATATATAATTTAAAATTTCGCTTTTCTGACTTCTCAAGCGAATGAATTAGTTGAAAAAGGGCATCTGTAGATCGGTTGGGCATCGTAAATCAAATTTTCTTAACCCCTTTACTAGCAAGGGATTCGAAAGAATTTTAACTCATTCGGAGGTGTAAAAGCAATATACAATTGATTTTTTCCCCGGGCTTTCCATGACTATTTTAGAGGTCACAGGAAGAAATAAGTGAAACCTCCTAGGTACAAATATAATCTGCCTGCTTTTTCAAATCAGCCCAAAAATATTTTATGCAAGGAAAACAAGTTTTAATTTTCGACACAACCCTTCGTGACGGTGAGCAGGTGCCGGGATGTAAGTTGAACAAGAAGGAGAAAATTGAACTGGCTTTACAACTCCAGGATATCGGTGTTGACATCATAGAAGCTGGTTTTCCTGTATCAAGCCCGGGAGATTTTGAATCTGTAAGCCAAATATCACGCATATTAACAGATGTTACTGTGTGTGCCTTAAGTCGCGCAGTTCAAAACGATATTGAAGTTGCGGCACAAGCTTTACGATATGCAAAACGTCCACGTATTCACACAGGCATCGGTACTTCCGATAGTCATATAAAAGCAAAATTTAATTCTACCCAGGAAGAGATCTTGCAGCGTGCAATCCAATGCGTAAAGTGGGCAAGAAACTTTACCGATGATGTTGAGTTTTATGCAGAAGATGCTGGCCGTACTGGCAACGAATACCTGGCAAGAGTAGTTGAAGCGGTTATAAAAGCAGGAGCTACCACTATCAACATTCCAGATACAACTGGTTACTGCCTTCCTCATCAATACGGCCAAAAAATTGCTTACTTACTTAACAACGTTCCAAACATAGATAAGGCTGTTATTTCATGTCACTGTCATAACGATCTTGGCCTTGCAACTGCTAACTCCATTAGTGGTGTGTTAAGTGGTGCTCGCCAAATAGAATGTACGGTTAACGGTCTTGGCGAAAGAGCAGGAAACACTGCGCTTGAAGAGGTGGTTATGATCCTTCAGCAACATAAAGACCTCGGTTATTATACCAACGTAAAAGCACCACAGTTAAACCCAATAAGTCGTCTTGTAAGCGATATTATGCGAATGCCTGTTCAGCCTAACAAGGCTATTGTAGGTTCAAATGCATTCTCACATTCAAGCGGTATCCACCAGGATGGTTTTTTAAAAGATGCTACCACTTACGAGATCATCGCGCCTGAAGAGGTTGGTGCAGAAGGAAGCAAAATTATTCTTACAGCTCGCAGCGGAAGAAGTGCTTTGGCCCATCGCCTTGCAAAGCTTGGTTATACTTACACACGTAACGATGTTGATGTTTTATACGAAACCTTCTTAAAGATGGCCGACTCTAAAAAGGAAGTTACCGAAGTAGATCTTATAGAGCTTGCAACAAATTATCAACCGCTCGTAAGTGAGGCTGTTTAAGAAAATTGGGTACTTAGCAGAGTGCTACTATTAAACATCGTTGTGTCACTCACTTGTACGGCAACAAACAATTGAGCAATGCGAAAGTAGGAGAGTTAAAAAAAAGGATACTGAAAAATGGGTACAACATTATTTGAAAAGATCTGGGACAAGCATGTGGTAAAAACAATACCGCAAGGCCCATCCATATTATACATAGACAAGCACTTTATACACGAGGTAACAAGTCCGCAGGCTTTTAGTGGCATAGAAAAAAGAGGACTAAAAGTATACCGACCAAAACAAGTAGTGGCTACAGCTGATCATAATGTACCAACCATCAACCAGCACCTTCCAATCAAAGATGCATTATCGAGAATTCAGGTACAACAACTAAAAGATAATTGTGAGAAGCACGACATCGAATTATATGGACTTGGTCATCCTTATCAAGGTATTGTACACGTTATAGGTCCTGAACTTGGAATCACCCAGCCTGGTATGACTATAGTTTGCGGAGATAGTCATACTTCAACCCACGGAGCTTTTGGTTCAATTGCTTTTGGTATTGGCACCAGTGAAGTTGAAATGGTTTTTGCTACACAATGTTTGTTACAAACTAAGCCGAAGTTATTACGCTTTAACATAGAAGGCGAATTGAATAAAGGCGTAGTATCAAAAGACATCATTCTTTATATCATTTCCAAAATAACAGCAGCAGGTGGCACCGGTTATTTTGTAGAATTTGCAGGTTCTGTTATCCGCAACCTTTCAATGGAAGCAAGAATGACAATTTGCAACATGAGTATCGAAATGGGAGCAAGAGGCGGCATGATCGCTCCTGATGAAACAACATTCAATTATATAAAAGGAAGACAATTCGCACCACAAGGTGAAGAGTGGGAGAGAAAACTGGGGGAGTGGAAAGAATTAAAAACAGATGAAGATGCAGTATTTGATAAGGAAATAGATATAGACGCTGCAGACATTCAACCAATGATAACCTATGGTACCAACCCGGGTTTAGGTATCGCAATCAATGCACTTATTCCAGCAACCGAATCAATAGCAGATGAAGGGGAGAGAAAGAACCTTGTACAAGCACTTGAGTATATGGGACTGCATGGTGGTCAAACGTTACTAGGTACACCAGTTCAACACGTTTTTATAGGAAGCTGCACCAACTCAAGAATTGAAGATCTTAGGTTAGTAGCTGAAGTGATAAAAGGAAAAAAGAAGAACGCAAATGTTCAGGTGATGATTGTTCCAGGTTCGCAGCAAGTAGTGGCACAAGTTTATGCTGAAGGGCTTGACAAAATTTTCATTGAAGCGGGTTTCGAGATTCGTCAAGCTGGTTGTAGCGCTTGCCTGGGAATGAATGAAGATAAAATACCAGCAGGTGATTATTGCGTTTCAACAAGCAACAGAAATTTTGAAGGTAGACAAGGTGCAGGCGCAAGAACACTATTAGTAAGCCCATTAACAGCGGCAGCAGCAGCTATTACAGGTGTTATTACTGATGTAAGAGAAATTCTTTAACGATTACAATTACAAAAACGCTCGTGGAAAAATTGACAATCATAAAAAGTACGTTCTATCCTCTACCGATAGAAAATGTGGATACAGACCAGATCATTCCTGCAAGGTTTTTAAAAGCAACTACCAGGGACGGATTTGGAAAGAATTTGTTCAGGGACTGGCGTTACATCAATAACGATGAAACTCAACCTAAGCCCGATTTTGTTTTAAATCAGCCTCAATATCATGGTCAAATATTAATTGCTGGCAAAAACTTTGGTTGTGGTTCTTCAAGAGAACACGCAGCGTGGTCTTTGCTTGATTTTGGTTTTAAGGTGATTGTTTCAAGTTTTTTTGCTGACATTTTTAAGAACAACGCATTAAACAACGGGGTAGTTCCGGTGATGGTTACTGATGCCTTCCTCGAAAAGATATTTCAACTAGGTTGCGAAGACACGCTTACAGTTAATATTGAGGATCAAACAATCATTATTGACATAACAGGTGAAGAAGAGACTTTTGAAATAAGCAATTATAAAAAGACATGCCTGATCAACGGTTACGATGATATTGATTATTTATTAAGTAACAAAGAATATATAGAAGCATTCGAAACGGCCTCCTAAATCCCCCCAAGGGGGGACTTTAAGAACCTTGATTTCTTTAAGCAAACTGAATTTACGTACTATGACTTTAAGCAACGAGATAGAAAATTCAACTTCTTCAAAAGCCTCCCCGAAGGGGAGGTTTGGTGGGGCCATGCAAAAGAACATAGCAGTAATATTAGGAGACGGGATCGGGCCGGAAGTTACTTATCAATCAATAAAAGTATTGGATGCAATTGGCAAACAATACAAGCATAAGTTTAATTACGAATATGCTTTAATGGGTGCTGATGCAATTGATAAAACAGGTAGTCCACTACCAGACCTGACATTAGAAATCTGCTTTAGAAGCGATGCTATTCTATTTGGAGCTATTGGACATCCAAAATATGATAATGATCCTTCTGCTAAAGTAAGACCCGAGCAAGGTTTACTGAAGTTGAGGAAGACGTTGGAGTTATATGCTAATATTCGTCCTGTAAACACCTATGCTTCATTGCATCATTTGTCTCCACTTAAAAGTAATAGAATTGAAGGGGTGGATTTTGTTATCTTCCGTGAATTAACGGGTGGCATTTATTTTGGTGAGAAGAAGATCAATGAAGAGAAAACTCAGGCATCAGATACTTGTGTTTACCATAAAGATGAAATAGAGCGTATAGCACACCTTGCTTTTAAATATGCTCAACAACGTAGAAAATATTTAACCCTTGTAGACAAGGCAAACGTATTAGAAACATCAAGGCTTTGGCGAAAGGTTGTACAAGATTTGGCTCCGCAATACCCTGATGTGGCTATTGATTACTTGTTTGTTGATAATGCTGCAATGCAAATTATCCTTAATCCAAAACAGTTTGATGTAGTACTTACTGAAAATATGTTTGGTGATATTATTAGTGATGAAGCAAGTGTGATCACAGGTTCTTTGGGCTTATTGCCTTCTGCTTCTGTTGGAAATACAATAGCTTTATTCGAGCCTATACATGGTAGTTACCCGCAGGCTGCTGGAATGGATATTGCTAACCCTATTGGTTCTATTTTATCATCTGCTATGATGCTTGATCATTTCGGTATGCTAGAAGAAGCTGCTTTGGTAAGAGAGGCAGTAGAGTGGACCCTAACCAATTCTTTTGTTACAAAAGATATTGACCCGGTTAACTTCTATTTCACTTCAACAATTGGGGATATGGTGAGCGACTATATTAGCAGCACCACGCATGAAAGAGTAAATATGAAAAATGTGGAGCTAAGAAAATCGACAATTATATAAAACATAAACGACAGCTTCAGTAAGCACAAAAAGTACAAGAGTGCGACGCAAGAATGTAACAACAGAATTACTGAAGCTGATTACAAAACAATAAAAATCCAAGGTATATGTATTACGATCAGAACACCATCATTCATTTTAATGGAGAGTTTGTTAAAGCGTCGGAAGCTAAAACAGATCTATATGGTCAATCTCTTCACTATGGTTATGCGGCATTCGAAGGTATAAGAGCTTACAATACACAGAATGGTGTCAAAATATTTAAACCTTTTGAGCATTATGAAAGATTGAAGTACTCATGTGAGTCTGTAGGCATTCCTTATCCTTATAATACTGATGAATTAATTGAAATAAGTTACGAGGTTTTAAAAAGAAATAACCTGCAGGATGCGTACATACGTCCGTTGGTTATTTGTACACCCAACATGTCTCTTACTAAAGGTAAGGAGTCGCAATTATTGATTGCAGCATGGGATTGGGGTGCATACCTTGGAGACAAGATGCTAGATATAGCAGTGTCTTCTTTCAGAAGAATTAGTCCTGCAAGTTTTAAAGTTGATGCAAAAGTTTCCGGACATTATATTAACTCAATAATGGCTACACAAGAAGCTAAAGACCTTGGCTATGATGAAGCCCTATTGCTGGATGTAAATGGCTTTGTTGCAGAAGGTCCTGGTGCTAACATTTTTGTTGAGAGAGAGGGTGTTTTATATACGCCTCAATTAGGTAGCATACTCCCCGGTATAACAAGAGCAACAGTGATTGAAATTTGTAGTGAGCTTGGTATTGAAGTTGTAGAAAAGCAATTGCTGCCTGAAGAAGTAAAAGGGGCCGACAGTGCATTTTATGTTGGCACTGCTGCAGAAGTAATTGGCATTGGTTCTCTTGATAGAGTGCCTTTTACTAAAGCCTGGAGCGAAGCTTTAGGTTCCAAAGTGCAGAAAGCTTATAAGACCCTTGTTCTTGAAAAATCTCACACACCAGAACTAGCAGTAGCATAATGGAATTAAATAAATATAGCAAGACAATAACGCAAGATATAACACAACCTGCAGCGCAGGCAATGTTATACGGTATAGGACTAACAGATGAAGATCTTGCTAAAGCACAGGTAGGTGTAGTAAGCATGGGTTACGATGGTAACACCTGCAACATGCACTTAAACGACCTCGCAAAGTTGGTGAAACAAGGTGTGTGGGATAATGAATTAGTTGGTTTGATCTTTAATACAATAGGTGTTAGCGATGGCATAAGCAATGGTACTGATGGCATGCGTTACTCGCTGGTAAGCCGGGATCTTATTGCTGACTCAATTGAGACTGTTTGTGGTGCTCAATACTATGATGCCTTAATTGCATTACCTGGATGTGATAAAAACATGCCGGGGTCAATTATGGCAATGGGTAGGTTAAATCGCCCGGCTATTATGGTGTATGGCGGTACAATTGCACCCGGACATTATAAGGGACAAGACCTGAACATTGTAAGTTCTTTTGAAGCCCTGGGGCAAAAGATAGCTGGCAATTTAAGTGATGAAGATTTTAAAGGCATTGTAAAAAACAGTTGTCCAGGTGCCGGGGCGTGTGGTGGAATGTACACTGCAAACACAATGGCAAGTGCCATCGAAGCATTAGGAATGAGCTTGCCTTATTCATCTTCAAACCCTGCGCTTAGCAAAGAGAAAACAGCCGAATGTTTAGCAGCAGGTGCAGCTATAAGATTGTTACTTGAAAAAGATATTAAGCCAAAAGATATAATGACCCGTGAAGCATTTGAAAATGCAATAACAGTTATTATGGTGCTTGGTGGAAGTACGAATGCGGTGCTTCATCTAATTGCAATGGCGAAGAGTGTTGATGTGCCTTTAACGCAAGATGACTTTCAAACAATAAGTGATAGAGTACCGATGCTGGCTGACTTTAAGCCAAGCGGAAAATATTTAATGCAGGATTTACACCAATATGGAGGTGTGCCTGCGGTAATGAAATACCTCTTAAAAGAGGGCTTGCTCCATGGTGATTGTTTAACAGTAACAGGAAAAACATTGGCTGAAAATTTAGCCAATGCTCCTGACCTCGATTTCGAAACGCAGAAGATCATATATCCTATTGAAACTCCTATAAAAGCTACTGGTCACTTACAAATTTTATATGGCAATCTTGCTGAAGGTGGAAGTGTAGCAAAGATCACTGGTAAAGAAGGCGAATTGTTTGAAGGTCCTGCAAGGGTTTTCGATGGAGAGTTTGAACTTATCGCAGGCATACATTCTGGTAAGATAAAAGCTGGAGATGTAGTGGTGATAAGGAATGTAGGTCCTAAAGGTGCACCAGGCATGCCCGAAATGTTGAAGCCTACTTCTGCCATTATTGGTGCCGGTTTAGGTAAAAGCATTGCCCTTATAACCGATGGAAGATTTAGCGGTGGTACACATGGTTTTGTGGTTGGCCACATCACCCCCGAAGCATACGAAGGTGGCTTAATTGCTTTTGTTGAAGACGATGACATTATAGAGTTGAACGTTGCGACAAACTCAATGACTTTAAAGGTTGATGAAAGTGTGATTGCTAAAAGGAAATCAACCTGGAAGCAACCGCCGTTGAAGGCAACAAAGGGTGTTCTTTATAAATATGCAAAACAGGTTACCAACGCTGCTAATGGTTGTGTAACAGACGAAGGTTAATAGTAGGTTTTGGTTACCGGCTTTTGTTTTTCAATTAAGCATCGTTGTGTCACTCACTGTACAGTTGATACTTCGAGCAGCAAAGAAATTACATTAAAACATTTTTAAAGCCCCCTTTGGGGGCATGGGGGCTATTCGGTATGATAAACTCAATACTTGATGTAGAAGAACAAATAGTAGTAAAGGCGAAAGTCAAGCCGCTTGTTCCTGCAGTAGAAGATGGTCGCTTAAGCGGATCAAGAGCGGTTCTTGAAGCATTCTTAGCAGAAGATGTTGATACCATCTTTGGTTATCCGGGTGGAGCTATCATGCCAATCTATGATGCACTCTACGATTATAACGACAGGCTCAAACACATTCTTGTTCGTCACGAACAAGGCGCTATACATGCAGCACAAGGTTATGCAAGAGCTTCAGGAAGGGTAGGAGTTGTGTTTGCAACAAGTGGTCCGGGTGCAACTAATTTAGTTACCGGGCTTGCGGATGCAATGATAGATAGTACTCCTCTTGTTTGTATTACAGGTCAGGTGTTCGCTCACCTTTTAGGTACTGATGCTTTTCAGGAAGTTGATGTAGTAAACATTACAACACCGGTTACAAAATGGAACTACCAGGTCACTGATGCCAATGAAATTCCTGGAGTATTAGCTAAAGCATTTCACATTGCAAAAACAGGAAGACCAGGACCAGTTTTAATTGACATTACTAAGAACGCACAAATAGATAAGTTCGACTATAAAGGTTATGAGCGTTGCAATCACATTCGTAGCTACCGCCCAAAACCAATTGTACGTAGAGAATATATTGAAGAAGCTGCAAAAATTATAAACGCTGCAAAGAAGCCTTTTGTAATTTTTGGCCAGGGAATAATTCTGGGTAAAGCAGAAAAAGAATTCAAAGCTTTTATTGAAAAGAGTGGCATACCTGCTGCCTGGACAATACTGGGATTAAGTGCCTTGCCAACTGATCATCCTCAAAACATGGGTATGCTTGGTATGCATGGTAACTATGCACCTAATGTTTGTACCAATGATTGTGATGTTCTAATCGCAATCGGTATGCGCTTCGATGATCGTGTTACTGGCCGCTTAGATAAATATGCAAAGCAGGCTCAAATAATACACTTAGATATTGATCCTTCAGAGATAGATAAGAATGTAAAAGCAACTGTTGGTGTTTGGGGAGATTGTAAAGAAACACTTCCGCTTTTAACCCAATTAGTAGAAGCTAAATTATACCCAACATGGGTTGAGAAGTTTCGTGAGCTAAGAAAGATAGAGGATGAAAGTCTGATTAATAAGGAACTTTCACCAACAGAAGGTAAGATAACAATGGGCGAAGTGTTACATCAACTAAACCTACTAACAGGTGGTGATGCAATACTTGTATCCGATGTAGGTCAGCACCAAATGATCACTTGCCGCTATGGTAAGTTCACTCAATCTAAAAGCAATATCACTTCAGGTGGTGCAGGTACTATGGGTTTTGCCTTACCAGCTGCAATAGGCGCAAAGTTTGGAGCAGAAGAAAGGACTGTGGTAGCAATCATAGGCGATGGTGGAATTCAAATGACAATACAGGAATTAGGAACCATTATGCAAACAGGTGTTGAGGTAAAGATCATCATCCTAAACAATGAGTTCTTAGGAATGGTGCGTCAATGGCAGCAGTTATTTCACGATAAGCGTTATTCCTTCGTTGACATTGCAAGTCCTGATTATGTTACTGTAGCTAAAGGTTACTACATAGAAGGAAACAAGATTTCTGAAAGAGAATACTTGCAACAAGCATTACAAACAATGCTTAGCCACAAAGGCTCTTACTTATTAGAGGTAATGGTTGGCCAGGAAGATAATGTGTTCCCGATGGTACCACAAGGATGTAGTGTTAGCGAGATAAGATTGAGTTAGGCCTGAAGCCCCCGACCCCTAAAGGGGAGGAAGAAGACAACAGGCTTTATTTATAAAAATAAAAAGATGAGTACAGACAAAAATATAGTTAGCGTGCTTCCGGGCTCCCCTTTAGGGGCGGGGGGGCTACGCCAGGAATTCACCATAACCGTGTATACAGAAAACCAGGTGGGTTTGCTTAATCGCATTGCTATCATCTTCTCAAGAAGAAAACTAAATATTGAAAGCCTTAATACTTCACCAAGTGAAATAGAAAGTATTTCACGCTTTACAATTGTACTTACAGAAACAGAAGACGTAATAAGGAAAGTTGCAAGACAATTGGAGAAGCAGGTTGAAGTATTAAAGGTTTACTATAATACAAACGAGGAAATTATTTGGCAGGAGATGGCTTTGTACAAAGTAAGTACAGACATGATTGCAGAGAAAGTAAAGGTTGAAAGATTACTACGTGAGTGTGGCGCAAATGCAGTGGTAATAAGAAAGGATTACACTGTATTTGAAGTAACGGGTCATCGCGAAGAGACACAAAAGTTAGTAGATGTGTTAGAGCCCTACGGACTAATTGAATTTGTAAGAAGTGCGCGAATAGCGATTATAAAAGATAGTTGCGGCTTCCATGAGAAGCTTAAAGAATTTGAAGAAACTCAACCAGGTGAAGAGATAGTTGAGAACGAATACCTGAACAGGCAGGAAGAAGTTTTTAGTATGTAAGCTCTTTGCACGTCATTTTGAAGAGGAATGACGAAGCAATAAAAGTCCCTGATGCAAATTGTACAGACAGTACAAGTGAGTGACACAACGATGCTTAATTGAAAGACTAAAGCTGGTAACAAAATAAAAATATTTCAAACATCCTTACTCCCCTTTAGGGGCTGGGGGCAAAACAAAAACGATGGCAAAACTAAATTTCGGCGGTGTTGAAGAAAACGTAGTAACACGTGAAGAATTTCCGCTTTCAAAAGCACAAGAAGTACTTAAAGATGAAGTGGTAGCTGTAATAGGTTACGGTGTGCAAGGTCCGGGACAAGCATTGAACCAAAAGGAAAATGGCATTAATGTTATTGTTGGGCAGCGTAAAGATTCTAAATCGTGGGATAAGGCAGTAAGAGATGGTTTTGTGCCTGGCGAAACTTTATTTGAAATAGAAGAAGCGCTACAACGTGGATCAATTATTTGTTACTTGTTAAGCGACGCTGCACAAATAGCTTTATGGCCAACCGTTAAAAAGCATTTAACGTCCGGTAAGGCATTGTATTTTTCCCATGGCTTTGGTATTACTTACCTTGATCAAACAGGTATCGTACCTCCTGCTGATGTTGATGTGATCTTAGTTGCTCCTAAAGGATCTGGTACATCTCTTCGCCGCATGTTCTTACAAGGACGTGGTTTAAACAGTAGCTATGCAATCTTCCAGGATGCAACTGGTAAAGCCTTTGATAGAGTAGTTGCTTTAGGTATTGCAGTAGGAAGCGGTTATTTATTTGAAACGAATTTTAAGAAAGAAGTTTTCTCTGACCTTACGGGTGAGCGTGGTACGTTAATGGGTGCCATCCAGGGAATTTTTGCTGCACAATATGAGGTGTTACGTTCTAAAGGACATACACCTTCTGAAGCTTTTAACGAAACAGTTGAAGAGCTCACACAATCGTTAATGCCATTGGTTGCTGAGAATGGAATGGATTGGATGTATGCCAACTGTTCTACAACTGCACAACGTGGTGCATTGGATTGGTGGAAGAAATTCCGTGATGCTACCTTACCTGTTTTCAATGATTTATATGAAAGCGTTGCTAGCGGTAAAGAAGCTGCCAAATCAATTGAAAGTAACAGTAAAGCTGACTACCGCGAGAAGCTTGAAATAGAACTTAAAGAACTTCATGATAGTGAACTATGGCAAGCTGGTAAAACTGTAAGAAGTTTAAGGCCAGAAAACCAGCCCGCTCCTGTAAAGGCACAAGCTACACAAGAAGAATTAGAAGAAGTAACTGTATAGTTCCATCAATATAATTATGCAAGGAAACACAAATACATTAGGTGCTTTAGATTTTAGAAAAGCAACTGAAAGAATAAAACAAGTGGTGATTAAAACGCCACTTGTTTTTAATCCTCACTTATCAAAAAGATACGGTTGTAATATCTTTTTAAAAAGAGAGGATCTGCAGGTTGTTCGTTCTTATAAGATCAGGGGTGCTTTCAATATGATTAGCAGCTTACCTGCTGAAAAGGTTGATTGTGGCGTTGTGTGCGCAAGTGCTGGTAACCATGCCCAAGGCTTTGCATATTCTTGTAAGAAGCTAAATATTAGAGGTGTTGTTTTCATGCCGGTGATAACTCCCAACCAGAAAGTGCAGCAAACAAAAATGTTTGGCGACGATAAAGTTGAAGTGATACTTACAGGCGACACGTTTGACGATTGTTGCATTGCTGCAAAAAAATATACTATTGAAAATGGAATGACTTTCATTCCTCCTTTTGATGACTATAAAATTATTGAAGGACAGGCAACGGTGGGTGTAGAGATATTTGAAGAGCTCTCTGCTATCGACTATATTTTTATACCAGTTGGTGGAGGCGGTTTGTCTGCAGGTGTGGGTTCATATTTTAAAACTGTTTCACCGCAAACAAAAATTATAGGTGTTGAACCGGAAGGTGCTCCGTCAATGAAAGCTGCACTGAACGCTGGAAAGCCCGTTACACTTGAGAACATAGAACGCTTTGTTGATGGCGCTTCAGTAAAGCGTGTTGGCGATATAACTTTTTCAATTTGCAAAGATGTTTTAGATGAAATGCATCTTGTGTCAGAAGGAAAAGTTTGTTCTACAATATTAAAGTTATATAATGAAGATGCAATTGTTGTTGAGCCTGCCGGCGCCTTATCAATTGCGGCTTTAGATGATTATAAAGACAGCATCAAAGGCAAAAATATTGTGTGCATCGTAAGTGGTAGCAACAACGATATCGATCGCATGCAGGAGATAAAAGAACGGTCACTTCAATACGAAGGATTGAAACATTATTTCCTTATTAGCTTTGCACAACGCCCTGGTGCTTTAAGAGAATTTGTAAATCATGTGTTAGGTCCAACAGATGATATTACACGTTTCGAGTACATGCAAAAGCATAACAAAGAAAAGGGGCCGGCTTTAGTTGGAATAGAACTTCAATCAAAGAAAGATTACGAAACATTGCTTGCCAATTTGAATAGATCGAAGTTCATTTATACTGAACTAAATAAAGATGATACGCTGTTTGGTTACCTTGTTTAGTAGTTTACTTTGGTGCAAACTATAGTGCTGCTATTAAACATCGTTGTGTCACTCACTTGTACTTATTTAACAATATTGAGCAAATTGAAAAGGTTGAATGTAAAATTTAAAATGCAAAGAATAAAGTGTTCCAATTTTTACATTTTACATTTTTTATTTTGCATTTATAAAGGCTGCTCAATGATATGCTGATAAAGTGATTGCGACGCAACGATGACGCCATAAATAACTAAAGCTTGTATCATAAAGAACTATGAAGTACGAGAGATGAAGAGGAGAGAACATACTCGCAACTAACGGCTCACTACTTACATTTCACTATTCACTACAAAAATTTCATACATGGCAAACGAGGGATTATATTCTCCGGAATTTGAGCACGATGCATGCGGAATTGGCTTTGTTGCAAACATTAAAAGCAACAAGAGCCACCAGATTGTTTCTGATGCCCTTACAATATTGGAGAACATGGAGCACCGCGGTGCATGTGGTTGTGAGAACAATACAGGAGACGGTGCAGGTATAACTATACAGATGCCACATGAATTCTTCTTTGATGAATGCTTGAAGCATGGCGTGCAATTGCCCTCGTTTGGCAGGTATGCTACTGGTGTTATTTTCTTTCCTAAAGATCTTCCATTGCGCGAAGAATGCAGGGCAATATTTAATAGGAGTGCCGAGAAGCTTGGGTTGGAAATTTTACATTACCGTAAAGTGCCTGTTGATACCGAAAATATAGGGGCCGAAGCGTTATCAGTAGAGCCTGAAATTGAACAAGTTTTTGTTGCCTGCCCTGATCTTATATCCAACCCTGATGAGTTTGAAAGAAAACTTTTTGTGCTTCGCACTTTTGCTAGTCACACAATAAATAATACAGTAAGAAAAGATGCGGTAGGCTTTTACATGGCCTCGCTTAGCTATAAAATTGTTATTTACAAAGGCCAGTTAACAAGTAGTCAACTTCGAACTTACTATCCTGAATTAAGTGATAAAAGAGTGGTGTCTGCATTTGGTCTTGTCCACTCAAGGTTTGCTACCAATACCTTCCCTTCCTGGAAGTTGGCGCAACCGTTCAGGTACATCGCTCACAATGGTGAGATCAATACATTGCAAGGCAACCTTAACTGGTTAAAGACAAGTGAGAAAGGTTTTGTATCCCCATACTTCAGCAAAGAAGAAATGGATATGATACTACCTGTGGTAACACAAGGTCAATCGGATTCTGCATGCTTGGATAATATGATTGAGCTGCTTACTCTAACAGGAAGATCTTTACCACATGTAATGATGATGCTGATACCTGAAGCATGGGATGGCAACGAACAAATGGATCCTGTAAAGAAAGCTTTCTACGAATTTCATGCTTGCTTTATGGAACCATGGGATGGCCCTGCTTCAATATCATTTACTGATGGTAGAATTATAGGTGCAACACTTGACAGGAACGGCTTACGTCCTTCAAGGTTTTGCATCACCCATGACGATCGGGTTATCCTTGCATCTGAAACAGGTGTGTTACCTGTAGATCCGGCAATGATAAAAGAGAATGGAAGACTACAACCAGGTAAAATGTTTGTAGTTGATTTGGAGCAAGGGAAGATTATTAGTGATACTGAATTGAAAGCAACAATTTGTTCACAAAAGCCTTATGGTGAGTGGTTAAACAAATACAAAATAAGACTGGAAGAGTTGCCTGAACCACGTGTCTTATTTACTCACCTTGAGCATGAGCAGATCTTTAAATACCAAAAAGCATTTGGTTATACCACTGAAGACCTTGATGTAATTATAGCGCCAATGGCTCTGGAGGGTAAAGAGCCAATTGGTTCTATGGGTACTGATGTTCCTTTAGCTATTCTAAGTGATCAACCTCAGCACTTAAGCAGTTACTTCAAACAACTGTTTGCTCAGGTTACAAATCCGCCAATTGATCCTATTCGGGAGAGATTGGTAATGTCGTTGGCCACCTTTGCAGGTAGCAATGGAAATCTCCTTGTTGAAGATCCTCTTGATTGTCACAGTGTAGCTTTAAAGCATCCTGTTTTATCCAATCATGAATTGGAACAAATCAGGAGTATTGATACAGGCATGTTTCAAGCAAAAACCTTGCAGGCATACTTTGTTGCAAATGGTCAGCCAGGATCGATGCAAAAAGGTTTAGAGCGCTTATGCCGCTATGCGGTTGATGCTGTTGAGGACGGATTTAAAGTGATTATTCTTTCAGACAGAGCTATCGATTCCGATCATGCTCCTATACCTTCTTTATTAGCAACAGCTGCCGTTCATCACCACCTTATTCGTAAAGGTTATCGCGGACAGGTAGGTTTAATTGTAGAGGCAGGAGACGTGTGGGAAGTACATCACTTTGCTTGTTTAATTGGTTTTGGTGCAACAGCAATAAACCCTTATCTCGTACTGTCAAGTATTAGGGATATGAAACTTTCTAATAAACTTGTTACTCCACAAGATCCAGAGGTTTTAAAGAAGAACTATATAAAGGCTGTTAACGATGGATTGTTGAAGGTTTTCTCTAAAATGGGGATCTCGACATTACAGTCTTACCAGGGAGCGCAAATTTTTGAGATCGTTGGTATAAATAGAACAGTAGTTGATAAATATTTCACAGGAGCGACCTCACGTATCCAGGGAATTGGTTTAGATGAGATCGCAAGAGAAACCCTTGCAAAGCACCAGGTAGCTTTTAGCAAAAGAGAAGTTCCTTTTGAAAGGCTGCGTGAAGGCGGTGTGTTTGAGTGGAGAAAAACTGGTGAGTTTCACCTCTTTAATCCGCAAACAATTCACTTGTTGCAATACTCAACAAGAATGAACGATTACAACATCTTCAAAAAGTATTCGAAGCTTGTAAACGATCAAAGTGAAAAGGCCTGCACACTAAGAAGCCTGTTTCAATTTAAACCTAATCGTAAACCTATTTCACTCGATGAAGTAGAGCCAGCAGAGAACATTTGGAAGCGTTTTGCTACCGGTGCTATGAGCTTTGGGTCTATATCACACGAAGCTCACTCAACATTAGCTATCGCCATGAACCGCTTAGGCGGTAAAAGCAATACAGGTGAAGGTGGTGAAGATGAAATGAGGTATGATAGGTTAGAGAACGGGGACTCTCTTCGTTCATCTATAAAGCAAGTCGCTTCTGCAAGGTTTGGTGTAACAAGTTACTACCTAACTATGGCTGAGGAGCTTCAAATAAAAATGGCACAAGGTGCTAAGCCTGGTGAAGGTGGACAGCTGCCGGGACATAAAGTAGATGAGTGGATTGGTAAGGTTCGTCATGCTACACCTGGTGTTGGTTTAATCTCTCCACCTCCACATCATGATATTTACTCTATTGAAGATCTGGCTCAATTGATCTTTGATTTAAAGAATGCTAACCGTGCTGCAAGAGTAAGTGTAAAGCTTGTTTCTAAAGCAGGTGTTGGAACAATTGCAGCAGGTGTTGTAAAAGCAAAAGCAGATGCAATTCTTATTTCTGGTCATGATGGTGGTACAGGTGCATCGCCAATCACCTCAATTAAACATGCAGGTTTGCCATGGGAATTAGGTCTAGCCGAAACCCATCAAACATTGGTGAAAAATAAATTAAGAAGCCGCGTTGTTGTTCAAACAGATGGCCAGCTTAAAACAGGTAGAGACATTGCAATAGCAACCCTATTAGGTGCTGAAGAGTGGGGTGTTGCAACTGCAGCGTTGGTTGTTGAAGGTTGTATTATGATGCGTAAATGTCACCTAAATACTTGCCCTGTTGGTGTGGCGACACAAGACCCTGAATTGCGTAAGCGTTTTACAGGTGATGCTGAACATGTGGTAAACTTATTTAAGTTCCTTACGCAAGAGTTTCGCGAAGTAATGGCTGAGCTTGGCTTTAGAACTGTTGAAGAAATGGTGGGCCAGGTTGATTGTTTGGAGGTAACTCCCGAGATAAAACATTGGAAGCTTAAGAACCTTGACCTGTCGTCAATCTTGTACAAACAGCCTGCTTCTGAAGAGGTGAAGTTGTACAATACCGAAGTGCAGGATCATGGACTTGAAACGCAGCTCGATTGGAAGTTGATGGATGCCGCTAAACCAGCATTGAAGAACCTCACGAAAGTATCAGCTGAATTTAATATAAAGAATACAGATCGAACAGTC